>PAEO01000001.1 GCA_002703065.1 Flavobacteriaceae bacterium | reverse complement strand
TCTGCATCTCCCCAGATCATAAATTTATTATGCTTAGAACCTCTCTCAAAAAGTTCTTGTTTTGGAGGCCCATAGGTTTTGAATAGTTTTTTTTCAAAAGGAAGATCAAAAAAATATCCTTATTACAGATGCGACTCATCACAAGACATTTGCGATTTAAGCCCGAAGAATATCCCAAGAGATGCTATGCATGCTGAGTTTTTAGGATTACTTAAAAATGTAAGAGTAAAAAAAGAGGTTTTAAAGTTAGCAGATAAGATAATGGAAGATACCTTTTCTAAGAGAAGTAACCACCATAAGGCAATTAGAAACCAAAATAAGTCAAAAATAGAAGAACTTGAAAAGCGCAAAGCATTGCAATTAGATAAATTATTAATCACATCTAATAGAAGCGTCGTAAAAGCTCTAGAAGATGAGATAGAGTCAATTGATAGGCAAACTAAGGCTCTTCAGGGATATGAGGTAAGAAGTGATGACATGGAAGACTTTAAGATTCAGGCACAAATGCTTTTATCACAACCCGACAAAGCTTGGGTAGAGGCAGATATGAAAACAAAAAAAATAATATTTTATTTCATTTTTGAAGATAGTCTCAAGATTTGTGATGGCAAAATTGGAACCGCTAAATATAGCTTACCTTATAGGCTTATGAGTCAAAATGTAAAAGATAAAAAGCATTTGGTGGAGCTAAACGGGTTCGAACCGTTGACCTTCTGGCTGCCAGCCAGACGCTCTCCCAACTGAGCTATAGCCCCAAAAGATTACAAATCTTACCTAAGTATATTTTTGAAGTAAATATTTTTGTATTAAAGTCGGTTAAGCTTGATGAGTTTTATTCTGCGAAGTGTTTTTCCTGATCGTCATTTATATACTTGATATCTGCGCAGAATTCAGCGGTTGGTCTAATTATTAACCTTTCAATTCCAATAGGTTCGCCTGTTTCCATGCAATAGCCGTATTCGCCAGTTTTAATTCGTCTCAGTGCGAAATCAATCTTCTTAACGAGTTTAGATTTTCTATCAACAATTCTTAAGTAAAGTTGTGAATCCATTTCAAATGATGCTCGGTCAGCTTCATCTTTACACTCGGGCGGGACTCTTAGTCTTTGTCTCGCGTCCTCAATTTCACTAATAGCTTCGGCTTTTTGTTCGGTAAGTTGAGCTGTAAAAAATTCAAGCTGTTCTTTGGCCATATATTTCTTTGCTGGCATTCTTAAAAGTTTCGCTTTAGTTAACATATATGCTTAATTTGATAAAAAAGAAGGATGGTATTAGACATTAATATGTAAGATTTTTCAACATAAAAATTGAAAAAAAGGGGGCTAAAAAGCCCCCTATTTGAATATTGCTTAAATATTAATATGAATAATTAATAGATAAGTGAATATGTCTACCAAATGCATCGAAATAGCCTGGGAATGTATTACCATTTCCTGGAGCTGTTCCAGCATCTGATGTGTAACCTGGCTCTTTATCAAGCAGATTACTTACTCCAAGTGTAACTGACATGTTGTCATTTACTGAGTAGATAGCAGTAGCATCTAAGTATGTAAATGCATCAAAATCAATATCGTTAGCATTAAGGTCATTAGTTTCACCTAAGTACCTCACGCCAAGAATCACATCGGTATCAAAATCTGTTGTTAATCCAACAGTATATGAACCCATAAGTTCAGGCATAGGGTTTTTTCCACATGAACCACCCCAATTTCCGGCACAGCCAATAGCTGGTTCACCAGGAAGTTCAATGATGTCATATGAATCTAGAAGTGTTGTTACACCTGAAACTACTAAAGGACCCCAGTTAGTATCAACAGAATAGTCAAAGATAATATCTAGACCTGAAGTTGATTCTTCCGAAATATTAGTTGTTTGAGTGCTTATATAACCGCCTGTTAACCATAAAGATCCGTTATCTGGTCTTCTATTAATAAGGTTACAGAAAGCTGCTGCACCAGTCTCAATACATTTATCAAGAGCTGTTTTTGCTGATACAGAACCGATGCCGTCTTCAACAGTAATATCGAAGTAATCGATAGTTAGTGTAAGTCCATCAACTGGAGTTAAAACAGCTCCAATTGTTAAAGACTCTGATTCTTCAGGTTTAACATCAACGTTACCACCTGAAAGAATATTATATTGGTCCGCAGGTGATTTTAGGTCTGATCCATACAATGAAGGGTCTAGACCAGTCAACACACATTGTGCCTCCGTTGCAATTGGAGCCGCACCTGTATCAGGATCTGTTCCACATGGGTCATAGTCTAAGTCTACAAGACCAAAGCCTACTCCTTCATATAGTTCAGCCATATTTGCGTGTCTTTGAGCAGTTTGGAAAGAACCTCTGATCGAGACTTTATCGTTCACTGTCCAATATGCACCAATTTTATAAGCAGTTGTGTCATTTCCTGTTGAGTATTCAGCAGTTCTAAATCCTGCATCCATACTTACAGTATCCGTTACAGGAATACCAAACTCAACAAACATTTCATCCACATCGTACTCACCACCTAATGGAAGCGTAGCACCACCTGAACCAGATCTATCTCCAGTTCTGCTTGGTAAGTCAGGTCTAAAGTCAGAAGAAAGCTCTCTTGACTCAAATCCAGCTACCATTGAAACTGAACCAGGTGCACCTGGAACTGTTAGGTTCAAGCTGCCGTTTACAAATGCAGTAAAGGTTGTTTGCTCCCCGTCACCGTTAATATAAGTACCGTTAGCTATATAATTCTGTAGTTCTTGACCACCTGCTCTTACGCCATCGATTCCACCGTCACCAGGCTGTCCACCTTGGAATAGGTTGTAAGGAATACATGATGTATCTGTTCCGTTCAGAACTGACACACAAGTTGGTACACCTGCTACAGAAATTACATCAACAGCTCTGTTGATATTAGTAACTGAAAGATCATTTCTATACTCATTAGCATAGTTGACAATGGATGTCTGATAATAAACGTCATAAGACCAATCATCATTTATATCTCCCCTAACACCAACAGTATTGGTAAAGCTTTTGTAGTTAAAAATTGATTGTCTAGGATTTCCTTCAACATTTCTTTTTAGAGAAGTTAAAGGTGATCTGTAGTCAATAATTGTTTCACCGTTCACTACTGTTCCAATACTTAATTGAAGATTTGAGATATATGCTAAAGCCTCTGCAGCTGTTGCAAAGTCAGGAGCATAACTTCCTGCCATACCAACATAATCTCCACAAACAACTTGATAAATTTGTGCAGATAAAAGCGGGTTATAGCATGGAATTTGCTCAATATTTCCAAAAGTACCAGAGTATGCAATCTGAGCATTTGATTCAGACTTCATAAATGAAGACTCAACATATACTTCAGCATTATCAGAGACTTCATATTTTCCAAAGAAGCCAGCATTCATTCTGTCATCAGGTCTTTGGAAGAAGTTTGTTGGATTATAGTTGTAAGCTTGACCATCTCTTGGTACAAACTCATTTCCTAATAATTTCCAATCTACTCTTGGTGTTTTACCATTAACATCAACAACACCGTCTCTTCTTGTGAATCCCATGCTGTCAAGTGATCCAAAGTCAGCCCATCTACCTGGAGGTATTGTTGATGAACCACCACAACCACTTGCACCTGATCTTAGCGCACAAGCACTAATATCATATTCACCTTGAAGAATAGGTTTTGTGTCAGTATGTTCCATGTAAGCTGTTATGTGACCTCTTCCACCATCGATCTCACCACCGAAAGCTACTGAAACTTTTTCAGTATCTCCTGTAGTTACATCTTTGGGCGCTAAAGCATAGTCATATGAAGCAACTAAGTCTCTAAGAGAACTGTTGTCATTCTTATGCTGATAAAAGCCATTAAAAAAGCTTGTTTTCATTCCTACAAACTCATCATCTAAGATGAAGTTAACAACACCAGCAACCGCATCGGAACCGTAAACGGATGATGCGCCACCAGTTAAAACTTCAACCTTATCCAATAAGAGTGTTGGAATAGTATTCAAGTCAGCACAGTTTCCACCACCAGTCGTACCAGAAACCATTCTTCGACCATTCATTAGAACAAGAGTTCTTGAACAACCTAAGTTTCTTAAGTTCGCAGTAGCAGTACCAGAAGCACCATTGGAGTTAGTAATTGATTGTCCAGGTGAGATTTGTGGAAGATCATTAAGATAATCCTCAACTCTAGTAATACCTCTGACTAACAATTCCTCACCATCAATACTTGTGATCTGTGATGAACTTATTACATTTGGATCAGCGATCCTTGAACCTGTAACTACAACTTCTTCAACATCATCTTGCGCAAGTGCTGAAAAAGGAATAGCGGCAAAAGAAAATACCAAACCAAATAACAAAGTTAGTTTATTAATTTTCATATAATTCCCCTTTTAAAGTTATACATACACTATATTTTGTTTATAGCATATTGTATATAGCATTTCTGCCAAATGTCATACCAATCTAACCAGAATTTATAATTTATGCAAACAATTGTGCAATTAGCTTATAATTCAGACTTGACATTAAGAAAAATGCTTAATAATAAAAAAATCTTAATCACTGGTATTGCAAATAAATTCTCAATTGCTCATGGTATTGCACAAAGTATGAGCAAAAATGGTGCTGAGCTAGCTTTTGCATACCAAAATGAACGTTTATTGAAGAAAATTAAGCCTATTGCAGATGATTTAGGAGTAAAAACGCTGATTGAATGTGATGTTGCATGCGATAAATCCATTGAGCAAACCTTTTCACAATTAGCAGATGAATGGGGAACTTTAGATGGAATTGTGCATTCAATAGGTTTTGCTCCATCAGATCAGCTTGATGGAGATTTTACCGAAGTTACAACCAGAGAAGGCTTCCAAATAGCTCATGATATAAGTTCATATAGCTTTACTGCTCTTGCAAAAGGAGCATTACCTATTCTGAGTGAAAAAGCTGCCCTTCTTACCTTAACTTATTTAGGATCTATACAATCACTTCCAAACTATAATGTTATGGGTCTTGCAAAGGCTAGCCTTGAGGCTAATACAAGGTTTCTTGCCGCGTCTTTGGGGAAAAAAGGAATCAGAGTTAATGCAATCTCTGCAGGCCCAATAAAAACTCTCGCTGCATCAGGTGTTAAGAATTTTAGAAGTATGCTCAAAGAGTATGCGGATAGAGCGCCTTTAGGAAGAGCCGTTACTACAGAGGAAGTCGGGAATGTCGCTGCTTTCTTATGCTCAGATCTAGCTAGCGGTATTACTGGTGAAATTACCTATGTTGATGCAGGATTTAATACCTCTGCAATGTCCCTAATTCCTTCTAACGAATAAAATAAATGAAACATAGATCGGTAGTGATTGGTGTCTCTACCATTCAACAAAAAGGTGACTTTGAAAATCTTGATGAGGCGCTTCTTCTCATGGATCAAGCAGTAAAAGAGGCTCTATCTGATTCAGGAAACAAATCAATTAAGGATCAAATTGATGAAATAAGGATTCCCAAGGGTTTTTGGAGATATAGAGATCCTGGAAAATGGATTGCAAAGAATAATGATTTTAAGAAAATTCCAACTACTCACGTAGCTAAAATAGGAGTTTTGCAACAAAATCTCATTAATGAGGCTTGTCTAAAAATTGAAAATGGTGAAATTAATGCAGCGATTATTCTTGGAGGTGAAGCAAGGTACAAGCAGCTAAGATCTATAATTGAGAAAAAAGAGTACTCTGAAACTAAGCTAGATGAAAATCCTGATTTTTATATTAAGGCAAAAGAAGATCTTTACGGTGATGAAGAACTTAAAGAGTTAGGAGCTATGGCTGTTGGTTATTACGCATCTATGGAGACGGCTATAAGAAAGAATGATGACGAGACAATTGAAGAACATCAAAACAATATTGCTTCAATGTATGAAGAGTTTTCAAAAGTTGCATCAAATAATGAAGATGCCTGGCTAGATCATCCATATTCAAGAGAAGAAATTTTAGTTATAAGTAAGAAAAATAAAATGCTTGCATACCCATATAACAAACTCCATTGCACAAGCTGGAACGTTAATCAATCTGCTGCTTTAATAATTTGCAGTGAAGAATTAGCCAATAAATTAGAAATAGATAACAACAAAAGGGTTTATCCAATCTCATCGTCTGAGAATAATCATATGATAGCTATTCAGCAAAGGCCAAAACTCTACGAGTCGCTTGGCATGATCTATGCTGCAAAATCCATAAATAAGATGATGAAGAAGCTTGATATCAGATTAGATGCATATGATTTGTATAGCTGCTTCCCTGCTGCTGTAAAGATGTTCTCAAAATCTCTAGAACTTGGAAGCGAAATACCTAAGACAATAACGGGATCTATGCCCTATGCAGGAGGTCCACTCAATAGCTTTGTGATTCACTCAACTGTAAAAATGATTCAAAAAATTAGAGCCTTGGAAGTGAGGCATGGACTAGTAACGGGAGTATCAGGGATGATGACAAAGCAATCTTTTTGCGTTTGGGGAAAAGAATATCAAAAGCAGTTTATTTTTGATGATGTAACTGAGAGAGCAAAGCTTGATGAAAATCCTGTTGAACTGTCGAATATTGCAGAAGGTGAAGGTGAGATAATTGGTTATACTATAATTCAAGGAAGTGATAATGCGCCTAAAGCAGTGTTATACCTAGATGATGAAAAGAAGCACCGTAAAGTTGTTTCTTCTTTAGATAAAAACTTTATAAATTTGTTAATGGAGGAAGAATGGGTAGGAAAGAAAGTAAAATTCAAAGATGGGCAAGCCACTCCCTAGGAATAATATTTTTTGCGTTTAGCTCACAATACTTAATTTCATCACCTATTGACCATCATCAAGAAAGATTCGAGGATGTTGCTCTCAAAATATGGGAATATGCCGAACTTGGCTACTTAGAGGAAAAGAGTTCAAGCCTATTACGACAAGAGCTCAAAGATAGTGGCTTTACTATTCAATCTGGAGTTGCTGGAATACCGACTGCTTTTATTGCTGAATATAATAATGGTGGCCCGGTATTAGGTATTTTAGGAGAATTTGATGCTTTGCCAGGGCTATCTCAACAAAACGTTCCCTTTAAAACAGCTGAGGGTTTAAGTTCTGCAAATGGTCATGCTTGCGGTCATCATCTTTTTGGGGCTGCTTCAGCCTGGGCAGTAGTTGCTATTAAAGAGTGGTTAGAAGAATCTGGAACACCTGGGACTATTAGATTCTATGGAACTCCTGCTGAGGAAGGAGGATCTGGAAAGGTGTACATTGCTAGAGATGGTTATTTTGATGATGTTGATATAGTTTTACATTGGCATCCAGCAAGCGGTAATTCAGCAGATGCACAATCAAGTAATTCAAATAAATCAGGTAAATTTACATTCAGCGGTATTTCTGCTCATGCAGCAAGCGCTCCTGAAAAAGGTAGGTCTGCGTTAGATGGCGTTGAGGCAATGAATATGATGGTAAATATGATGAGGGAACATGTTCCTCAAGAATCTAGAATTCATTATGTAATTACAAAAGGTGGTCTTGCTCCAAACGTTGTTCCAGATGAAGCAGAAGTTTACTACTATGTTCGACATCCCAGAATGAGTGTAGTTGATGAGCTTTTTCAAAGGGTTGTAAAGGCTGCTGAGGGAGCTGCTATGGGAACAGAAACATCAATGTCATATGAAGTAATGCATGGCAACTACGCTGTATTACCAAATGAAACTCTTCAAAAAATGATACATAAGAATCTTTCTGAGTTGGGAGGAATAAGCTACAACGAAGAAGAGGAAAGATTTGCTAAGGAAATTTATCAAACTCTAGTTTCCCCTTCTCTGGAACTTGGGTCTCAAAATACGATCAAAGAATATGCTGTTACTCACACCTATGGTTCTACAGATGTAGGAGATTTAACATGGCTAGTTCCAACAGGCGGTTTTAGAACAGCTGCCTGGGTTCCAGGCACATCTGCTCATTCTTGGCAAGCAGTTGCTTCTGGAGGAACTTCAATAGGATTGAAAGGCGCAAAACTGGCAGCAAAAGTTTTAACAAACTCTGCAAAAGATATCTTTTTAGATCCTGAAATAATAGAAGATTCAAAAAAAGAGTTAAAAATGAAGCAAGGTGAAGATTTTTCTTACTATCCTCTTCTAGGTGATCGCAAGCCACCATTAGAATATCGGTTAAATAAGTAAGTTTTTTTCTTTTTCTATAGATGCATATAATTTGATTTAACCCGTATTTTAAGATATAAAATAAGAGATTTTTGTAAAACTTAGGGGGGAAACATGAAGTTACTTAAACTTTTTTCAATTTTACTTTTATTACCTATTACTTTTCTCTTTGCTCAAGAAGAATCTGATGTGGAAGAGGTTGTAGTAGTTGGATCGCAAATTAAAGGAGCCAAAATTACCGGATCCTTGCCTGTAACAGTTATAACTGCCGAGGACATCGAAAGTCTAGCAGTAGAATCTGGTGAGGAACTTTTTGCTGATTTAGCTGAAAATGGTAATAACGGATTTAACCAAACTGATTTTAGTGGTGGATATAACGCCTCAAGAGGTGATGTTGGATCACTGGACCTAAGAAATATCGGAACAGGTAATACTGTTACCCTTCTTAACGGAAGAAGATTAGTTCAATCACCAGGATATGCAACTGAGTGGGTTGGTGGTAGTTATGTTCCAGTATCAAGTGTTAATTCAAACACAATACCTGTTTACGGCGCAGAAAGAGTTGAGATTCTTCGTGATGGTGCCTCGGCTATTTATGGTGCAGATGCTGTTGCCGGTGTTATTAATACAGTGTTAAAAGATGATTTTGATGGTCTTACCATGAGAGTAAGACAAAACTGGTATGACAGCTTTGATGCAAAAGACAATAAAGTCAGCATTCAATGGGGTCAAACTATGAGTG
>PAEO01000011.1 GCA_002703065.1 Flavobacteriaceae bacterium | reverse complement strand
TGCAAAAGATTTAAAACCAAAAATTTCTAATTTTGAAATATGCATTGTTTATTATCCTGGAGGCCATCCTAAAGATCTACCTCCAATGAAATGAAGATGAATATGGTAGACTGTTTGTCCTCCATCTTCATTACAATTAAAAATAGTCCTATATCCTGATTTATCTATACCTAGTTTGATTGCCATCTTTTTAGCTGCTTGAAACATTTTGCCAATTAATTCAGTATCCTCAGCATTCAAGTCGTTTAATGTCTCGATTTTCTTTTTTGGAATGATTAAAAGATGTATAGGTGCTACAGGATTAATATCATCAATTATAATTAAATCATCATCTTCATGATGAATAGTAGCAGGGATTTCCCTTAAAATTATTTTTTCGAAAATTGTTTTAGTCATTATTTATCAATAGTTCATTTATGATTGATATCAAAGAAACTATAGCAGTTTCAGTCCTTAATATAGTTCTCCCAAGATTAACTTTAATGAAATTTTTTTCATTTATTATTTTTTTTTCATTCTCTGAAAAATCACCTTCAGGCCCTACAATTAAATTAATTTTTTTATTTTTAGATAAATTTTTAATTGTATCTAATTGTTCAAAAATAGTTTTATCTGAATTTATCAAACATGCAATATTTACTGATTGATTATCATGCCATTCAGTAAAATTTTTTAATTTATTTAACCTTGGAAAATAAGCTCTCATGCTTTGTTTACATGCAGAGTGAATTGAAGATAAAAGCTTATCGTGATTTATTGAAGATTTTACAGATTTATCAAATTTAACTGGGGTTAATTCATCAACTCCAAGCTCTACAGACTTTTCAAGAGCTATCTTGAATCTATTATTTTTAATTAAAGGNANTGCAAGATGNANTTTANAATTTCNTTCANGTNTAATANNNTCTTTNNTNAANATTTTACCTTTAACNGCCTTTTTATGCGCTNCATTTACAATAGCNTNGTAAATNGTTCCNTNTCCATCNGTAAGNNTTAATTGATCNTTNTNTTTAANNCTNAGGACAGAAANAANATGNTGNGATTCTNTTTCATCAAGAACAAAGGTTGAATTCTTGATGTTTTCCTTATTTATAAGTGAATAATTACTCACGATTTATCTGATACTTTAGAAATAGATAACCTCCTCCAAAATCATCTTTAGAGTGAATTGGTTTATCTACATTTAAGTGGTCATAACCTAGCCCAAGAGATAATGTATTACCTGAAGGTTGAGAAAAATTAACACCAAATCCCAAAGAGGCACCTAAATTAGTTTGCGATTCGGTACTGCTCCATTTTTTTGAAAAACTTGAAATTGTCTCATCACCATCAACAGCAATAAAAGGTCCTATTGAAAATGTTATATATGGCCTAAAACTATTNGCTATTTGACCATCAAATAAATAATAGTTTGTTCTAAAAAATAAAGGGAAAAGTAAGATATCTTTTTCTCCGGCAACTGTGAACTGATTATAAAATGGATCATAAATTGGATATTCATCATTTCTTACATCGTAAAATCTCAAATCTAAACCAATTGAGACGTTTGATTTTTGAAATTTTTCATATTCATACCCAAATCCATATCCATTATTTGCAAAAAGAAAATTTATATTTTGAATCTTATCTTGCGCATTCAATGAACCAATCATAAATATAGTTATTAACAGAATTATAGCTTTATTCATTATCTTCAAACTCAGCATCCTTTATTTTTTTAAAATCAATTTTTGTATCTTTTTTTACAACAATTTTTTCATCTTTTTTCGTTGAAATTCTGTATAAAAACCATAAGACTGCTAATGCAATAATGTATTTTATCATATTATGATGGATTAAAATATTTTATACCTTGGTGAGGCTGATGAATCTCATTTAGTAGATTATCGAAATCCTCTGAATTTTCCACAAAATCTATATTATTTGTATTTATAATTAATAATGGGCCTTCTTCATAATTAACAAAAAATTCTTGGTAGCGCTCATTAACTTGATTGATATAATCTTGCGTAACATGCTTTTCAAAATCTCTACCTCTTTTTTTAATATTCTTCATAAGTCTGGGAGTATCTGCCTGCAAATAGACCACTAAATCAGGCTTAACAATATCTTTCTCTAATATATCAGCAACATGAGAATAAAGTTTGAATTCTGCTTCCGAGTTCAAAGTAAAATCAGCAAAAAGTCTATCTTTTTCAAACATGTAATCTGTAACTACCCCTTTTTGCAAAAGATTCAATTGTCTAATGTCTTTTTGTTGCTGTTGATATCTTTGTAAAAGGAAAAAAATTTGTGTTTGGAATGCATTTGATTCTGGATCATCATAAAAGTCTTTTAGAAAAGGATTTTCCTCAAATTTTTCAAAAACTTTCCTAGCATTTAGTTTATCTGCAATGAGCTTAGCAAGACTTGTTTTACCAACTCCTATAGGTCCTTCTATTGCAATATATATATCTAATTCTTTCATGCTTTCTTATCAATAATATATTTTTGAACTACTGAAGTATCAGGACACTTTTCAAGTAAATCAACAATTTTAATATTTGTTTTAGGAAAAATTTCGTCTGAAGTAAGTTCTACTAATGGAATCAAAACAAATTTTCTTAATAGAGCCCCTGGATGTGGTATTTGTAATTTAGGAGTATCTATAAAACTATCCTTAAAAATAATTATATCAATATCAATAGTTCGAGGTTGATTTTTTTGTCTTTTTTCTTCTCTACCTAACATTTTTTCGATTTCATTAATCTTGTCTAAAAGTTGAAAAGGAGTTAGGGTCGTTTCAAGCTCTAAAATAATATTAAGAAAAGATGGTTGATTTTGATTATAAAGAGGTTCTGTTTTATAAAATGAAGATGACCTTATTTTTGAAATTTCGATGTATGAACCCAGCATCGCAATAGATGATGCAATATTCGATTCTTTATCACCGATATTTGATCCAATAGATAAATAAACTTTATTTTTAAACATAATACTATTTTACAAACAAAAAACCCTCAGTATAGAGGGTTTTTTGTATTTTATTTTCATACTTATCAGAAAAATAAATTACATCATGCCGCCCATGCCGCCCATGCCCATATCTGGAGCACCGCCTGGCATTGGAGAGTGATCATGCTCTTCTGGCTGTTCAGTAATAGCAGCTTCAGTAGTTAATAACAATCCTGAAATTGAAGCAGCATTTTCAACTGCAACTCTTGCTACCTTAGCTGGATCAATAATTCCAGCTTTGAACATATTAACGTATTTATCCTGACGAGCATCATACCCAAAATCATTCTTNCCTTCAAGAACTTTTTGAACGACAATTGAAGCTTCCACTCCTGCATTAGAACAAATTTGTCTAATAGGACCTTCTAGAGCACGTTTCATAATATCGACTCCAACTTGCTCAGAGATAGATGCTTTTACTTTTGCTAACTCTAAACTGGCCCTAAGCAATGCAACGCCACCACCTGGAACTATGCCTTCTTCTACAGCTGCTCTAGTTGCATGCAATGCATCATCAACTCTAGCTTTCTTTTCTTTCATTTCAACTTCAGTTGCTGCTCCAACATTAAGAACGGCAACTCCACCTGAAAGCTTAGCTAATCTTTCTTGCATCTTTTCCTTGTCATAGTCTGACGAAGATTTTTCAATTTGAACTTTAATTTCATTAACTCTAGAATCAATTGCAGATTTATCTCCGCTTCCATCAACAATAGTTGTATTATCTTTGTCACTTACAACTTTTTTACAAGTTCCTAGATAATCGAGTGTAGCGCTTTCAAGTTTATAGCCTTGCTCTTCAGAAATAACAGTTGCACCAGTTAAAATTGCAATGTCCTCAAGCATAGCTTTTCTTCTGTCACCAAATCCAGGAGCTTTTACTGCTAAAACCTTAAAAGTTCCTCTTAATTTGTTAACTACTAATGTAGCTAATGCTTCACCTTCAATATCTTCAGCAATAATTAAGATTGGCTTACCTGCTTGAACTACCTTTTCAAGAAGAGGTAGTAAATCTTTCATATTGCTAATTTTTTTGTCATGAACTAAAACAAAAGGATCATCTAAATCAGCTTCCATTGAATCAGAATTAGTTACAAAATATGGAGATAGATATCCTCTGTCAAATTGCATGCCCTCTACAAACTCTAAATAAGTTTCAGCAGTTTTAGATTCTTCGACAGTGATAACTCCGTCTTTACCAACTTTATCCATTGCTTCAGCAATTTTTGAACCAATTTCATGGTCATCATTTGCGGAAATTGTTGCAACTTGAGCTATTTGCTTTGAGTCAGGAATATCTTTAGATAGTTTTGAAATAGATTTAACTACACTATCTTTTGCCAAATCAATTCCTTTTTTAATTTCCATTGGATTAGCTCCAGCTGTAACATTTTTTAATCCTTCTGCAATGATTGATTGAGCTAAAACTGTTGCTGTTGTGGTTCCATCACCCGCAACATCTGATGTCTTAGATGCAACCTCTCTAACCATTTGAGCACCAACATTTTCAAGCTGATTCTCTAAATCAATTTCTTTTGCAACTGAAACACCATCTTTTGTTACAAGCGGTGATCCAAATTTTCTTTCAATAACTACATTTCTACCTTTTGGACCTAAGGTAACCTTAACAGCGTTAGCAAGCTTATCTACGCCCTTTTTGAGAGCTCCTCTTGCTTCTGTATCATATGCTATATCTTTAGCCATTTAATCCTCCTTATAAAATTGCCAGAATATCACTCTCTCTCATGATAAGCAAGTCTTTGCCTTCATAGGTGATTTCTGTACCTGAATATTTACCATATAATACTACGTCGCCTGTCTTTACAGACATTTTGCTAGTAGTACCATCTTCATTATTTTTTCCTGGACCAACCACAACTACAGTACCTTGTTGAGGTTTTTCTTGAGCAGTATCAGGAAGTATAATTCCACTAGCTGTTGTTTCATCAGCAGCCATTGCTTCTACAACTACTCTATCTTCGAGCGGTTTAATTTTTAAAGACATTGTTTTATCCTTTTATTAGTTAAATAATCTATAGTTATCAATGCAAAAAATGTGCCAATTAGCATTTTAACTATTTTTTATGCAAAAATGTCATATTTACTTATTTTTTGCACGATAATTTTAAAATTTAGTAACTAGAATAACAAATGAAATATTAATTATCTGCCTGTACTACCAAATCCGCCTTCTCCTCGGCTAGATTCAGATAACTCTTCCACTAATTCAAAATCAATAGGAGAACTATCAACAGCAACTAATTGAAAATATCTTTCTCCTCTTTTAATATGGAAATCTTTATCATATATATTATCAACCATACCAACTAACTCACCTCTATAACCACCATCAATTAGACCAATTGAATTAGCAAGTCTTAATGGAGTTTTAGATATACTAGACCTTGGAAATAAATAGTACGCTTTGTTATCTAAATTTTCGCAAGCTATTTGTAGTGGAATTGGTTTTGTACTTTTGGCTGGAATGGTCTGATCTTCAACAACAAATAAATCTAATCCAGCGTCGCCAGAATGAAAATGTGAATGGTTTTCATAGAGCTCTTTTGCTCTAGCGTTAAAAGCTTTAATCCTTAATTTCATTCTTATGAATAAGAGTTCTAATTGGATAAGGAATATCGATTTTTTCTTCTCTAAACTTTTTATGAAGCTTTTTTATGTAACTATTAAGAATAGTGTTATGATCACCAAAGTTCTTCCCTTGAAAATAAATGAAAAAATTAATACTTGAATCTGCAAATTCTCTAAATCTTATAACTGGTTTATAGGATTTACTAACGCAATCCAGCTCTTCATAAATTTCATTTGCAACTTCTAAAGCAACTTTTTCAACATGGTCAAGATCGCTATCGTATGAAACTCCAATTTGAATAGGAACTCTAAAAGCAGAATCCATAGAAGAAAAGTTTTTAGAGATTGAACCTGAAAGTACAGAATTGGGAATAGAAATTATATTATTAGCTCTTTCGCGAATTGTAGTATATCTCCAACCAACATTTTCAACATAACCTTGGTATCCGTTGTCTAGCTGAACATAATCACCTTCTTGCATTGTTTTACTCAAAAGAATGTTGATTCCTCCAAATAAATCAGACAATGTATCTTTTAATGCCAAGGAAACTGCTAAACCACCAACACCAAGAGCAGTAATTAAAGGTGTAATTGAGATACCAAAAGATTGGAGAATAAATAATATACCAATAGAAAAGATTGCAACATTTGTTAAGCCTTTAAAAATACCTGTTGAAGGAAGAGATTTATTTGTCTGAGACCAAATATCAAGCAGTCCCAACACCACCTTCGAAGCAGTAAAACTAATAGAAATAATTAAAAAAGCTGATATAATCTTTTGGTAGATATCTTCTGGGCCAGGAAGATCTGCATTTCCAATAGCCATAGAAGAAAAAGCCAAAAAGAACCAAAATACAATAACTGAATCAATTGCATTGATAACTACGTCATCGCTTTGCCAATTGTTTTTCTCTGATAGAGATTTTAACCTAGAAACAAGAAATTTTTTTAAAAAGAGCCCTAAAACAATCCCCAAAAAGATTGTAACAATCGGTTCTATCCAAAGCAATAAATTTGCTGGTATATAGTTTTCTAACCCCATGAAAGGACTTTACACATAAAAGTTTAATTGTTCAAGCAATGTAAGTTAATTTTTGGGATCGACCCAATCGTCATTTTCTTTAATTAACTGAATCAATTCATCCACAGCTTGCTCACTTGAAATATTTCTTTTAACTAATTCTTTGCCTTTATAAAGAGATATAACTCCATCTCCAGACCCTACATAACCATAGTCCGCATCTGCCATTTCTCCAGGTCCATTGACAATACAACCCATCACTGAAATTTTTAATCCTTTCAAATGATTTGTATGTTCTTTTACTAAAGCTGTAGTTTCTTGTAAATCAAATTTTGTTCTTCCACATGAAGGACATGATATATAGTCAGTTTTAAATATTCTGGTTCTAGTATTTTGTAAAATCAAAAATGAAAGTTCATTTATCTTTGAATCAAAATCTTTTGTTTGAATCCATATTCCATTTCCCATCCCTTCCAACAAAATTGAACCTATATCAATAGAGGCATCTATTGCAACTTTCTCAAAGTCTGAACTTTGATAACTACCTTTTAAAATAACTGGAATTTTTATTCGTTTTTCTTCGAGAAAATTAAAAGCGCTTAATAAATCATGTCTATTTGCATTATTAACATTTAAAACTATTACAACATTATTTGAGAATGTTTGCATAATAGTATTAGTTATTTTTGACAATTCAATCTCAATGAAATTTAAAGTATTTGAAACAGCTTCAGACTTTCTAAAATCTTTTAAAGAATTAAAATAAGGAAAAATATTTTTTGAAAGATTTTTATTCCAATCTTTGCCCTCAATAATATATTTTTTTGAGTCGTCAAGATTATCAAGATCATCGATAAATAAATAATCTGGAAAATTTCCTTCAAAATCATTTGAATTATTTGAAATTACAATGGGCGGATTTTTCTCTCCAATATTTTTAATAGATTCAGTTTCTCTTTTAAAAAATGAAAAAGCTCTTTTATCAGTATTCTTAAGTCTTATTTTTTTAGAAATACTATCTATTTTTTCGAGAATTTTTTCAGCTGCAGGAATTTCAAACTCAGGATCTTCGGTTAATGATACTCGAATC
>PAEO01000010.1 GCA_002703065.1 Flavobacteriaceae bacterium | reverse complement strand
AGGGTTATCAGTTCCCGTAAGATCACCGGTCCATTCTTTAAATTCCCATCCTGTTTCCCCAGTAGCCGTTAACTCTACAATCGTTCCACTATTATAATCAGTCGCAGCACCCTGCTTAATCACTTCTTGAGTGATTTCACCCTCTCCCTCAACTTCAAGTGTTAGAGTGTATTTCTTTTTTACAAAGTTTGCAGTAACTGATTTATTACTCATCATACTTACTGAAGTTGTTGCTGTAGATCCAGTTGCATCACCTGACCAACTACTAAACACATATTCAGCTGCTGGAGTTGCTGTTAAAGAAACAGTTACTCCATGTTTATGTTGTCCTGTTGATGGAGATACAGATCCTCCCTCAGATGGATTTGTATTTACAGTAAGAGTATATGCAGGACATCCTTGATAAGAAGCAATACCTACTAATTCAGGACATTGATCCTCACTATCAATGATTCCATCACCATCAGAATCAGGCGGTTCTTTATCACAGGCAAGAAATAGTAAGAATAGAATAGGGAATAATTTTTTCATAATCAATTACTTAAAAAAAAAATGTAAAAATTATTTTTTAAAAATCAAAACATCGAACTTTTTTTTTTTTTGTAATACATTAATTCCGAACTATTTAATAGATTAAAAGTCAATGTTCATGTATTCTTTATTTAATGATTAAAAGTGATATTTGCAGTTTCTTCTAATTTCCATGTTTTATCCCATCCATCCCACTCATAAGTTTTACTTACACCGGTTTCTGTGTTTATAACAACCATAAAAGGTATAGTACCTCTCTGAGTAACAGCTGTTTGATATTTTCCAATGTTTGAAAATGTAGGAAGTTCTGGTTCTAAAGAGGGGTCATCATTTGTTGCAACTGAACAGGCAATAATGAAAAACCCAATTAATGCAAAAGCATTTCTAAAATAGTTAAATGTATTTTTATTCATTTTATAAAATTTAATATTTAGTAAAATAAATAATTTATTTCTCACTAGCGGGCATCCACATTATTGATTGAACAGGTTGCTGAACCTCAACATTTTTTTCTAGTGCCTTAGGGATTAAATAATTTATTGAAAGTTGAAGGAGTTTTATTTTTTCTGTAGTTGTTAGTTCTTCTATTTTTAAAGTATCAAGGATATTAATAAAGTTTTGACCGAGAACCTCTTTTATCTCTTTTGTAAGTACTGATTTACCTCTTTTGCTACTTCTTCCTGCTTTGGAAGCACTTTGTCTGTTAAATGGCATATATGTTATTCTTATGTTATTACTTAGTTATACTTCTAGATTCAGATGCTATTGGATACACCTTTCCTATAAAAGGGTTTTACCCCTTTCAGGAATGAGTGTCATACTTCTGAGTTCATCAGCCAAGTTTAACACCCTGCTTATGCAGACAGGAACTGTGGTTGAATTCCTGCATTCCCCAATGAACACCTAAACATACTCTTATGAGTTAAACATGGTCGTGCTTACCCACTCACACCCATCATTGGTTGGTTTTGATAGTATAATACTATCGGGAAACAAATAAGCATATTATTGCTTAAAATCTTTAACCTTTACTCTTGTTTGCTTAAAGGATATACTGAATTGCAATCCCTTTTACAAAGGTACCTTTATGTCAAGTAAAACAATGGATTAGTTTTTAACAATTGGCACTAGTTCTTAACAGTGTAAAAAGAATATTTTCAAAATGAAAAAATACTTTTATTTCAACCTATAACTTTTGTTTTGTGTTTAGGGGGTTTTTAAAAAGTTATAGGAATTTGTCATTTTAAAGTACTGCCAGATTACTGCCAAAAAGTTGCCAATTTTAGCTATTTATTGCCATTTACAGGCACTTTTTGTAAATTCAATATTGATCTTAATGATGAGGGTTTTTTGTCTTAAAAGAGGTGATATTACCTCTGAAATAAAAAACCCCAACATATTGCTGGGGTTTAAGTGATCGCGAAAGGATTCGAACCTTTGACCGTCTGCTTAGAAGGCAGATGCTCTATCCAGCTGAGCTACGCGACCAAATTTTGAACGCAAATTTAGTTAATTATAACATTTAAGCAATTATTTTTTGATTTGTATATTTAATTGATGAGTAAACATATATTTTCAATATTTATAGTCTTAAGTTTTTTCTTTATCTCATGCGATAATGATAAAATTTTAATTTCTGATGGACTTAATTCAAATTATCAGATAGTTGGAGATAATCAAGAACTGATAGATTCATTAAATGTTTATTTCAAGAAAGTAAATGGAATTTCATTGTTAAACAATCAAGAAAATAATTCTCTTCAAAAAATAATATTAAAAGAAATTCAGAATGAAGAAAAAATTGTTTCCATTGGAATAAAAAATAGAAATATTGAAATCATTGGTAGTAACACTGAAATGCTAAAATTTGCAACATATGAATTTATTGAGCAAGTCTTAGGAGTCAGTTGGCTTTCACCAAATTTTACTCATATACCTAAGAAAGAAAATCTATTTATTGAAAAAGGCTTTAACTATGAGCATAAGCCACCTGTTAATATTAGAACCGTTCATTCCAGATTATTTTATGAAAATGAAGTATTTGCTGATAAGTTAAAAGTCACAACAAGTGCATTTCCATTTTATATACCAGAGGCTAGAGTTCATACTTTTCACAGATTTATGCCTGAAGAAGAGTTTTATGAATCTAATCCAGAATATTATGCGTATAATAATGGAAAAAGACTTCCTACTCAGTTATGTTTAACTAATGATAAAGTTTTTGATATAGTTAACGATAGAGTAGCGGATCTTTTTTCAAAATATCCCAATTATAATGTGATTTCAGTTAGCCAAGATGATAATACCAATTATTGTAAATGTGATAATTGTGAGTCTATGCACGAAGAATTTGGAGGCCCTGCAGCATCAATGATTAATTTTGTTAATAGGATAGCTAGAAATTTTAAAGACAAGACTATTTCAACACTTGCATATCAATACACCAGAAAACCAACTAAAGTTATTCCTGATGACAACGTATTAATTACTCTATGTTCAATAGAATGTGACAGAAGATTGCCAATTGAAGACGGATGTAAAGAGTTCAATAGTGATTTAATTGGATGGTCAAAACTTACTGAAAATATAAGAATATGGGATTATACAACTCAGTTTACTAATTTTTTAGCTCCATTTCCTAACTGGAATACGTTGAAAGAAAATATAAATCTCTTTGTTGATAATAATGCGAAATGGATTTTTGAACAGCATAGTAATCACCCTAGTGAATTATTTGAACTCAGGAGTTTTTTGAAAGCTAAACTATTGTGGGAACCAAAATTAGACTTAAATGATTTAATTAAGAAGTTTAGTGACTTGTATTATAAAGAAGCTTCAAATTACATCCAAGAATATATTAAAGATATCACTAATGAAATTTCTTATCAAGAAGATTTCTTTTTGTTTTTATATGGCGATCCATCACAGGCTTTTGATTCATTTTTAAGACCTGAAAAAGTTACTTTTTATAATGAATTGTTTGATAAAGCATTAGAGTCAGTTAAATACAACCGTGAGTTAACAAACAGAGTTTTAAAAGCTAGAATATCGATTGATTACGCTTCATTAGAATTGCATAGAAAAAATAATTCCTCTGAATATAAGTTAATAGAGACGAATAACAATATTAAAAGTCCAGACAATGATTTGTTAAATAGATTAGAAAGATTTGAAAAAACAGCTAAAGAAAATAATATAACATTAATGAATGAAATGGGATACACTGTTAGTGAATATGTTTATTATTTTGATAAAGCACTCGATTTAGCAGTAAAAAATAATATTGCAAAGCATAAGCCAGTTAACCTCTTAACACAACCCACAAATTATGCAAATGAGGATCCTAAAGTTTTGACAGATGGTGCTTTAGGTGGAAGCAGTTTTTATTCAAATTGGCTTGGATTTGTTGATAATAATATGGATGCAATTGTTGATCTTGGTGAGAAGAGGTTTATCAGTTCAATAACTACAAGTTTTCTTCAAGTAACAAACCATGTTGTTTTTTTTCCACCTAATGTTGAGTTTTTAATTTCTAATGATAAGAAAAAATGGAAATCTATGGGAAAAATAGATAATCAATTAAAACTCAATAAAAAAAGTAAAGTCAATGATATTCAGGTGTTCGAAACTAATATTAGTACTAATGCCCGATATGTTAGAGTCTTAGCTAAAAATTATGGAGATGCACCTTATTGGCATCATGCTGCAGGACAACCATCTTGGATTTTTTCAGATGAGAT
Organism: Flavobacteriaceae bacterium; assembly: GCA_002703065.1. GTDB lineage: Bacteria > Bacteroidota > Bacteroidia > Flavobacteriales > Flavobacteriaceae > Eutrophosalina. The sequence goes on along the minus strand of PAEO01000010.1, from coordinate 77,096 downwards.
AATTATTGAATAAATGAAAACTTCTTACAGCATTGGATATGATTTGGGTAGTTCCTTTCTAAAAGTCGCTCTAACAGAAACTAAAACTGGGAAAAAAATTAAATTAATTAAAGAGCCACCAGAGGAAATGGGTATTATTTCACCTAAATTTGGTTGGGCTGAACAAGATCCAAAATTATGGTGGAAATATATTTGTCTTGGAACTAAAAGAATAATAAAAGAGACAAAAATTAATAGTAAACAAATAGTCTCTGTTGGGATTTCTTATCAAATGCATGGTTTAGTTTTGATTGATAAAAAAGGAAATACAATCAATAACTCCATTATATGGTGTGATAGTAGAGCAACTAAAATTGGAGATTATATCTTTTCGGAAATAGGTCATGAAAAATCTATGTCTCATTTATTAAATAGTCCAGGTAATTTTACCCTCTCTAAATTAATTTGGATTAAAAAAAATAAACCGGACATTTATGAAAAAATAGACAAAGTATTACTTCCTGGTGATTATATATCTTACAAATTATCTGGTGAAATAAATACAACGATTACTGGTTTGTCTGAGGGAATTTTTTGGGATTTTAAAAAGAATGATGTAGCATATTGGCTTTTAGAAGATCTTGATATAAGTAAAACCCTTATCCCTTCTTTAGTTAAAAACTTTAGTTGTCAATCATTTGTCTCTAAAGAAGCGTCTATAGAAACTGGACTTCCAATTGGTATTCATATAAATTACAAGGCTGGAGATCAACCAAATAATGCTTTTACTTTAGGTGTAGTAAAACAAGGACAAGTAGCTGCAACCGCAGGAACATCAGGTGTAATTTACGCACTAACCAATAATTTAAATTCAAAGGAAGCAGTTAGGCTAAATAATTTTGCTCATGTAAATTACAGTAATTCAAAAATAATTGGAAAGTTATTGTGTCTGAATGGTTGTGGAAATCAATATAATTTTTTAAAAAAATCATTCAATTTTGAATCATATGAGATTATGAATAATCTTGCAGAAAATGTAAAACCTGGTTCAGAGGGTTTAAAGTTATTCCCATACGGAAATGGAGCAGAAAGAATGTTTTACAATAAAAATCTTGGTTCAAAATATTTTGACTTAGATCTTAACAAACACACATCATCTCATTTTGCAAGAGCAACCTTAGAAGGTATTGTTTATTCTTTAATTTACGGTTTTGAAATTTTAGTAAATGACAACGTAAGGCCTAATGTTATAAAAGCGGGAAATGATAATTTATTCCAATCCAAAACTTTTAGAGAAATCTTTGCAAGTTTAACTGGTGTTCCCCTGATAATTTGTGATATATCAGGAGCTTATGGTGCTTCTAGAGCTGCTGGTTATAATACATATGAATCCTCACCTGAAATAATTGAATTTTCGCAAGATGAAATTTTAAAAGTTTATTCAAAAAAATCTAATGAATATTTTGATTCATATATGGCTTGGAAAGAAAAATTAACTTTATTTTTAGAAAACGATGACTAACAATTCCAAAAAAGAATATTTTAAAGGGATTAGAAATATAAATTATGAGGGAAGAGACTCTAAAAATCCTTTCTCTTACAAGTTTTATAATCCTGAACAGATTGTTGCAGGTAAAAAAATGAAAGATCATTTTAAGTTTTCTGTAGCTTACTGGCATTCTTTCTGTGGAACTGGTGCTGATCCTTTTGGAGCACCAACTCAAAATTTTCCTTGGGATAAATCCCAAGATCCTTTACATGCTGCTAAAGATAAAGCAGATGCTGCATTTGAATTTATTTCAAAAATGGGTTTCGATTACTATTGTTTCCATGATTATGATTTAATTCAGGAGGGAAAATCTATAAAAGAATCTGAAAAAAGGTTAAAATTGATTTCCGACTATCTTTTATTAAAACAAAAAGAACACGGAATTAAACCTTTGTGGGGTACTGCTAATTGTTTTTCAAATCCTGTTTATATGAATGGTGCAGCAACAAACCCTGAATTTGATATTGTTGCAAGAGCTGGTGCTCAAGTTAAACTTGCTTTAGATACTACAATTAAGTTGGGTGGATTAAATTATGTCTTTTGGGGAGGAAGAGAGGGATATTTATCACTTCTTAACACTGATATGAAAAGAGAACTTGAACACATGGCTGAGTTTTTAAGAATATCGAGAGATTATGCAAGAAATAATGGTTTTAAAGGAACTTTTTTTATTGAGCCAAAACCTATGGAACCCTCAAAACATCAGTATGATTTTGATACTGCAACAGCTATTGGATTTTTGAAAAATTATGGATTAGAGAAAGATTTTAAAATTAATATAGAAGTTAATCATGCAACACTTGCTCAGCATACGTTTCAGCATGAATTAACTGTAGCAGCTAACGATGACATGCTTGGAAGTATTGATGCGAACAGAGGAGATTATCAAAATGGATGGGATACCGATCAGTTTCCAAATAATTTACAAGAAACTACTTTAGCTATGATGGTTATTCTTAAATCATCCGGCTTCAAGGGAGGTGGAGTAAATTTTGATGCTAAACTTAGAAGAAATTCAACAGATTTAGAAGATTTATTTCACGCACATATTGGAGGGGCTGATACCTTTGCTAGATCTTTACTAATAGCAGATAAATTATTGTCAAATTCTAAGATTCCAGAGATATTAGCAAAAAGATATAGCACTTTTGATAAAGGAAATGGTAAGTTATTTGAACAGGGTGAATTAAATCTTGTTGATTTATTTAAAATCGCATATGAAACTGAAAAATATTCACTGAAAAGTGGAAAGCAAGAGCTAATTGAAAATATAATTTTTAATCATATTAATTAATGAATTCAAGTTCAATATTTCATACGCTAGATTGGATTGTATTGGGAATTTATTTTTTAATATTAATAGTTGTTGCAGTTTGGGTAGCACTTCAGAGAAATAAGAATACAGAGGATTATTTTTTAGCAGGCAGAAATGTTGGATGGTTCGTTATAGGAGCCTCAATTTTTGCTTCAAATATTGGCTCTGAACATGTCGTTGGACTAGCGGGAACTGGATTTTCATCTGGGACACCATTAGCTCATTATGAGTTGCATGCATGGATTGTTCTTCTACTTGGATGGCTTTTTCTACCATTCTATATGAGAAGCGGTGCATTCACAATGCCTGAATTTTTAGAAAAAAGATTTGATAGTAGATCTAGGTGGTTCTTATCAGTTTTTTCATTGTTTGCATATGTATTAACTAAAGTATCAGTAACAATTTATGCCGGTGGAATAGTAGTTTCTGAACTTCTAAATCTCGATTTTTGGATAGGTGCTATTGGAATAGTAGTATTTACGGGTATATATACTATTATAGGTGGATTAAAGGCTGTTGTTTATACTGAAACTTTACAGACGGTAGTATTGATTTCAGGATCTGTAATAATAACTTATTTAGGTTTTCAAGAAGTTGGAGGTTGGAATGAGCTAACAAAGACTGTGACTGAAGTGAGTCCTGATCATTTTAATATGTGGAGGCCAATGAACGATCCAGATTTTCCATGGACGGGACTTTTAATTGGTGGAACAATAGTTGGTATTTGGTATTGGTGTACTGACCAGTATATAGTACAAAGAACATTAGCAGCAAATAACATAATGATAGGTAGGAGAGGTGCAATATTTGGTGCATATCTTAAGTTATTACCAATTCTTATTTTTTTAATTCCTGGAATTATTGCATATGCATTGACTCTACAAAATCCTGAGATGTTTAACGTAATTGATTCAAATGGTGTCGAAAGAGCTGATAGAGCTTTTCCTATGCTTGTTACCACACTATTACCTGTTGGAATTAAAGGTTTAGTTGCTGGTGGGTTGATGGCAGCGCTTATGAGTTCGCTGGCTTCTGTTTTTAATTCCTGCTCTACAATATTTACAATAGATATTTACAAAAAAATAAAGCCTGAAAAATCGGAAAAATATTTAGTTAATATTGGTAAGATTGCCACACTTGTGATTGTAGTTCTTGGAATTGCATGGATACCAATTATGGAAAGAATTGGTGGAGGTGTAATGTACCAGTATCTACAAAATGTTCAAGCATATATTGGTCCACCCGTGACTGCAGTATTTTTATTGGGTATAGTTTGGAAAAGAATTAATGCACAGGCATCAATAGTTACTCTTTCTGCAGGTTTAGTTTTACTTATTATCAGATTAAGTTCAGAAATTTATTTTCAATCCGAAATTTCAAGTGGTCTAGTTGTAGATAGTGTTTTTTTTGAATTCGCAACTATTAATTTTTCTCATATGGCAATCTTTATTTTTGTTTTTTCTGCTCTTCTGTGTGTTACTGTTTCATTATTGACCGATGAGCCAGATTATTCGAAAATTAAAGGATTATCTTTTGGTACAACAAATAGAGAAATGATTTCAAAGGAAAAGAGTTATACAAATTATGATATAATCTTTTCAGTTTTACTAGTATTGTTAGTGATTGGAATTTTGGTATTTTTCTCTCCTATATTTTTCTAGTAAATTTTAGACCTTCTTTAGCTTTATTACTGTAATTTCAGGCCAAATTCCAACTCTTCCAGGAAAGCCTAAAACGCCAAAACCTCTGTTCACATTTATGAATTGATTTGATCTTTTATAAAGTCCAGCCCAATATTTATATCTATATTTTACAGGACTCCACTTTATAAACCCTGGTATTTCTATTCCAAACTGCATCCCGTGTGTATGGCCAGAAAGTGTAAGATTAAATTTTTCTTTGTGATCAACTAAGATTTTATCCCAATGACTTGGATCGTGACTTAGTACAATTTTAAAATCAGATTCATCTAAATCATTAATAGCCTTATCAATATCCCCTTTCTTCTTAAAACCATCACCCCAATTTTCAACTCCTACAAGGCTAATTTTTTCATTATTTTTTTTAATATGAACACTCTCATCTCTCAAAACTTTAAAGCCTAACTCATTTTGAATTTCAATAAGTTTTTTAAACCCTAATTTTTTATTTTCTTCATTTCCCCAATCATAATAATCTCCATAATCATGATTACCAAGAATAGAAAACTTTCCATCTTTTGAATTAATTTTTTTGAATTCATCAATCCATGGTAAAATTTCAGTAAATGTATTATTAACAAAATCACCTGTGAAAGCAATAAGATTAGAGTTTTGCTCATTCACAAGATTAATTGCATATTTTAACTTACTTCTGCTTTCGAAGCTTCCACAATGAAAGTCTGATAAATGCGTTATTGTGTACCCATCAAATGATTTAGGTAAATCTTTGAAACCTATTTCGTGATTAACTACCTTAAAGTTATATCTCCCTCTTGTTATTCCATGAATCATTATGGGAATTGGTATAGCAGCAACTGCAAGACTTAAATTGCTTATAAATTTTCTCCTAGAGTTATTGATTTTTTTGTTTTGAATTTTACTGAACAAAAATTTTATAACTCTTAAAATATCTTCAGGAAAGAGAAAGATTATTAAAATTGTTTTACTTACAAAAAGTATAAACAATAATGTGAAATTATATGTTAGTAATGCAGATTCTCTAACATTTTCAATAAAAAATATTTGAAAGAATAACAAAAAGTAAAGAATTCCATTAATTAAAATATAGGTTAATCTGACTTTCTTTTTTGATACAGTTTTAATTGCCTGAAATGAATAGATGTCTACAATTAGTAAAAAAGCTAAAAAAATAAATAATCTAATCATTAAATTAGTTGCGAAATTATTGTTTTGAAGTCAAAATTTATACCAATCCTACTATTTTTTTTATTTGTGTCATGCAATTATAATAATCATACTAATTTTTCTTACTTAGCCTTAGGTGATAGTTATACTACAGGTGAGGGCATTGATGAAGAAAATAGATATCCTAATATTCTAGTTCAAGAATTAGGGAGACAAGGTGTTAATTTTAAAAAGCCCAGAATTATTGCTAAATCAGGTTGGACAACTGACGAATTAAACGATTCTCTTAACATATCGGTTTTTAATACTAAATACGATTATGTTTCATTACTAATTGGAGTTAATAATCAATACAGAGGTCTTAGCTCATATAGCTTTGAGAAAGAATTCACAAAGCTTTTGATTAGATCAATTAATTATTCTAAAAATAAGAATAATGTATTTGTTTTAAGTATTCCCGATTGGGGGGTGACACCTTTTGCTGATAAAAGAAATAAAATTGCTATTTCTGATTCTATTGATTTTTTTAACCAACTTATTAAAAAAGTTTGCTTTCAAAATAATATAAAATTCTTTGATATAACTGATATTAGTAGAGAGGCAAAATTGAATTCTGATTTAATAGCAGGTGACAGTTTGCATCCAAGTGGAATTATGTATAAAAAATGGATTGATAAAATTTTACATGAATGGAAAATTTAAATTTTTTCAAAAAAAAGTCTTTAGAGCTAGATAAAAATGATTCTCTCAATAATTTTAGAAATTATTTTTGTTCAGAAAGTGATCTTATATATTTTGATGGTAACTCACTAGGCAGACTGCCAAAATCAACTATTGACCAAACTAATGAAGTGATTAGTAATCAATGGGGTAGGGAGTTAATTCAAAGTTGGAATAAACATTGGTTTAAATTGATTAATGACACTGCAATTCATTTATCAAAAATGTTTCAATGTGATCCATCCGAAGTATTCGTTGGGGAATCAACCTCTAACAATCTTTACAAAGTAATTGATTCCTTAGCAGTATCAAAAAAATTTAATACTATTATAACAGATTCCTTAAATTTTCCCTCAGATATTTACATAATTGAGGAGATCTGCTCACGAAATAATCTAAGATTTGAGTTTTTAAAATATAAAAATGACATAGAATGTGAAATTGAACTGTTAAAAAATACTATACAGAATAATCCCAATTCTATAATAAGCCTATCACTTGTTTCATACAAATCTTCATATTGTTATCCGTACAGAGCTTTGAATGAATTGTGTGAGAAAAATAATTGTGAATTAGTTTGGGATTTAAGTCATGCTGCCGGAGCTTTAAATCTTAATCTCAAAAAAGATAAATTTAGTTATGCAGTTGGATGTACTTATAAATTCCTGAACGGTGGTCCAGGATCTCCTGCATTTATATTTGTTTCCAAAGAAAAAATTAAATCAATTAATTTAACCATAAGAGGGTGGTTTGGGCACTCTAAGCCATTTAATTTTGACTTAAAATACGAACAATCTGATTCCATAGAAAAATTTAGATCAGGAACCCCTCACATTTTGTCTTTATCTACTCTTCCAACTTCACTTTCAATAACTAATAAAGCTTCAATTAAAAAAATAGATATAAAAAGAATACTCATGATTAAATATTTTTCTGAAATGTTTGATAATTTATTAGTTGATAGAGGTTTTGTTTATGAGTCTCCAAATCTCAAAGAAATTGGATCTCATATTTCAATTAGTCATAATGAATCTTGGAGAATTTGTAAGTCCCTAATTAAGCCAAAAACAGGAAAGAAATTCATCTTAGACTACAGACCAGACAGGTTTTTAAGAATTGCAATAACACCACTTTATTCCTCTTTTGAAGAATTATTTCTTTTGGTAGATAGGCTGATAAAAATAGTAGATTTTAATGAATTTAATTTACATAACAAATCAAAAGATGTTGTTACTTAATTGTCTTATATTTTTCATTGTTAATTGAAATTTGTGATTTAAATAAATCACTCTTCAAAAAATCATTTTTGTCTATAAAATTATAAATATTTATCTATTGAATTCTTTTTATTTAACTTATATATAAATTTTTAATGAAATCTCAAGTAAAGCTTTTTTTGATCCAATTATTATTTGATAAAAAAATTACTTTTTTCCCTAACATCGATAATGAAGAATTTTGGAATACTTTAGTTAAACTTTCGTCTGCACAAATTATTGTTCCAGCTGTTTTTTTTAAACTAAAGCAAAGAGATTTATTAGATAAAATACCAAATGAATTAAATCAGTATCTACAAAATATTTATTCGCTTAATGAAAGTAGGAATAAGGTTTTGGTTGACGAATTAACTTTTATTGAAAATGAATTAAATATAAATAACATTGATTTTGTTTTTTTAAAAGGTTCATATTTATTAAGAACTATTTACAGTAAAAATATTGGTATCAGAATGATGCATGATATTGATATTTTAATAGAAAAAAATCAAATTCAAACAGCAAAAAAAATATTTTTAAAATTAAATTATTGTAATAACAATTTTGATTATAAGATTTTGGGTTCCAAAAAACATATTCCAAGATTGGTAAATAAAAATAAAAATATTGGTATAGAATTACATTTTAAGCTTACTGACAGAAAAAAAAACTTTTTCGATAATGAAAATTTGTTGAAAAATAAATTTAAAAGTCATCTATCTTTAAAAAATAATTTAAACCACTTGATATTAAATTCTGAGCTAAACGATAAAGGAGCTTTATTAGGTAAAATATTTTTAAGATCAATTTTTGATTTCTTTAATTTGAATGATGGCAATCATTTTGATTTTGATAAACATTTTTATTCCAAAGTATTTTATAATAAACTTTACTACTTGAAGATTGTTAGCGCAAAAGAAAATTTAAATTATTTCTACTTAAGTTATTTGTTAGTTATTAATACTAAATTTGGAAGAATAATTCCTTTTCTTTTTTTAAAAATTTTGAAATTAAAATTTATTCCCAAAAAATCTAATGAATATGTTATTAATCTGAAATACAGAAAAAAAGTTCATAAAACAATAAAGTCGTATTTTGGAAAATGAATACTTGATATATTCTAAATTGGAGGGTGATAATTACCTTGCCTATGTAAAAAAAAATAAAAAGTTTTTACTTATTTCTGAAAGTATTCTAGATCTTTTGAATATATATTTATCAAAAAGTAAATCAAAATTAAAAAAAATTATTACTGATTTATACACAGATTTAGATTACGATCAAATCGTTAATGATTTAGAACATTTGTTAATTGAAGATAGTTCTACAAAAGAAAAAATTTCAATCCCATTAATTCCTTATTTAGATAAAAAATTTCAATTTAAGTTAGGGAAAATTGATTATAAGATTCTATACAATTCAAGTATTAATTTGAACGATTTAATTGGTCAATTACATCACTTATCTAATAACACTATTTCAGAATCAAAATCAATTATAATATTTTCAAAAAATGAAACCTGTTATTTATTTATTGAAAATATTTTGATTGGAAATTGGGATATTAATAAACTAAATTTTTTAAAAGGGAAATTAATATCAATTTTAATTTCAAATTTCCATAACACTTTTGAAACTAACTGGTCAGGTTTTTTACACGCTTCTGTAATTAATAAATTGAATAAATCATTTGTTATTGTAGGCTCCTCAGGTAGTGGTAAAACCACCATATGTAAACTATTAATTGATAGAGGTTATAGCTTATTTTCTGACGATATTGCTCCTCTTGATTTAAATGGAAATTTTGCGTTTTTTCCAAATGCTTTATCAATTAAAGAAACTGGATTCGATTTAGTTTCAAAAAAAATATCAAATTATAAAGTTTTTGATATTAATACGTTTAAAGGGGTAACCAGGTATTTATACCCAAAAAAACAAAAAATTGAAAATAATTTTATTCAATGTAATACTATCATAAAAGTTAAATATTTAAAAAATTCAAAATTCACATTAAATAAGAATTCAATTCATGAGGTTCTAAATGAATTTATCAATGATTCATATATTCCCAGAAATGACTTATCCGTCTTATCATTTATAAAATGGATTAAAGGCTGTAAAGTATTAGATATTACCTACTCAGATATTGATGATGTTTATGATTTATTTGAAAGATCTTATTAAATAAGTTCAAATTTTTCTTTCTATCAAGCTAAACTTCTTCGCAAACTAAGAAAATCTTCAGAAATCAATAACTTTTATGATTTTGTTATCAATTTTTATAAAGAAAATTTTAGCAATAAAATTTGTATATGATTTTACATTATTTTTATTAATCACAAATTAAACTCTGATGATCTTTAAAGAAAAAAGAATAATTCATAAAGTTTTAGAATCTCTGTTTAAAACCTACTCTGAAAGAGTTCCAGATGTAAAAAAAATAACTAGTGGATTAATTGAACATAAAGTTATTGAAAAACAAGATGATATAATTAATGATCATATTGCTTTTAGAACGTTGGGAGTTAAATATCTTGGTATTCAATCATTAGAAAAAATCTTTATCCATCACGGTTATGTAAAAAGAGACTATTATAATTTTGATAAAAAAAAATTGAATGCATATTGGTATTCGCATCCCAAAAAAAATATGCCCAGAATATTTATAAGTGAATTACGGGTAAATGATCTTTCAACAAAAACAAGAAATATAATTAAAAAGTATACGAGTCAACTAAAATATGATCCTGTCAAAAATTTAAATTTGAATAGTTATAATAAAATTATTGAGTTTCTGAGTAAACCGCTTTGGGAATTACCCTACTTAAAAGATTATAATGATCTATTAGATGAAAGTGAGTATGCCTCTTGGGTAATTTATAACAGATACTACTTAAATCATTATACTATTAGTGTTCATGATTTGCCAAAGAATTATAATAATCTTGAAAATTTTAACAAACTTTTGATTAATAAAATGAATATCAGACTTAATGATTCTGGCGGTATAATAAAAACAAGTAATGATGGACTTTTGCGCCAAAGCAGCTCAGTAGCAAATCAAATAATGGCTAAATTTTCTAATAATGAAACAAAATTAATTTCTGGTAGTTATGTTGAGTTTGCTGAAAGAAAAATATTACCTAAATACTCAGGAATTTCTTTAAAGAATATAGAAGCTTTTCATAGAAGAGATGGGTTTGAAGCTTCAAATGCTGACAAAATTTTTGAAAGCACATTTACCACTCAAACAGAAAAATAGTTAAAAATAAGTTCATGAAACCCAAACACTTAAAATACTGATTTTTTGACACGTTTTGTGAATACATCAAAAAATAGTCTGTAAAAATTATAAATCTTCAAAAAATCTATTTTGAAATATTAATATTAATAATTTTTACAGACTATTTTTTGAGTGGAATCTTTTTTTTTTACAATAAATACATTACATTGCGCATTAAAGAAAAACTTTACAAACTGAAATATTAATTAATATGAAAAATTTAAAATTTTTAATTTCAACATGTATAATCCTTATTGGATTTTCATTAAATTCTCAGACCAATCGTAATATTATTATGAGTGAAACAGCTGATGAATGGACTATCACGGCACAAGGTACTGACCTAACGAACTCTATTTTTATTGGTCATGCTACTACAGCAACAGCTGGTTTTGAATCAGCAACTGGAAACACTGCTTTTGGAGTAGGTGCTCTTGATGGTATCAAAAAAGGTGATAACAATACAGCTATTGGATTTAATGCTGGANNTGCAATGGGTGGCGCAGATGCTACAACTGGACAATCAAATGTATTTGTTGGAAAAAATGCTGGAGGTGCAGTAGGAGCGGGTAGCTATAATACGCTTGTAGGTGCTGGATCTGGTGGTAGCACTGTTTCTGGTTCTGCAAATCTTGTTGGTGGTACTAAAAATGTTCTTATTGGTCAAAATGCTAGTGTGGACCTAGGTGCTGCAACCAACAGGATAGTCATTGGTCAAGCTGCAATTGGGTTAGATAACAATACAGCTACCATTGGTAATGGTGATTTAACTGATGTTTACTTGGGTGGAAATTCAGATGGATATAGTGCAAGCTTAAGGGCAAGTTCAGTTTATTTAGCAGAGGGTGATCAAATATCAAACGCTACTTCAGGCACGATTGTTTTCAGTGGAAACATTACTGTAAGCTCTGACATGAGATTAAAGGATAATATCAAACCGTTAGGCGATACAATGATTGATATTTTAAAGTTAGATGGTAAATCTTATACTAGAGATGGAAGAGAAGAGATAGGTTTACTTGCACAAGATGTTCAACTAGTGTATCCAGAACTTGTTTCTGAAGATGCAAATGGAATGCTTTCTGTAAACTATCAAGCTTTATCTGCTATACTTATAAATGGTATAAAAGATCAAGAAGCTAGATTACAAAAATTAGAAATGTTAGTTAAAATTTTACTTGAAGATAAATAGATATTTTTAAATGATTAACTTAAAGAATTAAATTAATATTATAAATTTATATTTATGTACCTCCACACTAATTAATGTATGATGAATAGATTTGTTCTGTTTATTTTAATTATTTTTAGTCTGAATGTATTTAGTCAGAAAACTAAAAATAAACCAAATTTTCTTTTTATACTTGTTGATGATCAGCCCTATGATGCTGTAGGATTTTCGGGTAGATACCCATTTTTGAAAACTCCGAATATTGATAATTTAGCAAATGAAGGTGTCAATCTAGAAAATTTTTTCGTTACTCAGTCTATATGCTCCCCATCGAGGGCAAGTTTTTTAACTGGAACATATCCTCACATACATGGTGTTAATCAAAATAATAAATATGTTGACCCTGATTGGGAAAATTATCCTCCTTACTCAATACACTTGCAAAATGCTGGTTATGAAACAGCTCACATAGGAAAAATTCATATGGCACACAAAAAAGGAAAAGATCATATAAGACCTGGATTTGATTATTGGTTTAGCTTCATTGGCCAAGGAAAATATTTCGATCCACCCGTTAATGATAATGGTAAAGAATATAGGGAAAAGGGATACATGACAGATATATTAACAGAAAAAACAATAACATGGTTAAAAGATATCAGAAATCCAAACAAACCGTTTAGTTTAAATCTTTGGCATAAAGCTGTTCATGAACCTTTTTCTCCTCCTACACGACATAATGATTTATTTTTAGATGAAGAACTACCAATGCCCCCATATGATACTCATAAAGAAACTTTTAAGGGTAAGCCAGAGTGGCAAAGGAAAAAGACCTTCGGTTTTGATTGGAAAAAAAACTTGCCAATTCCTAAAGAATTACCCGAAGTAAACTGGCCAATCAATGAAGAAAAAAATATGCAGCTTCTTAGAAGCTTGATCGCTGTCGATGAGTCACTTGGAGAAGTTATAAAAACATTAGAAGAAATCGGAGAATTAGAAAATACAGTAATTATTTATGGTAGTGATAATGGTTATTTCATGGGTGAGCATACATTTAACGATAAAAGAATTGCCTATGAAAATTCAATAAGAGTTCCAATGATAATTAGGTATCCAAAATTAATCTCTAAAAACTCTGTTGTAAAAGAGCAATGTTTGAACATAGATTTAGCTCCAACAATTTTAGATATTGCAGGTGTCAAAAAACCTAAATATATGCAGGGAGATTCAATGATTAAATTGATTAGTGGAAAAAAGGACAGATATTGGAGAAAAAGTATGCTTTTTGAATATTATGTTGATGATGCCTGGCCTTATGCAGGTCCTGATCAAGTTGCAGTAAGAACGAGTAAGTACAAGCTAATTGATAATTTTTTAAATAATGATATTGATGAATTATATGATTTGATAAATGACCCAGGTGAGATGTATAATCTAATCAATGATGATAATTTTAATTTAATTGAAAGAGATTTAAGAATAGAATCAAAAAAACTTCAAANAAAATACAAATATAATCCTGACAGAGATTGGTGGTTGAGAAAACAGATAAAAAAATAACTATGAAGAAAATCTTATTATTTATCTTATTTGTTTTTCCTACAATTATTTTTTCACAAGATCTGACCCTAAATGGTATTGTATTAGAAAAAGATACAAATCTTCCACTACCTGGTGCAACAGTTCAGATAATAGGAAAAGAANTAGGTGTAGTCACTGATTTTGATGGTAAATTTGAAATTACAATCTCTATTGGAGATAAAATCAAGGTGTCATATATTGGTAAAAAAACTGTTGAGTTAACCATATCTTCTTCTCCAATTTCTGTATACATGGACGNGGAAGCTAATGAATTAGATGAAGTTACAGTAAGTGTTGGTTATTTTGATATAAGTAAAAAAGATTTGTCAGGTTCTATAGCTCAGGTAAATTCTGATCAGCTTGAAAAAAACAGAAGTGGTTCTGTAGAAAGTATTTTACAAGGACAAGTCTCTGGTTTAGTTGTTTCAGAAAGTTCTGAGCCAGGTGGTGGCTCAGGTGTTTCAATTAGAGGAACTAATTCTATTTTAGGTGGCACTCAACCTTTGTATGTTCTTGATGGTATTCCAGTTGATCCATTGTCTGATGCTCAAGGAATGGGAGGAAGTGGAGGGCAACAAAGCTCTTTAAGTTTTATAAATCCAAATGATATTGAGAAAATTGAAGTTTTAAAAGATGCTGCAGCAACATCGGTTTATGGAGCAAGAGGTGCAAACGGTGTTATTTTAATTACAACTAAGACTGCTAATAATGAAAATGGAAAAGATAATTTATCTGTTACATATGAAAGTTCAATTACATCAGTGAGAAGAAATATTGATGTCTTAGATGGTCCTGGTTTTGAAAATTATATGAACCAAAGGGTGTTTAATCAAATATATCAAGATATTACTAATCCTAATAGAAATGGTCCTGTATTTGACGGAACTCAGCTCATTAATACTGATAATTTTCCTGAAATTATTGAGTATGATAATATACCTTACCCACAAACCACAGGCAAAAGTACTAATTGGCAAGATGAAACTTATAGGATTTCGAACAGTAACAAATACAATTTGAGCTATAGAGGCGGAGACTTCAAAAGAAATATTGCTATTAATCTAGGGGTTAATAATCAGAAAGGTGTAATCATCAATTCTGATAACAAAAGAATAAACTTTAATATGAATGCCAAAAGAAAAGCATTTAAAGATAAAATTGATATTTATTCTAAAACTTATTTTACACATAGTTCAGGAAATGCTGCTTCTGTTGGTAATGGTGAAATATTTAGACAACGAGGTGTTGTTTCTCAAGCATTGCAATTTCAACCAATTTTTTCACTACTTGAACCTGGTCAAGATGATGATATATACTCAATATTGAATGAGGGAAATGTTGTATCTAACCCATACAGTTTAGCTAGATACGTAATAGATTCAAAAAAATCTATTTCTTTTAGACAAACATTCCAAATCGTAGGCAGAATAAATCCCAAGCTTACTGCCACATTAAAAGGTTCTTATAATTTCCAAAAGAGTAACAGAGATAATTACTATCCTTTAAATACCACTAGAGGAAGAAATACAAATGGTCAAGCTTCTCAGGCTTTTTTAGAAAACAGTAAATCATATGCAGAAATTAATTTTAGATATAGAAATAAGTTTCAAAATCATAGATTAGATGCCACTTTAGTTGGAACTTATGAGAAAAATGAAATTAGATCTATAATAAATACAGCAAGAGGTTTTGGAACGGATGCTACATTATTTTATAATTTTACCTCGGCTGAAGAAATTTTGACTCCAATTACACAATTTAGAGAAGTTGGTATGTTGTCTTCACTTTTTAGAATAGCTTATAATTACAAAAGAAAGTATTTTATTGACTTAAATGCAAGAATTGATGCTTCATCAAAATTTTCTTCTAATAAAAAAAGTGCATTTTTTCCATCTATCGCCTTTTCTTGGCTTGCATCTGAAGAAAATTTCTTAAAAAAATATAAAAATTTAGATGTTCTAAAGTTAAGAATGTCAATTGGTAAAGTAGGAAGTAATCCAATATCACCATATCAGTCACTAGCTCTGATGACCCCAATAAGATATAATTTTAATGATGAAATTATTACTGGTTTCTTTGAATCTAACCTTGCTAATGATGACCTAACTTGGGAAACTACTAATCAATTTAATTTTGGAATTGACATAGCATTATTAGATTCAAAGCTTAACTTCACTCTTGACCTTTACAATAAAATAACTAGTAATCTCTTACAGAATGTTCAGCTTCCTGTTTCAAATGGTTATGTTAGTAGAGTTGATAATTTTGGAGAAGTTGAAAATAAAGGGATTGATTTAAATATTAATTCAATTATTTTAGAAACAGGAGATTTTAGATGGGATTTAAACACTAATTTCAGTGTAAATAAGAATAATCTTAATAAATTAAATTCAAATCTAGATTTTCAGTTAGGTCCTTTCATAGGGTTTTCACAGGCATATCCAATTGTATTTATGGTTGGACAACCACTTGGTGTATATTGGGGAGCTCAGACACAGGGGGTATATGCTAATTGGGATGAAGCAATAAGTAGCGGTATTGCAGGTGCGGCACCTGGTGAAATTAAATATGTTAATAATCATATTGATTATGATAGCACAGGCCAACCTTTATCAATACAAGAAATTAATTTTGATGACTTTGTTAAAATTGGCGATCCAAATCCAGATTTCACCTATTCAATATCAAAAAATTTTAGTTACAAGAACTGGGATGCTTCATTTTTATTTACTGGTCAAAAAGGTGGAGATTTATTTTGGGTTGATTCTTGGCAATTAAGTGGATTACAAAAAACTACAAATGTTTTAGCCTCATCTTACGAAGAGTCTTGGAAAGCACCAATCTCTTATGAAAATGGATCCTTCATATATGATCCCTTAGTTGGAAATTTAAATGATGCTAATCACCCAGGTGCTATGATTGATCCTGGAAAAAGAGCAATTCCATCTGATAGAAATATTTTTGACGGTTCATTTTTAAGATTAAAAAATATTAATATAGGATATAATTTTAATTTTCCTAAAGATAAAAATATGCGACTTTATATTTCTGGTCAAAATTTATTTGTATGGACAGATTATCCGGGCTATGATCCTGAGGTTAGAACCTATACTAAAAATCCTCAAAAGAGAGGTGTTGATTTTGGAACATACCCAGGTACAAAATCTTTAATTATTGGTCTAAAATTTAACTATTAATAAATAAATGAATAAAAATTTAGCATACTGTTTAATAATTTTTTTTATTATTTCAAATCATTCTTGTAATGTTCTCGACGAAGAACCTTTTACTCAACCAAGTACTGAAAACTTTTATAAAAATGAAACAGACGCTTTAGCAGCATTAACATCCGTCTATGCAAGATTGAAAAGTGGAAATGGATATTACAAACAAGGATTTATATCTACTCTTTTTGCCTCGTCTGACCAAGGTTGGTCTTCTTACTTGTTTAAAGAATTTAAAACTGGTGTTGTTACATCGTCAAATCAAAATATTAATAATTTATGGAAGGAACTTTATTTAGGGATTAGAGATGCAAACAACGTAATTGCTAATGTTCAAGATATTGACATGAATGAAGAATTAAAAAATAGAATTATCGGAGAAGCAAAATTTTTAAGAGCTTTAAACTATTTTAATCTAGTTCGTTGTTTTGGAGAAGTTCCTTTGAGAACTCAACCTATTCAGTCTGGTGATAATCAAGGATTACCCGTTTCTTCAATCGTAAAAATTTATGATGTTATTATAGATGATTTAAATTTTTCTGCAAACTTTTGCTGGGACAGAAACGAATCTAGAGATAATTACACTAATAATCTTGGGAGGGTAACAAAGACTGCTGCACATGCTCTATTAGCAAAAGTTTACACTAGAATTGCATCAGCCAAAAGAAGTGCCAGTGATGGAGTTGTTGGAAACAACTTGTATCTAGAATTTCCAGAGTCTTACATAAGTTATTATCAACATGCTTTGAAAGAAAGTGATTCCGCAATTAATGGTTTAGGATTTAAATTGTCTGAAAATCTTGAAGAATGGGAAACTATTTTTAAAGCTGATAATGGAAATAACCCTGAGATGATTTTTGATGTTCAAGGATCATCATTAACCGGTCAGGGGACTGCTTTGTCAAATATATTTTGCCCAAGAAACGCGGGTTTATCTGGAAGTGGATTTGGAGGAACAAATAAGCTTAAAGGGATTTTTATAAACAACAGGATCAATAAATACGACAATAGATTCCAACATTCAATAATAACTCAATATGAGACAAGCGAAAGGATTTTTAACATAAATCCCTGGTACATTGGTTATCTTCCAACAATTAAAGAAACAGGAAATAATGCAGGAATGTTATGGCAAATATGGACTGCAAAATATATTGATACTGAAGCTACTACAGAATATACTAGTAGGCAAAATTGGCATGTTATCAGACTTGCAGATGTTTATTTAATGAGAGCAGAAGCCAATGCTGAGATTAATTCTGATCCATCTGCAGCAAATTTCGATATAAATATTTTGAGAAATAGAGTTGAAATGATTGATGTAGATTATTCCTCTTTAGACATGAACTCTTTTAGAAAAGAATTATTAAAAGAGCGTGCAGTTGAGCTCTATATGGAAGGACATAGATTTTTTGATTTAACAAGGTTTGGTGTTTATGATGAATATTGTAAACTAATTCACGGACCCGTTGAAGGGGCAAGACAACCTGAAGATTATTTTTGGCCGATACCACTTATTGAAATTTCAACCAATAATCAAATTAATTAAATCATGATTTCTATAAGAAATTTGATTTCATTGCTTTGCTTATTAATAATAAAAATCTCAATTTCTCAAGGTCAAAATGAATCCCCAAATTTTATTTTTATTCTAGTTGATGATCAAGGATGGAATGGTACCTCTGTAGAAATGATGAATGGGCTTAAAATGTCTAAAAGTGATTTTTACGAAACACCTAATATTGAAAAATTAGCTAAAGAAGGTATTAAATTTTCGTACGCCTATTCAAGTGCACCGGTTTGTGCACCCTCCAGATACAGTATCCAGTTTGGTCAAACCCCAGCTAGACTAAAAATGATTAGAGTTGGAATGGATACAAAACATATTAATCATAATACTGATTTTACAATCCCGAAATTATTAAAAAAAATAAATCATAATTATCAAACTGCTCATTTTGGGAAATGGGGTATGGACTCTAATCCAAAGACTTTTGGATATGATATTAGTGATGGACCCACCAAAAATATAAATGGAGGTTTTAATTATAATTCAAAAAAATTACAATGGGGAAATAATTTTGATGAAGACCCAAAAAAAATTTTTAGCACAACAGAAAAAGCTATAAACTTCATAAATAAAAGCTTTGAAAATAAAAAACCATTTTACATTCAAATATCTCACTATGCAATACATTCAGATTTAATAATGAGAGAGGAAACTTTTCAAAAATATAGTAAGAAAAAACCAGGTGCTATTCACAATAACTTAGGTCTGGCTTCAATGACTGAGGATTTAGACACTAGTATTGGTTATATTATCGATAAGATAAAGGAATTAGGTATTGAAAAAAATACATATTTAATTTACAGTTCCGACAATGGATCTGTTCCGAACATATTACCAAGAAAAAATTATAAAAATGGTTTTAATTACCCTTTGAGCAGAGGAAAATGGGATGCTAACGAAGGTGGTATTAGGGTTCCATTTATAATTAAGGGACCAAAAATAAAAGAAAGCTCACAGTCTCAAATACCAATATCTTTTTCAGATTTATTGCCAACAATTGTAGATTTAGCCGGAGGAAATAATGATTTAAATCAAAAAAACTTAGATGGTGGCAGCTTTAAAGATATTTTATTTAATAAAAGTAAAAAGATTAAAAGAAATTTCGATGGAATCATCTTTCATGTTCCATATGAAAACAAGATAGCTTTAGAAAGAGCTCATTCAGCAATAATTGTAGATACAATGAAGCTAATTAAGTTTTACGACAACGATGAAACTAAATTATTTAATTTAAAAAATGATATGAGAGAAAATAATAATTTAGCTCTTAAAAGAAAAAAGATTGTTCAAAAATTAGAATCAAAATTGAATAATTATTTAAAAAATGTAAAAGCTCCAAAATGGAAGCCTGGAATAACTTGGAGACAAAAAAGTTTAGATAATATTAACTCGTACCATTAAATTTCATTAATATCTTTCTTAAGATAAATTCTTTGACCATTCTTATCATAGATATCTCCATGAGTTAAATTTGAAGCTTTAGGAATGGTATTTTGTTTAATTTGTCTTCCAATTGCCCTAGGTTTAATTTTTGAATTTGATATTCTTTCATTAAGTTTTAACTTGAGTGAATCAAATATTTCTGAGTAAGTCAAATTACTAGCCAGGTTAATCAATTCTTCTTTATCTATTTTATGATCATAAAGTTCATATTCAAATTCTTCATTAATTTCCCATTTAGTAATTCTAAAATCTTCAGTTTTCATTGAATATCCATTTTTCCATTTTGTTAGAGCACCATTTCTGATTTTGATTTTTTTATTATTAAATATTGGTTTTAAACTTTTTCCAACTACATGATCTGGTGTCTCAATACCTGTTAGATCCATCAAAGTTGGATAAATATCTATTAACTCTACAGCAGACTTGTTTATTTTAACATTTCTTTTAATTCCTGGGCCAGAAAAAATAAGAGGCACTCTTGTGGAATTCTCAAAAAGAGTTTGTTTTTGCCAGTGTCCATGTTCTCCCAAATGATATCCATGATCAGATGTAAAAACTACTATTGTGTTTTTATCTAAACCAGTTTCTTTTAGTTTTTTTAATATTCTTCCAATCTGAGCATCGACAAAAGACGTTGTTGCATAATAGGCTTCTTTGATCTCTTGGGCTAGTTTTTTGTTAGATCTTAAATTGAGTAGATTTTGATTTTTTTTAAATCTTATTGAATTTGCTGCCGCTTTTGGAATCGTTTCAAGATATTCTTTACTACTTCCATCGTATGGGATATGAATGGAGTCTCTATTATATAATTTGAAATATTTTTTTGGTGCTACAAACGGAGTATGTGGTCTATACATTCCCACTGCCAAAAAGAATTTTTTTCCTGTTTTAGAAAAATATTCTAATTGCTCTATTGCTTCAGTTGCAGCAATTCCATCGGTTTGTTCATTGTCATTTCCCTCAGCTGATAACCAGCTCAAAGTACCTCCATATTGTCTTGGTGTTAAAGTATTAATTTTAAATTCCTCAATTTTATCTCTTCCATAAGGGTTAATTGTTTGATCCCATGTATATATATCATCTGCACCAGAGGTTCCAATTGCACTGGGATTGTCGTAATGATAAATTTTACCAATTCTTACAGACCTGTAACCTTGCTGTCTAAACCTTTGACCCATAGATATGATATCCGGCACAGTAGTTCTCAAGAGAACGTTGTTTTTTGTGATCAAAGTTTGATCTGCATACATTCCAGTCATGAATGAAGCTCTTGATGGTCCACATAATGGATATTGAACATGAGCATTTCCAAAAAGAGTTCCTTCCTCAGCCAATTTATCAATGTTGGGACTTACTACCTGCGAATTGCCATAAGTTCCTAAATCACAATTTAAATCATCAGCAACTAAAAAAAGAACATTAAGTTTTTGGCTTTCTTTAATAAAATTTTCATTCTGACATCCCCAAAATATAAATATTAGGAATAAACTTAATCTCAATTTTCTGTAATAAATTAGTTGATACATTATATAATTTAATATATTAAAATTACAGAAGTTAAAACTTTTTTAATTCTAAATCTTTTTAAAAATTGGTAGAATAAATTTTTAGGTATTCTTATCATATTCCTGAAATTTATGTTTAATTCAAAAATATTTATGATATAATATCAATCAATTTAGTTGAAATAAATTACCCTTATAAATCAATGACTTATAAGGGTTTTGCGGAGAGACAGGGATTCGAACCCTGGCGACAGTTACCCGTCGACAGATTAGCAATCTGCTCCATTACCACTCTGGCACCTCTCCAAAGAGGNTTCAAATTTAAGTTTTCAAAANAAACTNAAAAAATATAATTAGAGGTTTTTTGTAAGTTTTTTTANAAGTTTATTTTCACTAAAAAAAACTTTTCCNATNACTTTNNATGCAGTGTATANTGGNATAGCNATAATCATTCCNACTACACCAAATAAAAATCCNCCTGNAATAATTACTAAAAATATTTCTANCGGATGAGATTTAACAGAGTTAGAAAANATATATGGTTGACTTAAAAAATTATCAAANATTTGTGCGANAATATATCCCAATGCCTACAAAAATNGTTTTAGGTAAAATTACAGAGCTNAAATCTGAACCAAGGTAACTTGTCATNGTNAGNNTNGTAATTACAATAAAGCCAACAATTGGNCCNATGTATGGTATAAGATTTANAAGTGAACANAGAAAAGCTATNACNATAGCATCTTCTACACCNANNATTAAAAGNATNATNGTNTAAAAGATNAATAAAATNGTNATTTGAAGAATTAGACCAAGAAAATATCTTGANAATAAATTNTTTATTTCNNTNAAAGATTTNTTNGCTCTTTTGGTGTAAGTGTTAGGTAGNAAAAGAATTATCCATTTTTCAAACTTAATACTATCTCTTAGAAAGAAAAATGTGATAAATAAAACAGANAATAANCCCAATGTAAATGAACCTAANACACCTCCNACNGAGTTNANNATNATTGGTATTGCTNGGATACTCTGTTTAGAAAATTCCTCNACATTAATTATTGAATCTTCAATATTTAAATTGAAACGTATCAAATAATTANTCAATTCTGANNANANAAGATTGAATTTAGATTCTAGAGCATTAACATTTAATAGAGATANGTTTTTTCCCTGTTCAAGTANTAAAGGAATTAGTAAAGATATAAGTCCAGCGAGTATAAGAATTATTAATAAAAGCGTCACAATTGAAGCTAATGTTATNTTGAATTTTAATTTGTGAGTAAAAAAATTAAAAACNGGACGAAAAATTAGAGANAAAATTGAGGCAATAANAAGATAAATAATGAGTATGTGTACTTTATAAACTACATATATTAATAAAGATAANCCTNCAATTTTTAAAATTGTTTTTAAAATAGNATTACTNAAATCAGNTGTCATTNGNTACAAATATATTATTTATATAAGGAATTTNCNATGCATACNTANATTCCTGCGGTNTCAGCTCTAAGTCNNTTTTTNCCAAGGCTNANTGCTTTAAAATTATTTTCAATTGCTAATTCAATTTCTTTATTTGTAAAATCNCCCTCTGGACCAATNGCTATTAAGTTNTTTTTTTNNAAAATNTTTCTAGAAATTTCTTCTTTTNTGAAAAAATCCTCACANGTAGCNATTAATTTNTTNTNATGATTAATCTTACAAAAAACTTTAAAATTTACAGGATCATTTAAAATTGGNANCTNAANTCTATATGATTGTTTCANGGCTGAAACCATGATTTTTNTTAATCTAATTTTNTTGAATTTTTTATTCTCAGTTCTTTNNCANACTATTGGNGTNATTTNNTTNATTCCTATTTCTNTNCATTTTTCNAAAAAATTTTCAAANCTTGATGTTGATTTCAATAATGAGATTCCAATATGTAAATTTTCANTAGAATCATATTTNNAGNANTCAATTATTTTAAGGNTAGANGTNTTTTTTTTAATGNATTCTATTTTACATTTAAATTTTTCATTTTTTCCATTTGTAAAATCTAGGTAATCGCCTTNTCTTTTTCTTAAAACTTTNGTAATATGTTTTGTTTCTTNTCTGTTAAGTTCAAAACTTTCAGATTTACTAGTAATATGTTCATTGTAAAATAACTCCATNAAATACTATATCTTGCTTTTGATTCTAAATTTAACTCAGAAAATAGGTTGTCTTTGAATTTNAAATAACCAACTATTGCAATCATNGCTGCATTATCAGTTGTATATTCTAACTTTGGAAAATATAATTTNAAATTATTTTCATNTTTAAAAATTCCTCTGATTTTTGTNTTGGCAGAAACACCTCCTCCAAATACTATATTTAAAATTTTTTTTTGCTTTGNAGCANNCNTCACTTTTTCNAATAAAATTTCTGTAATTGTTAATTGAAGAGATGCACACAAATTATTAATTTCNTTTTCGANAAAAAACTTATCGTTTTTTAGATTTTTCTCTAAAAACCTTTTAAAATTTGTTTTCAGTCCACTGAAACTAAAATTTAATCCATCAACTTTAGGTTTAGAAAAATTGAACTTATTTTCATTTCCTTCATTTGCTAATTTGTTAATCTTTGGACCAGCAGGATATTTTANTCCTAACATTTTACCACATTTATCAAAAGCTTCACCGATTGAATCATCAAGTGTTTCTCCAATNATTTCCATATCAAAATAATTTCTGCAGTATACAATTTGGGTATGNCCACCNGAGATATTTACCCCCAAAAATGGAAAATCTGTTTTTACATCACAATTATCTTCAATAAAATGTGCTAATATATGTGCTTGCATGTGATTTACCTCAATNAGAGGAATGTTTAGGGACAATGAAAGTGATTTTGCAAATGATCCACCAACTAATAATGAACCCAATAGTCCTGGGCCTCTTGTGTAAGCTATTGCATCAAGATCCTTTTTATTTATCCCTGCTTTCTTTAANGCNANATCTACAACTGGAATAATATTTACTTGGTGAGCTCTTGATGCAAGTTCAGGAACAACACCACCATATTTTTCATGTACATNTTGATTAGNAATAATATTAGATAGTACAGTACTGTCTGAANTTACAGCNGCAGAAGTTTCATCACAAGAACTTTCTATTCCTAATATTTTTATCGGCATTTTTTTGTTTTTTTGTAAATATAAATCTTCTGTAATCAAAACTATAATTANGAAATATAAAAGAAAAGTTATTTTAATTGNACTTTTTTCGNTTATATCAATAGTTGGTTTNTCAGTTTTTTTTGTCCAAAAAAATATTGAATCTATAATTTCAAAAANATTTTCTNAAAACACATTAATCAATCTTNACTTGTCAGATGTAAGTATTAGTTTGAATGGTAAGATATCACTGAATAATTTACTGGTTAGTAATAAAGCAAATGATACTGTTTTTTATTCAAAAGCTGTTGGGGTNGACCCTGTTAGCATGATAGATGCNNTAAATAANAATGATCTTAAATTCAANAATATAAGTTTAACANAAGGTAAAATATATGTTNATCTATTAAATCAAATACTTTCTACTGATTCTAATCTAATNGTTGATAATAATTCAATAAGCATTGAAAAAACATTAAAAAACGAAGTTTTAATNAAAANNTTATCTATTAGTGATTTTGATTTAGAAAATGGTGATTTAATTTCTAATGCTGAGATTTTAAACATNTACTACTATAATGATTCNTTAAGTTTAGAAATAGAGGATTTAGATTCCAATATAAATGAATATGAATTAAAAGATTTTAATTCANATNTNTCATACGCNGATAATAAATTAATCTTTCAAAATATTAATACAAATATTAATAAATCTAATTTTTCGGGAACTTTAGAATTACATGATTTTAATGATAACAATTCTTTGAATTATAAAGGAAATATTAAATCAACTAACTTTTATTTCTCTGATTTCTTCAATGCAACCAACTCAGTATCATACCAATTAATCTTNGATTTTGAAGGTAATCAAAACAGTATTGATCTCANTGATCTTGAAATTATAAGTTCATCATCTTCTTTTGATGGATTTGTAAAATTGGATTTAGATAATAATGAAATAAACGGAATTTCTATAGATATTAATAAATTAAAATCATCATCTACAGATTTGAGAAAAACATATCCAGGAATTTTTGGTGATATATTACCAACATCAATATCAGATTTAGGAANATTTGAACTTTCTGGATATTTAAAATATTCGAATAATATAATTCAATCTTCTTTTGAACTATTAACAGATAAAGGGAGTGTAACATCTGATTTAAATATTTCTGATTTTGGTGATATAGATAATTCCAAATATGAAGGAATTTTTATTGGAAAAAATCTAAACTTGTCTAAAATTACTGGATTACCTTTTCTCGGCTTTTCTGATTTTAATTTTAATATTGATGGAAGAGGATTTACTAATGAATATTTGAATTCATCACTAGAGGGTAACATATCAAGTGTCGAAATTAACAACTATAAATACAAGAATATTAATATATCTGGAAATATTTCTGATAAAATTTTCGATGGATTTTTGAGTATTGATGAGGAAAATATAAATATGGATTTTTCTGGATCGGTTAACTACAACAATGATTTGATAGATTTTGATTTTTCATCATCAATTGAAAACGCAAACCTTTCAGAGTTGAACCTGTCCCAAAAAATAAACAATAAATTATCTGGAAATATTGTAACTAAGCTTCGTGGAAGTAATATAAAAGATCTGATTGGAGACGTGAAATTTATAGATTTCAATTACTCCGACAATGAATTAAATTATGATTTTGAAGAACTAGTCGCGCAAAGTAGAGTTGTTGAAGATAAAAGAATTATTAACATTACATCTCCTGATGCTATTGATGGAATTTTAATTGGAAATTTCAAATCTTTCAATTTTTTAAAGAATATTTATGACTCATTTATATCGAGATACAGTAATTACCAATATCTCAGAAATACTGATGAAATAAGTTTTAATTTTAATTTAAAACCAAAAATTGCTAAAATATTTAGTTCAGATTTTTCAATTCAAGAGAATACATTTTTGGGAGGAAAAATTGATGATAAAACTTTTGAGTTAAATTTTAATAGTCCTGGTGTTTCAAATAATGANATTAAATTAAAAAATGTAAATTTCAAGATAGAGGATGAAAAATCTCAACTCAAGATTCAAGAAATTTTATCACCATTTTTTAACGNTAGTTCTTTTGTGTTAGATACTGATTTTAATGATGATTCAACAAATATTGATGTAAATTTTATTTCAAATAACAACANAAATAATATTAATATCAATCATTCATTTAATGATCAAAATCAATCAATTTTCAGAATTAATGAAATAATTTTTGATTACAATAAAAATCAATGGGTTTTAGAAAAATCATTTTCAAAGAATAAGAATTTGTTTATAAGTGGTAAAGATTTTAANCAATTAACTTCTTTTACTATTAAATCAAATAATCAAAAAGTTGAATTAAGATATCTGGACACAAACAATGAGTTTGAATTCTTATCAAATTTTGATAATGTTGATTTTTCTTCAATTTTTCCAAAACCTAAAAATATTCAATATGAAGGATTAGTTAATGGTTCCATTATTTTAAATAAAATCAATGAAACATATTTTGGTTCTTCCTCTCTTATGATTAATAAATTCTCAGGCAATAATATTTTAATTGGAAACGTTAATTTAAATATTAAATCTAATAAAGGTTTAGATTATTATGAAATGAATATGAATGTTGTGAAGGAAAATAATATAACTCTAGATTTAAGAGGTAAATTTGAAATTGAGGACTCTGATTTTCCAATTGATTTAGATCTAAAATCAAAAAATTTCGATATATCTCCTTTCTCTGCAATTGGAGAAGATGTTCTAAAAAATATAGAAGGTTTATTTAATTCCAATATTCAAATATCAGGGACTTTAAAAAAACCAGAATTAAAGGGATTCGTTCAGGCTAATAAATCAAGTTTTGATGTTCCATATTTAGGAATTGGATTTAGTTTTTTAGATAACCCAAAATTTATTATTGATAATTATGATATAATAATTGATAAATTCAATATTGAAGATAAAGATTTAAAGACTGTAGGAATTATGGATGGNAAAATATCTCATAATAGGTTTAAAGACTGGTTTTTAGACTTTGAAATTAGTTCTGACAACTTATTAGCATTAAATACTGAAAGAAAAGATAATGAATATTATTACGGATCAGGATTTATAGACGGAATTGCAAAGTTTTATGGTTATGGGAAAGATTTAGATATTGATATTTCTGGAAGATCAAATTTGAATACTAAAATTTCAGTACCCATTAAGTATGGTGATGGTACAAGTGAAATAAGTTTTTTGAAATTCACAAATAATTCTGAAGATAGTGTATTGAACAGAGGTTTAGAATTATCTCTTGACTTAGATTTAAATGAAAATGCTTTGATTGAGATTATTTTTGATGAAAACACTAATTCTAGAATAAGTGGTTATGGTAATGGAAAAATTATAATTAACTCAGATTACTCTGGAGCCTTTGCATTATCAGGAGACTTTACTGCTGAAAAAGGATATTACTATTANAAAAGTTTAGGTTTTATTGAAAGACAATTTGAAATNAATAAAGGGGCCAANATAAAGTGGGANGGTGAACCATANAGTGGAGTTTTAAGTGCTAATGCATCGTATGAAGTTCCAGGNGGCGCTAACCCTGCATCACTCATACAAAATACATCTTTTAATAGAAAAATACCAACTATAGTAAATATATCCCTTGAAGGTGAATTATCAAATCTTAATACTCCAATATTTGATTTAGAATTTCCAGAAACCAGGGGAGCTGTAAAATCTGAATTAGATTATTACTTAAGTGATTATGAAAAAGAACAAAGTCAATCATTATCATTGATCACACAAGGGATTTTTATTAATGACTTTTCTCAATCTTTGATTTCATCACAAACAATTACAAATAATTTATTTCAAAGAGCCTCTGGAATTATTGATGAAATATTTACAAATCCAAATGATAAGATGAATATTGGTATCAATTTTTCTCAGGGTGATAGATTTGCAGCTTCAAGCTTATTAAATCGAGATAGAATAGGATTAACACTACAAAGTGAAATAAGTGATAGAATATTAATTAATGGAAAGATCGGGGTTCCTGTAAGTGGAACAGAAGAAAATGTAATATTAGGGAATGTCCAAGTAGATTTTTTACTAAATGACTCAGGAAGTTTAAGAGCAAGAATTTTTAATAAAGAAAATGAATATCAATTTTTTGGCGATGAAGTTGGATTTACACAAGGATTAGGATTACAGTTTGATGTAGAGTTTAACAATTTTTCTGAGCTTATAAAAAAGTTAAAAAGAAATAAAAAGAATTAATATATTTAGGTAATTAACAACAACTAAGATATGGAAACTACAATTTCAAAAAAAGCATTATTTAATGCCTCATGTATAGCTCTCATTGTTACTGCTATGACCTTTGCGATTAGAGCGGGAATATTAGTAGAACTTGGGAATGACTTTAATTTAAACAATACTCANTTAGGATGGATTAACTCAATGGCNTTTTGGGGATTTCCTGTAGCAACTATTTTTGGGGGACTTCTTTACAATTATTTTGGTCCAAAAAAACTTTTAGTATTTGCTTTTTTTGCACATCTGATAGGCTTAGTAATGACAATCTATGCTGATGGTTTTACAACTCTCTTACTTTCATCATTTTTGATTGGTTTTGCAAATGGTTCTGTTGAAGCAGCTTGTAATCCTTTGATTGCAGATATGTATACTGACAATAGAACAACTATGTTGAACAAATTTCATGTTTGGTTTCCAGGTGGAATAGTGATTGGAGCTTTAGCTGCAAATTTTTTAAGCTCTTTTGATTTGGGTTGGCAAATAAAGATTGCTGTTATGATTCCGCCAACATTGATTTATGGATATATGTTTTATAAAGAGAAATTTCCAAAATCTGAAAACATAGATACTGATACAAGTACTAATATAAGATCACTATTTACTTTTCTCTTTATTTTCATCGCTTTATGTATGACATTAACAGCAACAACTGAGCTAGGTACTCAGCAATGGTTACAACCATTACTGGAAAAATCGGGAGCAAGTCCGATGCTTATANTAGCAATGGTAACAGGTATTATGGCGGTTGGTAGATATTTTGCAGGACCAATAGTACATAAATTAAATCCAATNGGTGTTTTATTTATGTCTGCTATTGTTTCTACTGTTGCAATTTATTTAATGTCAATTGTTGATGGAACTGCCCTGTATGGTGCGGCTGTGTTGTTTGCTTTCGGTGTTTGTTATTTTTGGCCTACTATGATTGGTTTTGTAGCAGAATATTTACCGAAGACTGGAGCATTAGGAATGTCTTTAGTTGGTGGAATGGGAATGTTTGCAACTGGAATTTGGAATCCTGTAATAGGTTCTTGGATTGATGATAATACTCAGATAGCTTTAGATTCTGGATTAACTCAGGATCTTGCTGAAATTGCTGCAGGAAAAGCAACGCTAGCAAACATGACTTATTTTCCATTAATTCTAATATTTTTCTTTGGAATTCTATTTTTAAATAGAAATAAACTTGAAAAACTAAGATTTAATAATGCNTAATAAAAAAATTAGACTTGGGATTTTNGGTGGAGGNGGAGANTCACTTATTGGAGTTTTGCATAGGATTGCTTCATCAATGCATGATAATTATGAAATAGTNGGAGGTGTATTTAATCCAGAACATGAAGAAAGTTTAAAATTTGCAAGGCATTTAGGCTTAGATGAGAGTAGAGTTTACAAGGATTATGAAACATTTATTAATGAAGAAATAAAGCTTGATTCTGAAAAAAGAATTGAAGTTGTTTCTGTTCTAACACCTAATTTTCTCCACTTTCCAATGGCAAAAATGTTATTGGAAAATGATTTTCATGTTATATGTGAAAAACCCTTAACAACAACATATGCTGAGGCTAAAGAACTTTTTAAAATAAAAGAATCAAAAGATTTAGTTTTTGCTGTTACATATACCTATACCGGTTATCCAATGGTAAGACAAATGACTAAGATGGTTGCTAATGGTGAGATTGGAAAGGTTCACAAAGTAGATGCTCAGTACCTTCAAGGCTGGTTAAATCCTGTCGTACACGATAAAGAAAAAAGATCCTCAACCTGGAGATTAAACCCTAAAGTTTCTGGAATTAGTTGTTGTGTTGGAGATATAGGTACTCATGCTTTTAATATGGTTGAATTGGTTGCAGGTTCAAATGTCAAAAAAATATTATCTCACCTAAATAATCTTTATGATGACAATCCAATGGATGTTGATGCAAATATTTTGATTCAACTTGAAAATGGAGCAAACGGAACGATTAGATCTAGTCAAATTGCTACTGGTGAAGAAAATAACTTAAGAATTAGTATTTATGGTGATAAAGGTGGTTTGAAATGGGAGCAAGAAAACCCAAATTATTTATATCATCTTTCCGACAATGAACCTATGCGTGTATTAAAAACTGCTCACCCTTACAATTATGATATATCTAATATATCAACTAAAATTCCGCCTGGACATCCTGAGGGTATTTTTGATTCCATGGGAAATATATATAATGGAGTAGCTAAAGCTATTAAAAAACAAAAATTTGATTCCGTTGAATTTCCTTCAATCGATGAGGGTGTTAGAGGTATGGATTTTATTGAAAAAGCTGTAAAATCTCACCAATCTGGTAATATTTGGATGAATTTAGATTAATTAATTCTCTTTCTTGAAAATTTAAATTAATTTTGCAATTCATTTAACAACTGTGAAGAATATTGCTGTTTTAACAAGTGGAGGAGATTCCCCAGGTATGAATTCTGCGATCAGGGCAGTGGCAAGAACATGTGCTCATTACGATATCAAATGTACAGGTATAGCAGAGGATATTCAGGATTGATCGAAAATGATACAAAGATCTTGTACACTCGTTCTGTTAGAGGAATTATTAATAGAGGAGGTACGTTCCTGTATTCTGCTAGATCAGAAGAGTTTAAAACAAAGTCGGGAAGAGCAAAAGCTTTTGAAAATATAAAAGCTAATGAAATAGATGGTTTAGTTGTTATCGGGGGTGATGGTTCCTTTACTGGTGGTCTGAAATTTTCTGAAGAATTTAATTTTCCAGTAATTGGTATACCAGGGACAATCGACAACGATCTTTTTGGAACTTCTCATACTTTGGGATATGATACTGCTCTTAATACAGCTACTGAAGCAATTGACAAAATAAGAGANACTGCTATTTCTCATCATAGATTGTTTTTAGTAGAGGTTATGGGTAGAGATGCTGGTTTTATTGCTTTAAACACAGGATTGGCCATTGGAGCTCAAGAAATATTGATTCCTGAGGTTAATATGAGTAGTGATAACTTAATCAATTCGTTGAAAAGAAGTAAAAGTGCTGGAAAAACCTCAACTATAATTGTTGTTGCTGAGGGTGATAAAACAGGTGAAAGTGTTTTTCAGTTAGCAAATATGATTGAAGAAAAGTTACCTAAATATGAAGTTAGAGTTTCAGTTTTAGGTCACATGCAAAGAGGAGGGAGCCCATCATGTTTTGATAGGGTTCTTGGAACTCAAATGGGTATTACAGCTGTTGAATCCCTTTTAAATGGTGAATCNAGAGTAATGATTGGAATTCAAAATGGAAAAATAAATAAGACTGATCTTTCTAAAGCTATTAAAGGAAAATCAAAAATTAACAAAGAATTGTTAAGAATGTCTAAAATAATGAATACTTAAAAATATATAATGAGCAAATTAAAAATTGGAATTAACGGATTTGGTAGAATTGGTAGAATGGTAATGAGAGCATCACTNGAGAGAGATGATGTTCAAATTGTTGCTATTAATGATTTATTGGATATTAATCATTTAGCATATTTACTAAAATACGATTCTGTTCATGGAAAATGTAATGCTGATATTTCAGTTGTTGATAATAACCTATCGGTTAATGGAGAAACTGTAATAGTTTCTGCAGAAAGAGATCCAAAGAATATTAAATGGGATGAAAAAGGTGTTGATGTAGTTGCAGAATGTACTGGTATTTTTACAACTCTTGAAACAGCTCAATATCATATTGATGGAGGAGCTCCAAAAGTTGTTATATCTGCTCCTTCTAAAGATGCTCCTATGTATGTTATGGGTGTAAATCATCATGACCTAGACAAGAATGATAAAATTGTTTCTAATGCAAGCTGTACTACAAATTGTTTGGCACCATTAACTAAAGTTCTTCATGATAGCTTTGGAGTAGAGGAGGCCCTAATGACAACTGTACATGCTGTTACTGCGACTCAATTTACAGTTGATGGGCCATCAAAAAAGGATTTTAGAGGTGGGAGAAGTTCCTTGTTGAATATAATTCCAGCATCAACTGGTGCTGCAAAAGCTGTTACAAAGGTTATTCCAAGTTTAGAAGGAAAAATTACAGGAATGGCTTTTAGAGTTCCTACTGCTAATGTTTCTGTGGTTGATCTAACTGTAAAATTAGGAAAGGATACATCATACGAAGAGGTTATGAGTACTTTAAAATCTGCATCAGAAAATGAATTAAATGGAATTCTTGGTTATACTGATGAAGCTGTTGTTTCTCAAGATTTTATAGGAGATGCTAGAACATCAATTGTCGATTCAAAAGGTGGTATACAACTTAATTCTAAGTTTTATAAAATCATTTCCTGGTATGACAATGAGGCTGGTTATTCAAACAAATTGATTGATTTAGCAAAGTACTTTTGCTCATAAATTAAATGATTTTAATTGCTGATAGTGGTTCTACAAAAACTGATTGGATCTGTCTAGATTCCAATAAAAACATAGTATTTGATACCCAAACCCAAGGATTAAATCCTCAAATATTAAATTATAACAATATTGAGCAAAGAATTGTCAATAATTTTGAGCTATACCAAAAAAGAAAAGATATAACTCATCTTTACTTTTATGGTGCTGGATGTGGTACAGAGGTTCCTAGAAAACTAATAAAAAAAGTTTTTGAATCTATTTTTGAGAATTCAAGAATTATAGTAAAGGAAGACACTTACGCAGCAGTCTATTCAACTGTAACTGTTGGATCAAAGTCTATTGTTTCTATTCTTGGAACTGGTTCAAATTGCACTTATTATGATGGAATTGATATAGTTCAAAAAATTACNTCAATGGGATATGTTTTAATGGACGATGCAAGTGGAAACTATTACGGAAGACAAATGTTAAAAGATTACTTTTTTAATAAAATGCCACCAGAACTAGCTCTTAAATTTTCTAAGGAATATAAGCTGGACCCAAATATTGTTAAGGATACTATTTATAAGAAACCTAATCCTCAAGCATACTTAGCGACGTTTGCAAAATTTTTGATTGATAATAAGAATAACAAGTATTGTTTAAATCTAATTAACAAAGGAATAAGTTTATTCATAAGTAATCAAATTGAACAATTTGAAGACTGTAAAAAAATCCCTTTACATTTCATCGGATCAATAGCTTATTACTTAAAAGACGAATTACAAGAAGCGCTAAATAAAAGGGATATGATTGTTGGAAGTATATTAAAAAAACCTAAAGATGGTTTGATTTTATATCACAAAGAGTTGATTAAGTAGCAATCATATCAATTTCAACATTTACATCTTTTGGAAGTCTGCTAACTTCAACCGTAACTCTTGCAGGAGCATCTTCAACACTGAAAAAACTTCCGTAAATTTTGTTAACAGCATTAAAATTGTTCATATCACTTAAAAAAATTGAGCTTTTAATTACATTCTTAAAATTAAAACCAACCTCATTTAATATAGCTTCAAGATTTTTCATTACTTGAAGTGTTTCATTTTCAATATTTGAATTTTCAATTTTACCTGTTTCAGGATTAATAGCTACTTGGCCAGAAATATATAGAGTAGAATTAACAAAGATTGCTTGACTGTATGGTCCAACAGGATCTGGAGCTTTTTTTGTGTAAATTATTTTTTTCATATTATAAACGTTTATCAGGTTCTTTTCTTTTGTCGTATTTTAAGTCACTTAAAAATCCAGATTTTATNCCTATAAAAAAGTACCAAGATTCNCTNACACTAAACGGCACCCAGCTAAAATTCATTTTCCAGCTATCTAAATCTCTTTCAAAACGAAGNTGAGTGTATGTAAAACCTTTATTTTTAAAATCATATCCAGATGATCCNCCAACTTTCCATTTTTTTGATAACATCAAATTTCCAGAGAACATTAAAGAATTATTGCTAATTGTTTTTTGCCCCCGATTATTTAGATAAGTCAATGAGTGTGCTAATCTAAAGTCCCAATCAATATTGTTGATATACTCTGTAATATTTTTATCTTTTTTATTACTATCATCATCATCATCATCATTGTCAAATGTGCTTCTTGTTAAATCTTGACTTTGTCCAAATAAATCATCAGATCTACCTCCACCCGATAGATTTTCACTATTATCTCGACTATTATTGGAGCCCAAGCTTTTACTGTCTATTGAGTAACTCATATTTATATTTGCACTTGTCATTCTAACAAGTCCACCACCATTTGAAATATTTAACTTNTCTATTCTAACTCCATTATCATTTATAGTATAAGGATCAAAAGTTGCACCTACATTAATATTTAATTTATTATCAAAAATTGTTGAACCTGCTGTCATTCTAATTGGCGCTAACCTTAATGAATCTGCTGCAAGATTATAGCTTGTGGAAAAATTTAGATTATTTAAAATTTTAATTTTTTTTGGTTCTGTACTCAAACTGTCTTTGNTAGCAACTTTAGCTTCTAGGTTATTACTTAAATTTATACCAATGTTACTTGAGTAATTCTTTGAGGGTCTNCCAAAGAATGAGTCTTCAAATCTTGTATATTCTGCTGTATTTCCATCAGCATCAACTATGTAGGTATCGTAATACTTTTCAAAACTTGGCCTTATATTATAATTGATTGAGGGTCTTATAACATGACGAATTGATTGAATATTTTTGCCCTCTTTAAAATTAAAAAGGCCATAAATAGTAGTTCCAATACTCATTCCAAAATTATATTGCGAAAAACGATCAAAGCCTTTAATATTTTCTACTTCACCGATTTGNTTTTCATTNATGTTGTAGTTGTTTCTAAAAACTGTTGCGCCAGTCCATATTTCATCGAAATTCCCTCCCATGCTTACACTAAAATGTTTCAAAACTTTAAAGTTTGTACTTATAGGGATAGAATGTTTCATTCCATACTTTGCATCTTTAAACATGTCTTTTTTCAAAAATAAAGAGTCAGTGGTATTAATTCTATTTTCTCCTCTGAATGAGTACTGTAGATTAATGTTTTTTAAAATACCTTTTTTTTGAGCATTCTTTTTTACAAACGGGTAAATTCTTTCGAGATTACCCTGGAAAGTAGGTAAAACTAAATTTACGGTTTTTGTTCTTGTGTTTTGAGAATGTGATGCAGTTAGTGANAGATTTAATGACGGGTAGCCACTAAAAGTTTTTGAATATGAAATTGAAGAATTTAAGGTATTGTTTAAAAAGTTTGGTGTATTGATCTGATTTAAAGATTCTCTAAAATAATTACTACTTCCAAGATTAACAGATGCTGAAAATCTACTATTTGGATTGGATTTTGGATCCTGNGAGTGTGTCCATCTTATATTATAAATATCAGACTTTGAATAACCTGGCAATCCTCTTTCTCCATCAATTAAATTTTCAAAACGGAAACTAAGTCTTCCATTAAAAGAATATCTCTTTCTATAGTTTGATTCAACCCTCATTCCATAACTTCCATTAGTGTAGTAATCTCCTAAAAGAGTCAAATCATAAAAATCACTTGGTGCAAAATAATAACCACCATTTTGAAAAAAATAACCTCTGTTGTTGTTTTGACCAATGGTTGGAAAAATAAATCCTGAATTACGATCTTGACTTAACGGAAAAAAGGCAAAGGGTAAAAATATTGGTGTTGGTACATCATATATATATAGATTACTTGGACCAGCTATTATTTTATTGTTTGGAATAAATTTAGCAGATCTTACTCTAATGTAATATTCAGGATCATCCAAATTTTTTGAAGTAGTTACCTTAGCTTCTTTTAAGAAATAAATTGAATCACTTTCTTTCTTTGTTGCCTCAGAAAAAACGTTCATATCACTTTGCTCAGATCTTGAGTTCCAAATAAGTGCTTTTTTAGAGTCAAAATTGTATCTAAGGGAATCTGGATTTATTTCATCCATACCTTGTTTAAAAATTGGAGATTGACTGTAATTNCCTAGTGAATCTATTAATCTTCCAGCTGATACTATATTTTTTCCCCANTCAAACTCAATAACTCCAGCTTTCAATTCTATATTTTGATAATAAAGTTCTGCTTTATCAAAAAGGAATATTTTTTTTTCTTTGTTATTTATTCTTATATATCCTTTAGCTTTTCTTCTTACTTTGTCTAATAATAATTTTTCCTCAAGAGTNTCAATTGAAATTTCANTCTTATTTTCTTCTTGCTGTGAAAAAGTGAGCTGAGTAGAGATCAATAAAAAAAGAGTTATTAAATATCTTAATATGTTGTTTATATGTTGTCTATTAAAATTCAAATTGAACTCTGCAAAGTTCAAAATTAATGATAATTTTATAAGAGATGAATTCAAGGTCTAATTATAATTTATCTTCTTTATTTATACTATTATTTTTTCTTTCAAATTTAGTTTTCTCTCAATCAAATGGATATAAAGTTGTAATAGATGCCGGTCATGGTGGTAAAGATCCTGGAAACAGAGGAAATGGCTACTACGAAAAAAATATTGTTTTGAATATTGCTTTAGAAGTTGGTAAAAAACTAGAAAAATTAAACTACGAAGTAATTTATACTAGAAAAGACGACAGATTTGTTGACTTATTTAAAAGAGCACAAATTGCCAATAACTCTAATGCCGATTTGTTTATATCTATCCATTGTGATGCTCATAGTTCAAATGCATACGGTGCAGGTACATTTGTTCTAGGTTTGCATGCTAACGATAGGAATTTTCAAATAGCAAAAAAAGAGAATTCTGTTATCTTTTTAGAAGAAAATTATGAGCAAAAATATGATGGATTTGACCCTAACAACCCAGAGTCTGTAATAAGTCTTGTTTTAATGCAAGAGGAGTATTTAGATCAGAGCATATTGGCTGCAAATCAAATACAAAAATCTTTTGTTAATAATTTAAAAAGAAAGAATCGTACTGTTAAGCAAGCTGGTTTCATAGTGTTAAAGTATACATATATGCCAAGTGTGTTGATAGAAACAGGTTTTCTTACAAATAAGACAGAAGGTCAATATCTAAACTCAAAAAAAGGACAATCAGAAATGGCTCAAGCCATTAGTGATGCAATAAATAAATATTTTTTAAATCTTAATGGCAACGTTTCATATAACACTTTAGAAATCAGTAATTCAACAACCAAGGATGTTTTTGAATTTAAAGTTAGAATTGCTACTGGATCAAAAATGATCCCTCTCAAAAGTTATAATTTTAAAGGGTTGAAGTCATTATCATTAAGAAAGAATTCAAAGNTATATAAGTACTATTTTGGATCATCAAATAATATTGAAGATGCAAGAAAAAATCTAATTAGAGCCAANTCTGNTGGATNTAAAGATGCATTTATTGAACTTTTCAAGAANAATAAATNATATAGTATTGATAAATATTTAAATGAATTAGAAAATTAATATCCTTTTATTTNTAATTTTATATAAGNAATGAAGTTATCCAACGAAATAAAAACAGCCATTTTAGTTTTATCAGGAATTCTAATGTTTATTGTTGGATTTAGTTACTTGAAAAGTAATAACATATTTTCATCTGATAGAACTTTTTTTGCCATATATGATGATATTGAAGGGGTTTCTGTAGGAACACCTGTAACTGTTAGTGGATTTAATGTTGGAAGTATTCAGGACATTTCATTTTATCAAAACACAATGGATATTCTTGTTAAATTTAGAGTTGAGAATAAAGTTAAATTTTCAAAAAACAGTGTCGCTCAAATTTATGAGACAGGATTAATAGGCGGTAAAGCTCTTGCTATTTTGCCTAATAACGGTCCATTAGCTCAATCAGGCGATACTTTAAGGTCTTCTGTTGCACCAGGTTTGACAGAGCTTGTTAACGATAAATTATCNCCCTTACAAGAAAAAATTGAATCAACCTTTGTCAGTGCTGATTCTCTTTTAAAAAATATNAATAACGTTTTGGATGTTAATTCTCAAAATCAAATTAAAGAATCATTTTCACAGCTTTCAGATTTAGCAATAAATCTAAAAGAATCCGCTGAAAATTTAAATTCAATTATAAATAGTAATGAAATTAAAATAAATGATATTGTATCAAATGTTGATAATTTCTCATCAAATTTTTCTTCTTTGTCAAATTCATTCAGTGATGTTGAACTTATCATAGGAAACTTAACAAAAACATCAAATAATTTAAATTCAATAATTGATGAAATATCCTCTGGTGACGGAACCTTTAATCAATTAATTTATGATGATTCTATGATTAAGTCTCTCAACGAAGCTAGTAACAATCTAAATCTATTAATGGAAGACTTGAGATTAAACCCGAAGAGATACGTTCATTTTTCTCTTTTTGGAAAAAAAAATAAAGAATATCAAACTAAGAAATAACTGAATACTTATGATTTCTTCGGTTGTTTTTGTCTCTATTTTTATTTTTTCTATTTCAATTTTTGCTATAAATTGTAAAAGGATATATCGAAACATTTCTCTAGGAAAAAAAATTCCTAATATTGACAAGAAACAAGAGAGAATAAAAAAAACATTATTGATAGCATTTGGTCAATCAAAAATGTTTGATAGACCTGTTGTTGGTTTTCTGCACTTAATAGTTTATGTAGCTTTCTTATTAATAAATATTGAATTATTAGAAATTATCATTGATGGAGTAAGTGGTAAACATCGTTCCTTAGCACCATACTTAGGTTCTTTTTATAATTTTTTAATCGCTTTTTTTGAAATATTAGCTCTATTAGTGATAATTTCTGTCATATTATTCTGGATTAGACGAAATATTATTAGAATCGATAGATTTATAAAAAATGATTTGAAGGGTTGGCCAAAATTGGATGCTAACATAATTCTATATATTGAAATCATATTAATGTTTCTTTTTTTGAACATGAATGCCACTGATCAAATTTTACAAAACGAAAATTTCAATAATTATTTAGAATATGGATCATTTCCTGTTAGTTCTTACATGACTTTTTTGTATTCTGATTTAAGTGTTGAGGCAGTTTTTTATATTGAAAGAGCTAGTTGGTGGTTGCATATAATTGGAATTTTATTTTTTCTCAATTATTTATATTATTCAAAACATCTTCATATTATTCTAGCATTCCCAAATGTTTACTTTTCAAATTTGGAAAGTAAAGGCAAACTTTCTAACATGAAATCCGTTTTAAATGAAGTAAAGCTTATGCTCAATATTGATCCTGAACATAACAGTNCTAATAGTGAAATTGAAAGACTTGGAGCNAAAGATGTATTTGATTTAAACCAATTTCAATTATTAAGCGCATATACTTGCACGGAGTGCGGACGTTGTTCAAGCGAATGTCCAGCAAATATTACTGGAAAACTTCTTTCCCCAAGATCAATTATGATGAAAACAAGAGACAGATTAGAAGAAGTTGGTAATAATATTAANAAAAATAAGCAGTTTTTAGATGACAATAAAAGTTTATTGGGTGANTATATTAAAAAAGAAGAGATTTGGGCATGTACAACATGTAATGCATGCGTAGAGTCTTGTCCTATTGGTATAGATCCAATGTCAATAATTTTAGATATAAGAAGATATATGGTGATGGAAGAATCTTCAGCTCCCAATGAGATTAATAACATGATGACAAATATTGAAAATAATGGAGCTCCTTGGCAGTTTAATAATCAAGACAGAATAAATTGGATAAATAATAATTAATATGAATAAAGAAGAAATCGACAACTTACTTGAGGAAAAATCAGATAGTGGTGAAAAAATTAGTCCCGTATTACCTGATGGTATCAAAAATTATTTAATAGATATTGATGGAACTATATGTGACGACATTCCAAATGAAGAGCCGGAAAGAATGGCGACCGCAAATGTGTACCCCGATGCATTAGAAACATTGAACAGATGGTATGATCAAGGTCATGTTATTTGTTTTTTCACATCCAGAACTGAAGATCACAGGTCAGTAACTGAAAAATGGCTAAAAGATCATGGATTTAAGTATCACAGTATGGTAATGGGTAAACCCAGGGGTGGAAATTACCATTGGATTGATAATCATCTCGTCAAGGCAACAAGATATAATGGTAGATTTACAGATTTAGTTTTAAAAAATGCTACCATTCAAGTTTTTGATGATGGTAAATCTTAAAATATGAATAAAATTTCTACCATAAAAGAGTTAAATAACAATGGAATTCAACCAGAGGTACTTTTTTGGGTAGGTTGTGCTGGATCTTTTGATGATCAAGCAAGAAAAGTAACTAAATCGTTTACAAATTTACTTGATAAAGCAAATGTATCATATGCTGTTTTAGGTACTGAGGAGAGCTGTACTGGTGATCCTGCTAAACGGGCTGGTAATGAGTTTTTGTTTCAAATGCAAGCAATTTCNAATATTCAAACATTAAATAGTTACAGCTTTTCTAAAATAGTTACTGCATGTCCTCATTGTTTTAATACTATTAAAAATGAGTATCCNGAACTAGGCGGTAATTATGAGGTTTTACACCATACAGAATTTTTATCATTTCTACTGTCATCTGGAAAGCTTCGTGTTAAAAAGCCTGATTTTAACGGAAAAAAAATAACATTTCATGATCCTTGTTATCTTGGGCGTGCTAATAAGGTTTATGAACCACCGCGAGATGTAATTAAGAAATTGAGTACCGAAATTAACGAACTNAAGAATTGTAAGGAAAAAGGTTTGTGTTGTGGTGCTGGTGGGGCTCAAATTTTTAAAGAATCGGAGAGTGGAAATAAAGAAGTTAACATCAAAAGGACGGAAGAAATCGTTGAGTCTAATTCAGATATTGTAGCTGTAGGTTGTCCTTTTTGTAAATTAATGATTTCAGACGGCATCAAAAATGTAAAAAGTAAAAAAGAACTAGTAGTTTATGATATTGCTGAGTTATTAGATAAAGCTACTTAGTATGTTGGTTGATTTTAAATTGTTAAGCGATTCTTCTAAACTTTGGGTATTTCAATCTGATAAAATTATTAGTCCTTCAAATCAAAAATTATTAATTAATGAAATTCCTCCATTTTTAAATGATTGGTCATCTCATGGAGCTGAAATCAAATCCTCATTTGAAATCAGATATGATTTATTTTTAATTGTTTCAGTTGATGAAGAAATTAACTCTGCTAGTGGATGCTCCATTGATAAATTAACAAACTTTA
The DNA here is from genome assembly GCA_002703065.1 of Flavobacteriaceae bacterium. GTDB lineage: Bacteria > Bacteroidota > Bacteroidia > Flavobacteriales > Flavobacteriaceae > Eutrophosalina. The sequence goes on along the minus strand of PAEO01000010.1, from coordinate 35,100 downwards.
TAATTCATTTATCTAATGAAATTGGAGTTGATTTTTTTAATAGATTAAATGTTGCTTACAAGGCTGATTCTGAAAAAATTAACTTACAAAGTTTATCTGATTTTAAAAAATTAATATCTGAAGNTAAAATCAATGAAGAGTCCATTGTTTTTAATAATTTAATTAAAACAAAAAAAGATTATATTGAGCACTGGGAAGTTCAACTTAAAAATAGTTGGCATAAAACTTTACTAACATGAGAAAATTTCTAATTATAGCATTCATTACTTTTTTAAATTTAAATTACTCACAAAGTCCACTAGAAACTAGTGATTATGATGAACAAAAAAAATGGGTAGATAGTGTTTATAATTCTTTGAATCANGAAGAGAAAATTGGTCAATTATTTACAGTTTGGGTTGCAACTAAATATGGAGAAGAAGAAATTAGTCATATTTCCTCATTGATTAATAAATATAAACTTGGTGGACTAATCTTTTCACTAGGTAAAATTGAAGATCAAGCTGATGCAACAAATCATTTCCAAAGTATTTCAAAAGTTCCACTTTTAATTGGTATGGATGCTGAATGGGGTATAGGGATGAGACTAGATGATGCTTTCTCATTTCCCTATAATATGACTTTAGGGGCAATAGAGGATGAGTCTCTAGTATATAAAGTTGGTGAAAGAATTGGTAAACACGCCAATAGACTTGGAGTTCATATAAATTTTGCGCCTGTAGTAGATATTAATACCAACCCTGACAATCCTATTATTGGATCAAGATCATTTGGTGAAGATAAGTTTAACGTAACTGAAAAAGCTTTAGCATATTTGAAAGGTATGCAGTCGACAAATTTAATGGGATCTGCTAAGCATTTCCCTGGTCATGGTGATACTCAAACCGATTCACATTATACTCTTCCTTTAATATCTTTTGACAAAGAAAGGATTTATGATGTTGAACTATACCCTTATAAAAAGCTGATAGAAAATAATCTTTCTTCTGTAATGACAGCTCATATTAATGTGCCATCATTACAAAAAGGGAATTTACCCTCAACACTATCAAATAATATCATTAATAATATTCTTAAAAATGAGCTTAGTTTTAATGGGTTAATTGTTACTGATGCTCTTGATATGAAAGGAGTTGTTGATTTTACTAAGAAAGAGTATGCAGATGTNAGTGCAATGAAAGTAGGTAATGATATACTACTTATGCCAAATGACTTAGAGGAGAGTGTTAAGCAAATTAAAAAAGCTCTTGCAAGAAAAAAAATCCCAAATGAAAGGTTGGAAGAGTCAGTAAAAAAGATTTTGATGGCTAAGTATAAAGCTGGGCTTCATAATTTTAAAGAGATTCAAAAAAGTAACATTGTTGCNGAAATGAATGAAGAAGAAGATTTTGCTTTGCTTGACCAATTGGCAGAACAATCTATGACATTAGTAAGAAATAATGATAATAATTTACCTCTTAAGCAAGCTGAAAGTAAAATAGCTTACATCAAGATTGGTGATGCAAATAATAAATCATTTCTTTCTTTTTTAAATAAATATTCTCAAATAACAGATCTAACAGGAACTAATATTAAAGATCTAAAAGAGATNATTTTAGAATATGATCATCTTGTAGTTGGATTTCATAAGTCTGATGAATCTCCATTTGAGCCTTTTAGATTAAATCAAGATGAAATNAAGTTAGTTGAAACTCTAAAGAATGATATCAGCTTAACATTGGCTGTATTTGCAAAACCCTACTGTGTTTCTGATATCAATATTGATGGGATTGAATCCATACTAATCGCATATCAAAACAGAGATATTTTTCAAGAAAAAGCAGCTCAAGTTATNTTTGGATCTATTTCATCCAAAGGNAGACTTCCAGTTTCNATTCATGAAGATATTCCTGTGAATACAAAGATCGAGATAGAAACAATAAATAAATTATCTTATTCTCATTATTTGAACAATGGATTTTCCACAGAGGGAATTAAAAAAATTGACTCTTTGATAAATCATTCAATTAAAGAAGAAATGACACCTGGAGCTCAGTTGCTAATTGCTAAAGATGGTAAAGTTGTTTACAATAAATCTTATGGTTATCAGACCTTTAAAAAAAAAAGGCAGTAACAAATGATATGCTTTATGATTTAGCATCCCTAACAAAAATCCTTGTTAGTGTTCCTTTAATGTTGATAGAGTTTGATAAAAATGAACTTAATTTAGACACAAACCTTTCTCAAATTTATACTGAATACAACTTAAAGGATAAGTCTAACATAAGATTTGATGAGATGTTTTCTCATCAAGCAGCACTAATTCCTTGGATTCCATTTTATAAGGAAACTTTAGACTCAATCACTGATAAACAAATAAAAAAATANTATAAAGATTCTAGATCAAATAAATTTTCAACTCAAGTCGCTGACAAATTATATATGAACAAATATTGGAATGATACTATTATGAAAAGAATAGTTGATAGCGATCTTTTAAAAGTTAAAGAATATAAATATAGTGATGTCCCTTATTACTTTTTAAAATCTTTCTTGGAGTCTAAGTATGGTAAATCACTAGATTTAATTATAAAAAATGAAGTTTTTTCTAGAATTAGAGCGAAATCTTTGACATATAATCCAAGAGATTACTACCCTAAAGATAATATAGTACCATCTGAAATTGATACATATTTTAGATATGCGAAATTACAAGGTTTTGTACATGATATGGGAGCTGCAATGCAAGGTGGTATTGGAGGTCATGCTGGACTATTTGGNAATTCAGAGGATATAGCTAAAATGATGNATCTTTTCCTTTCCAAGGGTAAAATTGGAGACACTGAAATTTTTAGTTCCTCTAACTTNGATTTATTTAATAAACGACATTTTAAAGGAAATAGACGTGGCATAGGATTTGACAAACGTCAATTAGATAAAGAAACTAACTCTGCGTGCGAATGTGTTTCTGATGAAAGTTTTGGGCATTCAGGGTTCACTGGAACTTACGCTTGGGCTGATCCTGAGGATAACCTAATTTATGTTTTTTTATCAAATAGAACATATCCATCAATGGAAAACAAAAAACTAATTATAAACAATATTAGAACAGAAGTTCATAGATTAATCAAAAATTCATTAAACTAAATATGAAGATCGTTATTGTATGTTATCCAACTTTTGGNGGTAGTGGTGTACTTGCCACAGAATTAGGCCANAAATTAGCTAAAATGGGTCATGAAATCCATTTTATAGCATATCAAATGCCCGTAAGGTTGGTGCCAGATAATGANTCTGTTTATTATCATAAGGTAAATGTCCCTTTTTACCCACTTTTTAACTTTCAGCCTTATGAACTTGCTTTGTCTAGTAAACTAGTAGATGTATGTATAAAACATTCTATTGATATAATACATGTACATTATGCTATTCCTCATGCTTATGCTGCTTATATGGCTAAAAAAATGCTTGCATCGGAGAAAATTAACATTCCAATAGTCACAACTCTTCATGGAACAGACATAACACTGGTTGGTAAGCACCCATTTTACAAACCAGCTGTAAAATTTTCTATTGAGAATTCTGATGTAGTTACATCAGTTTCAGAAAGTTTAAAAAATAGTACAATTGATTTTTTTAATTTAAAAAAAGAAATAACGGTTGTTCCAAATTTTGTTGATCTTGCAAAGTTTAGAACCCAACTTAATATATGTAATGAAGATAATGAAGGTTATAAAATAATTACACATGTAAGTAATTTTAGGCCAGTTAAGAATGTTAGAGGTGTAATTGATTTTTTTGAAAAATTATCTTCTAACATTAAATCGAAGTTGAAATTAATAGGTGAGGGACCTGAATTGGAAGCTGTTAGGGATATTGTTGAAAGAAAAAAAATTAAAAATGTATACTTTTTAGGAAATACTCAACAAGTNGAAAGAGAATTATGCCACTCTGATTTATTCATTTTACCTTCTAAAACTGAAAGTTTTGGCTTATCAGCACTAGAAGCAATGGCTTCAAAAAATGTAATAATTTCTTCAAATGTTGGTGGTCTTCCTGAGGTTAATATCCATAACCANACTGGTTTTTTAACTGATTATAATAATATTGATCAAATGGTTGAATTTGCTCAAACTATTTTAAAAAATGATACACTACTNAATAATTTTAAAGAAAATGCATTTGAAAGAGCAGTTTTTTTTGATATAGAAACAGTGATTAAAAAGTATTTAGCTCTTTATGAATCGTTCATATAACACTACTTCGGATTATAGATTTTAACAGCATTTTTATAATTTTCTTCCCTGTCAAAACTCATTTTTTTTGTTCCAAATTTCTTGTAAATATCCATCTGATCTGAGTAATGTTTAGAATTTTTATGATCACTAGCGCCATATGAAATAATTGATTCAATTTCAGTTCCTTTTTTACTAAATTTTGCAAATTGAATATATGATTCGCCATGCGTTACTCTAATTTTTCCATCTTTATAATTACTTGCATTCATGGCTGTTATAACATCAGGCATTCCCCAGATTGGTATTTCTTTATCTCCTCTTACTAGTTTTTGATAATCTCCGAGTTTTACATTGGTAGTTTTAAAATATTTTAACATTTGTTCTTTTACTTCTAATAAGCATTGTGCAATTATATCTTTACTGAATTCTCTGTTTATATAACTTTTTCTAAAGTATTTTCTAAGATTATAGTAAAACATNGCAAATGCACCAGCTCCAATCGATTCAATATTGGTTTTTCTATCCCAATTCTGTATGTTCTCTAATAATTCTTTTATTTCTGGATATTCATTAGGATTCATTTCCATTATTTTATTTATGTCCATAAAATTATAATGAAATGGAGTAGGGAAGGTATGATCATATTTTATATCCTTAAAATCATTATAATCTATTGAATCATATGAATTAATCAATTCAAATATTCTCTTACTTCTGTTATTATCATATAACTCGTAATTCATATTAGAAGAAAAACTTTTAGGATTAGGATTTTCTTCTATTGAAGTTGATTTAAAAGGACTATGATTTGCATTATAAACATAACCTGATTTTGGGTTTAAGACTTGAGGTAATTCATTGGTTTTATAATATTCTGTCCATAACGTTTTTTTTGTATTTCCAGGAACAATTCCACTCCAATTATATGATTCATTTCTTATAGGAATAATACCATTAGAAATATAAAATATGTTATCATCTTTATCAGCATAGCCTATGTTATAACCAGGTATTTGATTCATTTCTAATATTCCGTAGAATTCATCAAAGTTTTTGGCTTTATTCATTTTCCACCATTGTTCTAGAGCTCTTATATTAAATAATGAGCCTGATCTAACAGAGAAAAAACCATTTTTATTTTTTAATGTTGGACCATAAATACTTTCATAATATTTTTTCTTTACCCTAATTGGAATGCCTAAAATCTTGATGTAAGCTTTTGCTTTAAATGTTTTTAATTTTAGAATTTGATTATCAAACTTATAGTAATTCTTGTTAATCATTTCAAGTTGAAAAATATCTGTTTTATCTGGGTAGTTGACTGTATGAGTCCATCCTAAATTTTCGTTTGTACCAGTAAGTATACATGGAGCACCTGCAAAAGTGGCTCCTATAATNTTTGTNCCTTCTTCACTAACTAGATGTGCTTCATACCAAGAGGTAGGTCCATCTAATGGTTGATGTGTATTAATTCCAAGATACGTTTCACCATTCTTTGTAATATTAGTNCTNAAAGCNAATAAATTTGATCCTAGCTTATTNTTGTCCAGAAAAGATATTTTTCTAGTTGTATTTTCAACAATTGTTCTAATAAAATCATCACCCTCACTTGAAATAAAAAGTTGCAAGAATGAATACCTTATCATTTTTTTAGTTGTGATTGGGAATAGCTTTTTTACTAGAATTTGATCTGGATTGACCTCTGCAAATCTGTTAATTCCTTGAGCGTAGCCTTCAATTACTTTTATAAAATTCTTATCAATAGTATGGTATAAGCTATCAACAATATNATCTGATCTTATAAGTTGTGTTAAAAAATCCGCAGGAGCTCCTCTCAGCCCTATATNTTTACTTAATAAACCATTGCCTGCTAAATACGCTTCTTGAATAGTTTTAAAATCATCTTCTGAGTGTGCCCATGCCAATCCGTATGCTAATTCAGCATCTGTTTTTGCATATATATGAGGAACACCAAAAGAATCTCTTAGTATTTCAATATTCTCAACATTGATTTTTTGTGAAAAAAGTGATGTTAATGAGAATAATATTATTAGTTGTAAAATATATTTCATGTTAACAGAAATATAACAAAAAACCCGCCAAAAGGCGGGTTTTATTGATTTATGCTAATTCAAATATTAGTAACCGTAGTTGTTAACAATATTTGGGTTCGCATTTCTTTCAGACAGAGAGATTGGATAAGCTAATCTGTAGCTGCCATATTCTACTGTAGATCCTGTTAAATCATCATACCTTTGAAGTACTGAATCAACAAGAGGTATATCCATACCTAGTCTTGTTATATCATAAAATCTTAATCCCTCTCCAAAAAATTCTCTTCTTCTTTCTAGGATAATATTATCTAAAGTGGCTTCAGTTAGTGACGCGCCTCTAATTGCTTGGACATTATTTAAATATGTCTTTGCTGTAGCAGCATCACCAGCTCTTAACATAGCTTCTGCGTATATTAAGTGCATTTCTTCAACTCTTATAACAATATTATCATCAGAGTAGTCCATTGATGGCCATTTACCAAGCATTGATAAATATCCTCTTTCCATCCCAATCATTCCCTGAGAAGTATATCTAATATCATCAGACTCATAGACATCATGAACATCGTCAGCTCCGTCTCCTTCAACAATTCTGATGTCTCCATAAGTTGGGCCTCTATACATATTTGCCATTCCTTCAAGACCATTGGAATCAGTACCAGATGCTGCAACTGAAAACAAAGCATTAACAGGATTATCTGTGTACCAACATGCCATATATCCCGAAGGACCAACAGCAGCTTTACTCCAGTTATCTAAAACCCATTTTGATGCACTTGCAGCAGCAGAGTAATAAGCAGAATTTACAGAACCATAATATAAGGCAGCTCTGGCTAAAATAGCATACGCTCCACCTTTGGTCATATATCGTGAATCATCTGCTGTACTATTCATCATGCTGATACCTTGATTTAAATCTGCAACAATATTATCTACGTTAGATTGTACTGTATCTCTTGATGGGGTTAAGTTTGCAGGATCTCTGTAAGTCTTTACATATGGCACTCCCAAAGAGTTACCACCTCCTTGTCCAGAAACAAAATGTTGTCCATACTCTCTTAGTAAATCAAAATGAGCAAGTGCTCTTAATGCATATGCTTGACCAACTATATGATCAATAGCAGCTTGATTACCGCTAAGACTAGCATGGTCAGCTTGAATTACAATATTACACATCGCAATTACTCTATAGATCGTAGACCAAGGTCCATATCCGTTAGGACTGTAATCCATAGCAGCTGCACCTCTTCTACCTGAAGTACCGTTTGGGTAAAAATTATCTGATCTTACTTCTCCATTCAAAATGAAATAACCAGCATAGTAAGCTGATGAAGACATTCTATCGTAAGCTCCATTTAGCACTGAAGATAAATCCTCAGCTGATTGGATACCAGTCTCAGAACTTTTATTCATTGCCAATGTTGGCTCTAAATCATCATTTCCACATGAAATAACTATGAGAAAAGATGATAATACTAATAAACTTTTATATATATTTTTCATTTTATTAAAATTTTATGTTAGCTCCAACCGAAATTGATTTTAAGATTGGAGTATAAATCTCCCAGCTACCGCCCATCCTAACTTCAGGATCGATTCTTAGGTCATCATCTTTAACCCATGTAAATAAATTTAAACCTTTTAGGTAAATTTTTACAGCATCAAGACCTGAGTTTCCAAGCATAGATTTTGATAAATCATAACCGACAGTTAAGTCTCTTAGTCTTACAAAATCACCATCATACAGGAATCTTGTTGTTGTACCAGATCCTGTAAGCGCTGTACTGTATGTCCACTGCATTTTGGGAATGTCTGTAACATCTCCTGGCTGTTGCCATCTTCTCATCAGGTCAGCTCCACCTTGAAAAAGCCACGTAGAATATCTTCCCGATTGCATGTAGTACCATGCCCATCTTTCAAATATTTTGTTACCACCAGAGTAATACAGATTAGCATCAACTGAGAAACCTTTATAAGAGAGTCTAGTACCTAAACCACCGGAGTACGTTGGCATCCTTTGTCCTTGAAATGATTGTAAAGCTTCATTTTGAATATATGTTATATCATTTGAATATGGCTGCTCGGGTGATCCGTCACCTCCTACAATAAAATAAGGTCTTCCATCATTAGAATCTACACCACCCCATGTTCTTATAAACCATTCTCCAATAGCTCTTCCAACTCTTGAAGCGTTGTATGATCCATCTAAGTTAATGTCATTTCCAGCAGCATCCTGTGCTAATGATAAAATTTCATTATCATTTGTAGCATAATTAGAATATATATTCCAAGTGAAATCACCAGCTTTTATAACTTCAGCGTCAAGCTCAATTTCAACACCTTGGTTTCTTACAGTACCAACGTTCTGAGTGTAAGAACTATGTCCTGTTGTAAGAGACAAAGGAACACTTTGTAATAAGTCAGCCGTGTCTTTAATATAGTAATTAACTAATCCTGATACTCTGCCGCCAAGAATACTAAAATCAATTCCAACGTCAGTAAGTTTTGCTGTTTCCCATGAAATTATTGGATTTGAAAAAGATGATGGTGTTACAGTACCATTATCATTGTATGATCCACCATAAGAAAATAATGACTGGTATTGGTTAAGTCCGACAGCATTGTTTCCTGATTCACCGTAAGAAATTCTCAACTTTAAGTTATTGATAATATCATTATCTTTTAAGAAATTTTCTTCAGTTATATTCCAAGCAAATCCAGCAGAGTAAAAGTTACCAAACCTATAGTCAGAAGCAAATCTTGATGAACCATCATTTCTGTATGAAATATCAAATATATATTTGTTTTTATAAGAATAGTTTGCAAGCACTAGATATGAAAGTGCTTTCCAATCTGAAAAACTACCAGCACTAGCCTGATTTGTTTGAAAACTACTTGGGTAAATTAATCCCATAGCTGGAACATTTTCACCATACGAATAGTTAGACAATGATTTATTTTTTTGAAATCTTTGACTCACTAAAACGGAAAGAAAATGCTCATTATCACCAAAGGTTTTATCCCATTCTAAGTTATTTTGTGTTGTCCAGTTGAAATATCTTGAGTTTGTCATGTATGAAGTACCATTTTCANNTNNACCACCACCNTGNANAGGNTTTTCATATGAATGCACATTAGCATTNATNTAATCNATACCAAATGTTGTTTTAAATTTTAATCCTTCAANNATGTTTATNGACAACTGATTATTAGAAATNGCTCTNGTAGCTTCATTTCTGTTTATGTTATTTTCAGCTAAANATAATGGGTTAAAAATACTCATAGGGTTGTCTAGTTTCCAAGAACCGTCTGGATTTTTAGGTTGCATAAATGGAGACATAAATACTCTTGACATCTGAGGNGCAGCATAGNAAGATCCACCTTCAAATTGACCTTCCTGAATTGTGTTAGCAACTCTATTNGTAGATTGAAGAGTTACCCTTCCAGATTTTCTAGTGACAGATAATGAACCTGTTANACTTTCAAACTCTGATCCNACAGATGTACCTTNTTGATCAGTGTAACCAAGTGACATTCTAAAGTTTGANTCNGCATTACCACCAGTAGCAGATACATCATACTTTTGATAGACAGCATCTTCAACCTTTACTAATTCTTCCCAATTACCATCAACTCTTCCACCAGCATCCCAGGCTGCAGCACCAGCTGCATTACGAAGAANNTAAGNTGTACCTTCTTCTCTNGTCCATCCATAAGTGTTCATGANCATTTCAGCACCAAGTTCAAGTCTTTGATTACCTGTTAACATTTTTCTTTCATCCATCGCATAGTTTTGGAAACCATAAGATGAATTNACAGANTATTTAACTTCACCAGCNGANCCTTTTTTAGTNGTAATTACAATTACACCATTTGAACCTCTAGCACCATANGCAGCAAGTGAAGCNGCATCNTTAAGNACNGTNATNCTTTCAATATCATTGGCGTTNATCATNGANAANACNCCNANATCAAGTCCAGTNCTNCCATTNATAGANCCGCTNGANATTAATTGTCCATCAATNACAAATGCNGGTGCATTTGANCCNGTNAGNGAACCTTCACCACGAATTCTNATTTGTTGTTNAGAACCAGGNGTTCCAGANACNGCAGCAATTCTNAANCCNGANACTCTTCCCATTAGAGCTTGNTCNGGAGATGAAACAGCNACACCNTCAATTAATTCTGATCCTACNACTACAGCACTNGTNGTAGTTCTTTTTCTATCACGNGATGTGATACCTGTTACAACAACTTCTTCAAGAGCAGTACTGCTTTCTANTGATACATTGACTGTNGACGAGNTTCCAACNGTNACGTTTTGACTCGTGTAACCAACATAACTGAAAACAAGNACATCTCCTTGAGAAGCCGAGATTGAGTAATTACCATNAAAATCTGANGTAACCCCAATCGACGTACCTTGTACAACAACCGTAGCACCAGGAAGTGGAAGACCATCTGTGTCAGTTACTGTACCTGACACTGTGCCTTGCGCAAATCCTATTGCCCCAGCCATTATAAATAACAAGGAAAATAGTCTTACTAAGTTTTTCATATAAAGTTTTTTATAGTTATTTAAGTTACTAATATGTTAAAAAAATGTTAACAAAACAAATATAATATGTTAAATATCAATAAATTAAAGATTATTACTTTCTGAATCAGAATACCGATAAGAATTGGGATTTATATGAGATAACCTGTAATTAAATCAAAAACTTATTAATAACAGATTTTCTTCCAATTTTTTGAGTAATAATATCATTCTTGAAATTCCATCTTCGTGCAGGACAAAACTCTCTTCCATAATATATAATTTGAATATGTAATTTATTCCACAAATTTTTTGGAAAAATTCTTTTAGCATCTTCTTCAGTTTTTTTTACACTCTTTCCAGTTGATAATCCCCATCTAAACATGAGTCTATGTATGTGCGTATCAACAGGAAAAGCAGGTATTCCAAAAGCTTGAGAAATAACTACACTTGCTGTTTTGTGCCCAACAGCTGGAAGCTCTTCCAAGTCTTTGAGATTTTTTGGAACTTTTCCATTATGTTTTTCAATAAGTATCTTCGATAAGCCATAGATTCCTTTCGATTTCATTGGAGATAATCCTACAGGTCTAATTATTTCTCTTATTTCTTCAATGCTCATTTTGACCATTTCATATGGATTGTCTGCTTTAGCAAATAATTTTGGTGTTATTTTATTTACACCAGCATCTGTGCTCTGAGCAGACAGTAGAACTGCTATTAGAAGAGTGTATGGGTCTTTATGGTTTAAGGGGACTTCTACTTTTGGATATAAATCTTCGAGTGTATTTATAATAAATTTAACTTTTTCAGTTTTCTTCATTTTTGTAAATTTAGAAAACATTTTACACTATGAACACACTGAAAGCAGGTGATAAACTTCCGAATTTTGAATGTATTGATGAAAATGAAAATCTCATTTCAAAAGAAGATTATTCTGGAAAAAAATTAATTGTTTTTTTCTATCCAAAAGCCAACACTCCTGGATGTACAGCAGAAGCTTGTAATTTATCTGAAAACTATGAAAAGTTAACCAATCTAGGATATTCAATCCTTGGAGTTAGTTGTGATAAACCGAAATCACAAAAAAATTTCTCGATCAAATTTGGTTTTCCATATCCTTTACTTGCAGATGTTGACAAGAAGGTTGTTAAATTATTTGGAGTTTGGGGGATAAAAAAAATGTATGGTAGAGAGTATGAGGGTATATACAGAAAAACGTTTATTTTTAATAAAGATGGTGTATTAGAAAGGGTAATTGACAAAGTCAACACTAAAGATCACACCAATCAAATTTTGACAGATTAATTTGAATAACCAAATAGTTTTTTTTCTTTGATCAGTTTAGAAATTGATTCAGGAAGTTTTTGTTCCCATCCAGGCGAATTGTTTTTAATTTCTTCTAATACTTCCCACGAATAAATACTCAAAAGACTTTTATTAAAGTTTTCTATATCTCTAATCTTTAAATTGTCTTTAAAATATTTATATAAGTTCTTCATGTTATCTTCGACTTGTAGATTTGAACTATCTATGAGTTTTTCACCTTTTATCAAAGGATAAAGGTATATCTCAATGTTATGTTTGAATAATTTACCAAACGCTTCAAGTATTCCTCCACTTAGATTTGAGTAATATTTGTCTTCAAAAACTTTAATTAAGTTATCTACACCCATAGTCATTACGGTTTTTTTAGTAGTGTAGTTTGAAAAATAATCTGAAAGTTTATAGTACTCCTGAAAATTAGTAATCATCACTGTTTTTCCAGATGAACATAGAAGCTCAGCTCTGTCAAGAAAATCCTGTTCGTTTACATCATTTTGTCCACTCAATAAATTAGATAGAGTTATTTCAAATATTGAAATGGTATTTTCGAGATCAAATTCACTATCATTAGAAATCATTTTGTATGATTTTTCATACATATCTTCATTTACTTTTGTCACTGGTCTAAAACTTCCTCTTATTGCAAGAATATTTTTTTTGTAAAGAACTGCTGCAGGAAGTATATTTTTACCATCAGGTCCAAACATAACCGCTTGGGTCATACCATTTTTTACTAAATCTAAACTAAGTAATCTATTATCAACATTTTCAAAAAGTGGACCTGAAAAATTAATTGTGTCAATTTCAATCGCGTGGGGATCAATATGGTCATACAAATATTTTATTAGAGACCTGGGCTTATTATGCTTGTAGTATGCGCCATAAATTAAATTAACACCCATAATACCCAAAGCTTCTTGTTGTGCTTTAGCATCTATTAAATGAAATCTGACATGCATCTGAATTTCACTGTATTCTTGTTGACTATGAGTTTGAAATCGTATCCCCATCCAACCATGTCCCTTGAATTTTTTTGCAAAATCTATAGTTGCAACAGTATTTGCAAAAGCAAAAAACATTTTTTCTGGATTATTTTTTCTATCAACTCTATTTTCAAGTAAATTAATTTCATGCTTGAGCATTTTGGAAAGTCTTGATTTCGTCACATATCTTTTATCTTGTTCAGCTCCATAAATTGCATCACTAAATCCCCTGTCATAAGCACTCATTGTTTTAGCAATTGTTCCAGATGCTCCACCTGCTCTAAAAAAATACCTAGCTACTTCTTGACCAGCACCTATCTCTGCAAAAGTTCCATAAATATGTTCGTTTAGGTTAATGCGAAGAGCTTTATCAACTGTAGATAATACGTTTTCGAAATTTTTATCTCCCTTTAAAGAAACTACCATTTTTAGTAATTGCTACAAATTTATAAAGTATTATCGATAAAAAGAGATAAAAAATTAAATTTGACATTAATTCATGAAAATTACTTTTTTAGGAACAGGAACAAGCACTGGAATACCTACAATAGGAATAGATAGACCTGTCTGTAAAAGTGAGGATACTAGAGATGTAAGACTTCGTTCATCAATTTTAATTAACATAAATCAAAAGAATATATTAATTGATTGTAGTCCCGATTTTAGACAACAAATGCTAGAAAATAATTTTTCTAAGATTGATGCTATTTTGATTACTCATGAACATTCGGATCATACCGCAGGTTTAGATGATGTTAGACCAATTTCTTTTAAGTATGGTAAGATTCCATTGTTTGGAAAAAAAAGAGTTCTAAAAAAATTAGAAAAAAGATTTGATTACTTGTTTGATTACTCTGGTGGTTACACAGGATCTCCCCACGTTTATTCAAATAATATTAAGAAAAATACAGACTTTAAAATCGATGATTTAGTTTTTAAACCAATTAGCTACATGCATCATAAATTACAAGTTTTTGGCTATAGGTTATTCAATTTTGCTTACATAACAGATTTAAAAACAATAAAGGATAAAGAACTTGAAAAGTTAATGAATCTTGATTGTTTAGTTTTAAATGCTTTAAGGCATAAAGAGCATTACTCTCATATAAATTTAAATCAAGCACTTAAAATAATTGAGATATTAAAACCAAAAACAACATATCTTACCCACATAGCACCTGACATGGGTTTTCATGTTGAAACTGAAAAATTTCTTCCTAAAAATGTTTATTTAGCTTATGATGGATTACAAATTGAAGTAGACTAATATTTTTCTTTTATCCATTTTAAAAATGAATTTAAATTGTCCATGTTTACACCATGTCCTTGATTAAATTCATAATAATCGTATTTGATTTTATTTTTATCGAGAATTTGAAGAGTTTTTTTAGAATCTAAATAAGGAATTACATCGTCATTGATGCCGTGAGATATATAAATATTTGGAGAAGAGATGGATATAAAATCAATGATTTTTTCTTCAACATAACCACTCAAAGCAACTAAATTTTTAATTAAATTATTACTCATTAAAGTAACTGGAAATCCAAGTATTGCACCTTGACTAAATCCTATCAATGTTATTCTTTTATCATCACAGTTATATTGCTTAGCGATTTCTTTAATCTTGTCAATAATCAGGTTTTTACTTGTTAGAGCGCTTTTTTCATCAAAAGATTTTACATTGTTTTCAAAATAAATTTGGTACCATGCATACATTTCTTGAAAAAGTTCTAAAGGCGCTCTAAATGATACAATAGTTGCATCATTTGGAAGATATTCTTTAAAGGAAAATAAATCTTTTTCATTACTTCCATATCCATGTAATAAAATAATTAGAGGAGACTTATCTTCTAGATTAGATTTTTGTACTATATAAAATATTTCTTTATTCAACAATGTGAACATTAGAGTTCGAAATAATTCCTTTAGAAATACCAGTTATTTCAGTATTTAAAAATGAACTATTTTTTGAGGATGAATAAATATTCTTCTTTGAAAAAATATACTTTTCCGTGGGGTCAAACATGGATATTTTAGCCTCATTTCCAATATCTATAGTAGGTCTACTTAAGTTAAAAATTTCATAGGAAGAGTTTAAGATCTCAATTGTCTTATTTAAACCTAATAAGGAGTTAAGTGCACCAAAAGAAGATTCTAAACCAATTGCTCCAAAATCAGAATTTTCAAAATCAGTTTTTTTATTATCAATATCAACAGGAATATGATCTGAAGTTACACAGTCTATTATTCTAGTTTCAACACCTTTAATTAAGCCTTTTCTACTTTTTTCATCTCTAATTGGAGGATTAACTTTAAATCTGGTGTCAAAATCCTTTAGTTTTTCATCATTGAAAAATAAATTGTTTATTGAAACTCCGCACGTGACATTCAATCCTTTAGATTTGGCTTCTTTTATTATGTTTAATGAATTCAATGAGGAAATTGTTGGGAAATGTAATTTCCCCCCTGTATACTCTAGTAATTTTATATCTCGGAAAATAGCAATTTCTTCAGAAATTTCTGAAAATCCTTTTAACCCATATGTTGTACTTACAGTCCCCTCATGCATTTGAGCATTTTTTGAAATGGACAGTTCTAACGGAAATGAAAGTATTAAACCATTAAAATGTTGAACATATTGAAGTGCAGTTTTTAAAATATTTGGATTTGTAATAGGTTTTTTAAAATCATAGAATCCAACACATCCCGCCTCAAACATTTCCTTAAGATCAGCAAGTTCATTTGATTTACTTTGTCTAGTTAGTGCTCCAAGTGGATGTATATCAACAATATTTCCTAAAGACTTATTTTTAATAAAACTGATATCAGCTCTTGAATCTAGTATTGGTTTGGTATAAGGATTCAATATAACATCTGTATATCCACTGGATGCGGCTGTTACAGTTCCGTTTTCAATAGTTTCTCTGTCCTCATAGCCCGGCTCCCCAAAACATACACTAGAGTCAATCCAACCAGGTGAAACATGCAGATTTTTTAAATTTATAATTTTAGCGTCATCTGATTTAATTGAGCTATTAATTTTAGTTATAACTCCTTTTTCAATTAAAATATCTTGGGTTTTGCCATTGAAGTCACTCTTGGCATCTATTATTTTTGCGGACTTGATTAGTATTGACATATTTTAGTCAATTTGATGCAAATATATAATTATTGTTTTAAAATTTCTCATAAACTCCCATTCCAAAAAGTGCATAATCATATTTTACAGGGTCATTTTTATCAAATAACCTAAGTTTTTTGTCTAACTCAAGGACTGTTTTTAAATCATTTTGTTTTCTTGAAATTAAGTTCAATTTCCTTCCAATATTTGCTGTATGAACATCTAATGGGCATGACAACATCGGGGGTTTAATTTTTTTCCATACTCCAAAATCTACAACTCCATCATTTCTTACCATCCATCTTAAAAACATATTAATTCTTTTACAAGCTGAATTTTTTTTCGGATTTGAGATGTGTTTTTCTGTTCTTTTCTCATGATTTAATGAAAAAAATATTTTTCTAAAATTACTAATGTTGTTGTACATAAATTCATCATTTAAATTTTTAGAAAATACATTTTCTAAGCCATCATGATTCTTATATATGTTTTTTAGTGATTTTAAAAAATAAATGAGGTCAAATTTGTTGAAAGTTCTATGAACAAAATCAATTTTTTTTAAATCATGTTCTTTAAATCGCATTATAAAATCAATTGGACTTGATCCTAATATTTCTTTTAATTTATTTCCGCTTTTGATTATTGACTTTCGATTTCCCCAAGAAATAATACTTATCAAAAAACTAATGATTTCTATATCTTCTTTTTGATCATATGCATGTGGTATTGAAATAGGATCTTCAATTATAAAATTTGTAGAATTATAAAGATTGAACTTGTGTTCAAGTAAATCTTTCAATTCTTTATTAAGACCATTTACCATCCTTGAGTGTGAAGCATTTATCTGCTAATTTTGAAAAATTAAGATTATGAGTTACCAAGACAATAGTAACACCAAAGTCTTTATTCATTTTTTTAAACAAACTTATAATTTCTTCTTCATTTTTAGAGTCAAGATTTCCAGTTGGCTCATCTGCAAGTAAAATACTTGGTCTATTAATCATAGCTCTTGCTACAGCAGCTCTTTGTCTTTCTCCACCAGAAATTGAATTAGGATATTTATTTAAAATACCATCTATACCTAATATCGATATTAATTCAATAAAATACTTATTAGAACTATCTTTATCATCCCCCTTAATCATGGTTGGCAAAAGAATATTTTCTTCAACAGTAAGCTCTGGAAGTAGCTGATGGAACTGAAATACAAAACCAATGTTATCGTTTCTGAATTTTGATAAATTCTTGTCACTAAGTTTTGTAATGTCCTGGAAATTAATTAGAAACTTAGATTTTTCAGATTTATCAAAATCTTCGATTGTTCCAATAATATTTAGTAAAGTTGTTTTACCAGCCCCAGATGGACCAACAATTGAAATAAATTCTCCTTTTTTAATATTTAAACAGATTTTATCTAAAATTTTTTGATTTCCAAAAGATTTATCAATAAGCTTTAGTTCAATCATTTCTTTTTAAATCTATTGTAATCTAAGAAATAATTTATCCTTAACGAAATTTGATGTTGTAATGGAAAATTAAAGAGCTCTGAGACACTATCATTATAGTCTAAATATGATTTTTCATCTTGATTAAAAACTTGATTTCTATATAATAATATCATATTGCTGCCAGGCGCAAACCACCACTCAAAATTTAAATCAAAATTCCATAAATTAAAATTGGTATTTGGATTATAATCAACAATAGTTTTATCTTCTAAAATTCTTCTACCATTATTTCTTAATAAAAAGACTTCCTCAGAATATCTAGCTACACTCCAAAAATTTCTAAGTTTAAGAGATAGAGCACTTTTTGTGTTAATGTTGTAAAGCATTTCAAAATTATTCTCTATTGATTTAACATCTCTTTTTCCAAATAATATTTTTGACACATCTTTCTCAAGATACCCTATGTCATCTATTGTATTGATAGTTTGAAATCCTGATCCAAAAGACAGCCTATCTGAATATCTAAAATCTGCAAACAATCCAACTCTTGTTCTGCTTTTATTTTCTTTAAATTCTTGTTTGAAAAAATTTGTATTTGACACATCAAAACCATAGGAAAATCTCTTACCACTGTTGGATTTCATTTCGAGTTGAATTTCAAAATTTTCTGGTTCAATTATAAATCTATCTAGCGTTCTTGTTTCGTCAAAATCTTTATATTCAGATGTGTAGTCAAAGTCTAAGCTTAAACTCATAAGGTTTTGAAAAGTAAAGTTATTGCCTAATCTAAAACCCCAAGATTTTTTTATAAAATTATCATAGGTATAAGCTTGACTTGCATAAAGATAATTGGAAAATGTTCTTAGAAGTTTTGTTTCCTCAAATATTTGATAAGTCATTCTCATGGTAAACCTTTGATCATTAGTTTGTCTAATAATACCAAGATCATTTTGTGTGTAACTTGAACTGGTACCATTCCACCCTAAACCATATCTAAAACTACCAGTTAGTTTATTTATTGAAATTCCTCCTCTAAACCCAGTATCCTTTTCATTATTTTCCAAATAACTTCTGAATAATGTTGATTTGAAGTTGAATTTTTTTGGGTTATCATACATGTCAAATACAATTGCTTGATTATTTGAATCGTACCAGTTTCCTTCTCTAATAACACTAGTATTTAAAAGGCTAATTGATGAATACTCATTAATAACTTGCTGAGATAGTGAAATAACATTAAAATTTGTTATAGGTGAAATAAGTACTTTTCTATCTTTTTGATTATTAATGTTCCTGAAATACGCATATGCTTTCCCCGTAATAGCATTTAAGATACCTATACTTAATTTCCCATCTGTTGTTCCGCTAATTTTAGTTGAATTAATAAGCTCCGGCTTATTATCGTATCTTATTAATTCTTCATTTACATTAATATAATCACTTTCATTAAAAGATATTTCTTCACCAATTCTTCTACTATAAAAAAATCTTCCAGATCTATAACCCATCCCGTCAGCCTTTTCAAATAATGATGCCCCTTCCATAAAAAACGGTCTATTTTCATCGAATTGCTGTTCAAATGGACTTAAGTTTAATTCTTTGTCATCAAAAGTGACTTGACCAAAATCTGGAATTAAAGTAGCGTCAAGTGTAAAACTGTTTCCTAGCCCATATTTTAAATCTAAGCCTGCTGAATAGGAGTTTTGAGAACTAAACCCTTTTTTAAAATCTTGGGAAATTTGAAAATAAGGATAAAAGAAAATTCTTTTTGGAGGTGTAATATCTTTTAGACCTTTCATTAAACCAAAACTTTGTTGATATTTTGAATTTTTAGGATCTGCATAATTCCATATAAAATAGGTGTCAAGTTCTGGTGAATGTCTACCGAAATTAATTCCCCATTCTTGAATATTTTTTTTTGGAAAACGTAGAGCACTGTACGGGATTCTCATCTCCACATACCAACCTTCTTTATCAATACTGCTATATCCTTCAAAGACAGTATCATAATCATAATCACTTTGAGGATCAAAATCTCCACTTGAAAACATATCAGATATTGCTCCAGCTGGTGTTACTTCAAATGATTGATAGTTCAAATTATCATCGAATGTGTTAAATGATACCCAAAAGGCTTCAGATTCAATTCCAGCAGATTTATCTCTTTGAGAAAACTCCATTGGTATTTTGGATGTGTTGGGATGAATTAAAGTAGCAGCGATATAAATAGCTTCGTTATCATATCCTATAAAAGTTGTTGTTTTATAATCTTTACTCAATCTATTACCTGCACGAGTCTCAGGAAACCATACTACAAAATTCGTATTTCCTTTAACTTGATCCCATTCACCTTTAGTTATTTTTCCGTCAATTTTAGGTGGTTCTAAAAACTTGTAAGCATCTGCAATCTTTCTTTCTTGAGAATATAGAACAAAAGGAAGTAATAATAAGAAAAAAAAATTTTTCATATAGTCTGGCAAATATATATAATGAGATTAAATTTGACTATAAATAAAATAAATGGTTTAAGAATGGAAAAAGCATACTTAGCATCTGGATGTTTTTGGTGCACAGAAACTATTTTTGATAACGTTGATGGTGTAACAAAAGTCATTCCAGGTTATATGGGAGGAACAAAAATAAACCCAACTTATGAAGAAGTTTGCACTGGATTGACAGGCCATGCTGAACTTGTTGAAATTACTTACGATACCAATCTAGTCTCCTTTAAAAAATTATTAGAGATTTTTTTTAAAACCCATGATCCTACTACACTTAATAGACAAGGTAACGATATTGGAACTCAGTACAGATCAGCAATTTTTTTTCAAAATAAAAATGAACTTAATATTGCAAAAGACTTTATATCAAATCTTGAATCATTAGATGTTTTTTCAAATAAAATTGTTACAACTCTTGAGGAAAAAACAGAATTTTTTGAGGCTGAAGATTATCATAAAAAATATTTCTATAACAATCCAGAAAACATGTATTGTCAAATGGTAGTTAAACCTAAAGTTGAGAAATTTTTAAAATCAAAAGATTAATTACTGAGTTTAAATCTTTTCATCATCTTTTTAAAAAATCTCCAAAAAAAAGAAAACTCACCAAAGATAAATGCTATAACTAAAAGACAGATTTGATATATAGGAAAAACAATTAAAAATCTACTTAAGTAGTATTTAAATATAGCATCCTTATTAATATCAAAAAAATCAATTACTGGTCCACTTAAGTATAATGCTAGAGTACCTGTAACTCCAAAAACAAGAATAATTTTAAATAACTGAAAATTAGATTCAATAGAAAATCTAGATTTTAGTTTATTAATCATTATTAAAGTAATTAATTATTTGATCTGCTAATTCAATTCCAATACGATCTTGAGCTTCAGAGGTTGCAGCACCAATATGTGGTGAAAGTGAAATTTTAGGATGCATAAGCAACTTTACAGAGGGGGTAGGTTCATTTTCATAAGTGTCAAGTCCTGCAAATGAAACCTTCTTTTTGTCTATGTAGTTAATTAATTCTGTTTCATCAATTACACCTCCTCTTGCAGCATTAATTATTCCAACACCATCTTTCATTTTGTCAAATTCATTTTTACCAATGATATATTCTTTTTGAGCAGGGACATGTAAAGTAATAAAATCTGATTTCATAAGAATTTCATCTAAAGAAGAAGTGTTAATAGCAAAAGAAAGAGATTTATTTTGTGTAAACTCTAACTTAAGTTCAGTGCTTTCGTTGTATTTGTCATAATAAATTACATCCATTCCAATACCTAATGCAATTTTTGCTGTTTCTTGTCCAATTCTTCCAAACCCAATAATACCGAGTATTTTACCTTTGAGTTCAATACCCTTTGAATAATTCTTTTTTAGTTTTTTAAAATTATTGTCTCCTTCAAGTGGCATGTTTCTGTTCGAATCATGTAAAAATCTAACACAAGAAAATAAATGTGAAAAAACAAGTTCAGCAACTGAATGAGAGGATGCAGCTGGAGTATTAATTACTTTTAAACCTTTAGATCTTGCATAATCAACATCAATATTGTCCATTCCAACACCACCTCTTCCAATTAATTTTAAGCTTGGAGTAGTATCAATAAGTTCTTTTCTAACAGTTGTGGAACTTCTAACAAGGATTCCTGATATCTCATTTTTATTTATATAACTTACTAATTGCTCTTGTGCTACGTTCGTAGTAATCACTTCAAACCCAGATTCTTCTAGTTTTTTAACTCCTGAATTGGAGATTCCATCATTTGCAAGAATTTTCATATTTAAATACTTTTTTTAAATTTTTTCATAGTATCTACAAGTACTTCAATAGACTCAATTTCCATTGCGTTGTAAATTGATGCTCTATATCCGCCAACAGATCTGTGGCCATTAATGCCAGAGATATTTTGTTCTTTTAATAGAACATCAAACGCTGACTTATATTTTTCATCAATTAAATTGAATGTGACATTCATAATACTTCTATCATCTTTTGAAGCAAAACCAGTGAACATTTCATTATTGTCAATCTCATCATATAATAATGAAGATTTACTAATGTTTTTTTTCTCAATCTCTGCTAAGCCTCCGTTATTTTTTAACCATCTCATACTCAATAAACATGTGTAAATTGCAAAAACTGGCGGAGTATTAAACATACTGTCTTTTTCGAAGTGAACTTTATAATTTAACATTGAGGGAACTTCTCTACATATTTTATTCATTAAAGATTCTTTAATGATTACCATTGTAGTTCCGGCAGGACCTAAATTTTTTTGTGCTCCTGCATAGATTAAAGAAAATTTTGAATAATCTTGTTTTCTGCAGAATATATCAGAGCTCATGTCCGCAAACAGAGGGCAATTACAATCTGGTAATTTATGGTATTGTGTTCCAAAAATTGTATTATTAGTTGTTATATGTAAGTAATCTGGATTATCGGAAATTGAATAATCTTTGGGTATATAGTTAAAATTTTTGTCTTTTGACGATGCATACTCAGAAACATCACCAAAAAGTTTTGCTTCTTTTATTGCTTTAGTTGACCATGTCCCTGAATTTATATAGCCACCCCTGGTTTTAAGAAAGTTATATGCTATCATTAAAAACTGCATACTTGCACCTCCTTGCAGGAATAGTGTTGTGTATTCATCACTGCTTAACCCCGAAAGTTTCAAAGAAAGTTCTCTCGCCTCATTCATAATTGCAACAAATTCAGGACTTCTGTGAGAAATTTCTAAAAGTGATAGGCCAATATCATCTAGTTCCAACACTGCATTAGATGATTCTTTAAATACTTTTTGGTTGAGAATGCTGGGACCAGCACTAAAATTATGTTTTTTCATAAATAAAAGGCAAAATTAACAAAAATGGAAATGTAATTTATGTCAATCTCAATTTAGTTTTAACAAAAAATCAAAAGTATCTACTCCATCAGCATAATCTGTGAGTTCAGGAGATTGAGTTTTGCCAAATTCTGTAAAATTTTTAGTATTTTCATTTGAAACAATACATTGAATTTTTTCTGAAATTTCAGATAAACTCTTTTCTAAATCCTCATATTTATCATAGTATTCATAAAATAATGTTCCAACAGGAGATCCAATTTTTTTTGACTCTTTTAGTAGAATAAAACCATTATCAAAAAAAACTTCTTTATTAAGTAGGTAAATAGCTCTCTGATAATCATAATTATTTGCATAACTATTATTGTTGATAACTTTTTTCCATTTCATGAAAGATTTAAACAACAAATCAAGATCATAATTTTTGGGTAAATATACTTTAGATACGTTCCTGCATCCTAATCCAAAATAATTAAAAATATCATTTGATAATTTTTGTAATTGATCATTGCTTTCATTACCCTTTAAAATTGCAACTGAATGTCTACTTTTTCTAATAATATTAGGGTAATCATTAAAATACTCTTTAAATTTTGAAGCACTTAAATTATTTCCTGTTGCTATTACTGCATCATAGTCCGATAATTTTTCTTGACATATTTTATAATAATCTTTAAAATCAATACAAATACTACACAAGTAATTTAAAACAAAATGCATTAAATGACTATCCTTAGAAGATAGTTTTATAATTGCTTTATTACCTGAAAGAATGACACAGAGAAAGTCATGAAAACCAACTAAAGGAACATTTCCTGCCATAATTATTGCAACAGACTTTGGTTTTTCTTTTTCAATAATATATAATCCTAAAAAAGATTTAATTTTTTCCTTTTGAAGAGAATATGACCAATTTTTAAGACAGTTTAATATATTGTCTTCAGTAAAATAATTGTTGTGATTTTTTGCTTGTTGTATTGCGTTAGAAAGTCTTTTAGTAAAATTTTTGTCTGCTGAGTTATCTATGAAATCTTTAAAAAACTTTCCCAGTGAAACAAATAATTTAATTCTATTAGATAAAATCAATTTTAATAAATTTTTACAAAGATATTAGTTAGTTTTGCAATGTTTTATTTATGGCAATAAAAATTACTGAAGATTGTATTAATTGCGGAGCATGTGAGCCTGAATGTCCAAACACAGCAATATATGAAGCTGCTTATGATTGGAAGTATTCAGATGGAACTAGTTTGATTGGTGATGTTATTCTTCCGGATGGAAAAAATATTAATGCAGATACTGAACAAGAGCCTGTTTCTGATGAGTTTTATTTTATTGTAACTGACAAATGTACAGAATGCAAAGGTTTTCATGACGAGCCTCAATGTGCTGCAGTTTGTCCAGTAGATTGTTGTGTCCCAGATGAAGATAATGTAGAATCAGAAGAGGTATTACTTTCAAAACAAAAATTTATGCATCCTGAATAATGAAAGCAGGAATTGTCGGATTACCCAATGTTGGTAAATCAACTTTATTTAATTGTTTAACAAATGGAAAAGCTCAGAGCGCAAATTTTCCTTTTTGTACTATAGAGCCTAATTTTGGTTCAGTTTCGATACCAGATGCTAGATTAAATCATTTAGTTGAATTAATTAATCCAGAGAAAGTAGTACCAAACACAGTAGATATTTTAGATATTGCTGGATTAGTTAAAGGAGCAAGTAAAGGAGAGGGGTTAGGCAATCAATTTTTGTCAAATATCAGAGAGACTAATGCTATTATACATGTTTTAAGATGTTATGAAAATAACAATATTTCACATGTTGAAGGAAGTGTTGATCCTTTGAGAGATAAAGAAATTATTGATTTTGAACTACAGATTAAAGATGTCGAATCAATTTCAAAGAGAAACGAAAAAATACTTAGACAAGCTAAGTCTGGAGATAAAGATGCAAAGAAGGAACATGACGTTCTTGAAAATGTAATTGAAAATTTGAATAATGGCGTTTCTGTAAGATTGCAAAAAATAACAAAAGAAGATTTTGTAAACTACATAAAACCACTTTCATTATTGACTGCCAAACCAGTTTTATATGTCTGTAATATTAATGAAAATGAAATTAAATCACCTTCAAATAATTTATTGAAATTAATTGATTTACTTAAAAGTGAGGGTTCAAGAGTCATAACATTAACTGCAAAAATTGAAGAAGAAATAAATGCACTTGAAGATTGTGAGGATAGAAAAATGTTTCTTGATGATTTAGGTATTGATGAGCCTGGTTCTTCATTATTAATTAGAGAATCTCACAAATTATTGAATTTATCGACCTTTTACACTGCAGGTCCTAAAGAGGTTAGAGCATGGACTTTTAAAAATGGTTCTAAAGCTCCACAGGCAGCAGGCACTATTCATACTGATTTTGAAAAAGGATTTATTAGGGCAGAAGTAATAAAATACAATGACTACATCGAACTCAAATCAGAAAATAATGTAAGAGAAGCTGGAAAGTTAAAAATTGAGGGTAAAGAATATGTGGTTGAAGATGGTGATATCATTCATTTTAGATTCAACGTTTAATTAGATTTCAACATTTAAAACTTACAATTGTTAATTATTTTATTTAAACACCATTTTAAATAAAAATTAAGTATCATATCTTAGACTCCTTCTAAAATATGTCACAAACTTCATCATATACTGAGGATAACATCAAGTCGCTGGATTGGAAAGATCATATTAGAATGCGACCTGGGATGTATATAGGTAAACTTGGTGACGGGTCTGCATATGATGATGGTATATATATTCTTTTAAAGGAAATACTTGATAATTCAATTGATGAGTTTGTTATGGGGGCTGGAAAAACAATTGAGATTTCTATAAAGGAAAATATGGTCAGTGTCAGAGATTATGGACGGGGAATACCCCTTGGTAAGGTTAAAGATGTTGTTAGTAAAATGAACACGGGTGGAAAATATGACACAAGAGCTTTTAAAAAATCTGTGGGTTTAAATGGAGTTGGTACTAAAGCGGTAAACGCTCTCTCCTCTTTTTTTATGGTCGAATCATTTAGAGATGGTAAAGAAAAATCTGTTTCATTTGAATTCGGTGAAGTTATTGATGATTTGCCATTAACTGATTCATCTAAAAGAAAAGGAACAAAGGTTCTTTTTAAACCAGATGAATCAATCTTTAAAAAGTTTAAATACAGAAACGAGTATGTGTCAAGAATGCTTAAATATTATGTTTATTTAAATCCAGGCTTATCAATAATTTTCAATGGTGAAAAATTTAAATCTGATAATGGATTAAAGGATTTAATTGAAGATAACAATAACATTGAAGATTTTTTGTACCCTATAATACACTTGAAGGGTAATGATATTGAATTGGCAATCACACACAACAAAAAACAATACAGTGAAGAGTATTATTCTTTTGTAAATGGTCAACATACTACTCAGGGTGGAACTCATTTATCTTCATGCAGAGAAGGAATTGTTAAAACCCTTAGAGAGTTTTATAAAAAGCCTTATGACGCAGCAGATATAAGAAAATCTGTCCTTTGCGCCATAAGTATTAAAGTTTTAGAGCCAGTTTTTGAATCTCAAACTAAAACTAAGTTAGGCTCAACTGAAATGGGAGGTGGTCTTCCCACTGTTAGAACATATATTAATGATTTTATTAGTAAAAAACTTGATAATTTTTTACATAAAAATCCAATAGTTGCTGAGGAAATTCAAAAAAAAATTCTTCAAGCTGAAAAAGAAAGAAAAGAGCTTTCAGGTATCAGAAAACTTGCAAGAGAAAGAGCAAAAAAATCTAGTCTACACAATAAAAAATTAAGAGACTGTCGTGTTCATCTAGATAACATGAGTAACGAATACAGGTTGGATTCTACTTTGTTTATTACCGAAGGTGATTCGGCTAGTGGATCAATTACTAAATCTAGAAATGTGAATACTCAAGCAGTCTTTAGTCTCAGAGGAAAACCCTTAAATTCATATTCAATGACAAAAAAAATTGTATATGAAAACGAAGAATTTAATTTATTACAGGCAGCCCTTAATATAGAGGAAGGTTTAGAAAAGTTAAGATATAATAAAATAGTTATTGCAACGGATGCTGATGTTGACGGAATGCATATTAGATTACTGCTCATCACTTTCTTTTTACAGTTTTTTCCTGAATTAATAAAAGAGGGTCATGTTTTTATATTACAAACACCATTATTCAGAGTTAGGAATAAAAAAGAAACTATATATTGCTACTCAGAAGAGGAAAGAATAGATGCGATTCAAAAACTCTCTCCAAAGCCTGAAATAACAAGGTTTAAGGGCTTGGGTGAAATTTCACCTAATGAATTTAAAAATTTTATAGGTGAAAATATACGTTTAGATCCAGTTATAATAAATAAGGAAACTAGTATTGAATCATTATTGTCATTTTACATGGGTAAAAATACACCTGATCGACAAAATTTTATTATCGATAACCTAAAATTTGATTTAGANAAAGCATGATTGAAGATAACTTTAATGATATGTCTGNTATGNATAATGAAGAGCTTNTTCCTNTTTCTGGNATGTATAAGGACTGGTTNATTGATTATGCTTCTTATGTNATNTTGGAAAGAGCTGTACCNTCAGTNGAAGATGGTTTAAANCCNGTACAAAGAAGAATTCTCCATTCAATGAAAGATCTTGATGATGGCAGGTTNAATAAAGTAGCAAACATTGTTGGTCACACNATGCAATATCATCCTCACGGAGATGCGAGTATTTCTGATGCAATGGTGCAAATTGGACAAAAAGATCTTTTAATTGATACNCAGGGAAATTGGGGTAATATTNTAACAGGNGATTCGGCAGCAGCATCAAGATANATTGAAGCTAGATTGTCTCAATTTGCATTAGAAGTTGTGTTTAGTCCAAAAATCACAGAATGGCAGCTCTCATANGANGGNNGGAGAAAAGAACCTGTNAATTTNNCTGTNAAGTTNCCTCTTTTANTAGCACAAGGTGCTGAGGGNATNGCGGTNGGATTATCNACNAANATACTNCCTCACAACTTNATTGAACTAATTGANTCAGCTGTNAAATATTTAAGAGNNAGAAAATTTGAGATTTATCCTGATTTTGTAACTGGTGGAGAAATAGATGTTTCAAATTATAATGATGGAAANAGAGGNGGNAGGGTCAAAGCTCGNGCNAAGATTAATCAGTTAAATAAGAATACTTTAGTTATNTCTCAAATTCCTTTTACTACAACTTCCACATCATTAATTGANTCGATCATTAAGGCAAATGAAAGAGGAAAAATAAAAATNAAAAAAATTGAAGATAATACATCAGATAATGTTGAGATTTTAATTCATTTACCAAATGGNNTATCCCCTGATAAAACAATTGATGCTTTATTTGCATTTACAAATTGTGAGGTATCNATTTCNCCCNTAGGATGTGTTATTGAAAATCATAAACCTNTTTTTATTGGTGTTTCAGAAATTTTAAAAAAATCNGTTGACTTAACTNGAGATTTNTTGAGAAAGGANTTAGAAGTCAAANAATCNGAGCTAGATCAGTTATGGCATAATTCNACNCTNGAAAAGATTTTTATTGAGAANAGGATTTATCGTTTAATTGAGGAAAAAGAAACTTGGGAAGAAGTTTTAGANGCNATTAATAATGGTTTAAAACCATTCGTTAACCTTTTGAAAAGAGAAATAANTCNAGATGATATTGTNAGATTAACTGAAATNAAAATTAAAAGAATCTCTAAATATGATATTGATAAGGCCGANAAGAGGATAAAACAAATTGAGAATGACTTAGAATTAATATTGGATAATCTTAATAATTTGACAAGCTTCACTATTNATTATTTTAAAAATCTNAAAAAGAAATATGCAACTGGAAAGGAGAGNAAAACAGAGATTAAGATATTTGATGATGTTGATGTAAAGAAAGTAGTTGTNAGAAANNNAAAATTATATGTTAACAGAAATGAAGGATTTNTAGGNACATCGCTAAGAAAAGATGAATATNTTGAGGAGTGTTCTGATATTGATGATATTATTGTGTTTACAGAAAGNGGNAACTTGATTGTTACTAAAGTTGATAGAAAAAAGTTTGTAGAGAAGAATATTATCCATGCAGCTGTTTTTAGAAAAAAAGATTCAAGAACAGTTTATAACATGATTTATAAAGATGGNAAAACAGGNACTTCNTACATTAAAAGATTTAGCGTAACCGGAGTTACNCGAGATAAAGTTTACAATTTAGCTTCTGAACACAATAAAACNAAAGTATTATACTTTTCATCAAATCCAAACGGTGAGGCAGAGNTNGTANCAATTNTTTTAAGACAATCAGNTTTAATTAAAAAGCTTAAATGGGACTTAGANTTTGGAGACCTANCAATTAAAGNAAGNTCTGTCAAGGGGAATATAGTTACAAAATANCCNGTTAATAAGATATTGTTTAANGAGAAGGGNTTATCAACNTTGAAGCCAAGAAAAATATGGTTTGACGANACAGTTTCAAGGTTAAATGTTGATGGAAGAGGTGATTTATTAGGTGAATTTAAGCCTGATGATGAGCTNTTGGTAGTTAGTAGATCTGGAAATTTAAAAATTTCAAATCCTGATTTAAANATGCATTTTCCTGATGATATGATTATTCTAGAGAAGCTAGATAGAATTAANCCTGTTTCNGTAGTATATTTTAATTCANCCAAAAAAATNTTTTATATCAAAAGATTNGAAATTGGTGTNTTAAAAGGTGATCANAAATATGTCGAAATAGCTAAGAATATTCAAGTAGAAATGGTTAGTACTGATTGGAAGCCTGTNATTGAGNTGGTTTTTAAAGGNAAGAAACCATNAGAAAAAGAAAATATCAATGTAGATGAATTCATNGCNGTGAAAGGTATTAAAGCTATNGGTAATCAGTTGTCAAGAAAAGAAGTTAAAGAAATTAATATATTNGAGTCAATCCCATANANNCCNGAAAAAAAAGAATTAAATGAGATTGAAGTAGTTCAGGAAAATGTTCAAGATGNGGAAAATAACNNAGATGATTCAGGTTCTCAAGCTAGTTTTGATTTTTAGTTNAGTTTNATAGCTTTTCCTCGAAATATATTCTTTTTATCACCAACTATTGAAAACTCAAATACGTAACCATTTTTAGATGTAGATAATATTTTCATATTAACCGCTTTTTTATCTGTAGATGATGTTGGATTTTTCTTTCTTAATATAAATTCACAATCAGAAACCCAACTAACAAAGGATGTATCAATTTTGTTTTCAAAATATTCTATTTCAATTGAATCTCTTCTTGAAAATTTAGAGGTTATAACTTCGTTATTGATTATTGTGGAAAATTCAAAATCACCATTTTTATAATCTGAACAGTTTCTTTCAGGAAGATTACAGCCTAGTAAATAAATAAATAAACTATTTACTAGAAAACGTTTCAAAAGTACCATCTTCGAAAAATAAAACAATTTTATTTATTGAAGACGTCTTATTTCTGTTTTTTTTATGAATGATAGGGTTGGGGGAACTTGTACCTTTCAAAAGCCAGTCTAAGTCTATATCATTGTAATAATCACAAAGTTTTAAAACAAAATCTAAACTTGGTTTATTTCTGCCACTTAAAATGTGTGAAATATTTGATCTTTGAACATTTATTTTTTTTGACAATTCTGAAGCTGAAATGTTCTTAGACTTTATTAATTCTAATAATCTATCTTTAAATTCATCCATGTTTACAATTGTAAATTTAANAAATTATATTACATGATAAACAAATAATTTATAACAAATTATATACATTTAATTTAAATAATCACTTTATATATTAAATATTAAATAACTTAAAATCAGTATATTAATATAAAATTGTATACAATTGTATCATTTAATTAATTTTTTATAAAAATTGCAATCACATTTGTAAACATTTACAATTATATTTTTTTGAATTATATTCATCATTTTTCAGTAAACAGTAAATTAAATTCTTAGTTTTTAGAAAAAGAGTAAAAATTATTCAATATATTTGCAAAATCTTTAACAATAACTAAATATGAAATTTAAACTAGATGATGTTGATCATAAAATACTTGATCTTTTAATCGATAATTCAAGAATTCCTTTTACTGACATAGCAAAAAAGCTTCTTATTTCTGCAGGCACTGTTCATGTTCGTGTCAAAAAAATGGAAGATGCTGGAATTATAAAGGGTTCATCACTTGCTTTAGATTACAAGAAACTTGGATACACTTTTATTGCATATATTGGGATTTTCCTTGAAAAAACACATTTAACNAATATNGTATTAGATAAATTAAATAGTATTCCATATGTTACTGTAGCTCATATAACAACTGGAAGATTCAATATCTTTTGTAAAGTAAGGTCTAGAGATACTAACCATGCTAAAGAAATTATATTTATGATAGATGATATTGATGGTGTTTCAAGAACTGAGACAATGATATCCCTTGAAGAAAGTATCAATGACAAGAAAAGGTTAATGCATAAAATATTTAACGAGATTAAATAATTTATGAAAAAACTTACTAAAAAGGAGAGATTTCAAGAGAAAGTCCTCTCTAAATTTCATATTTATAATAGTATATTTTCTACTCTTCCTTATGAAAATATCGCTGATATAGGTCAGTTATTGCCTTTATTTAATGATGTATGTAATAATGGTTATAAAAAAAATAAAGATCCTAAGTCAATTGTTAATGAATTTTTTGAGAAGTACTGCAGTGATTTTTCTGAAGAAGATAAAATTTCTCTNCTATTTAATTTTATCCAATATGTAGAAAGACAAGTAGTATTATTTGACGCCATTGAAGATGCTGCATTTAGTGAAATAAATAATATGGATGGTGTTGGAACACTTAGAAATTTAAAAGAATCAGTTGAATTTTCTAATAAAAAGGTTGAATTAAAAAAATATCTAAAAAGATTTAAAATTAGACCAGTTCTTACAGCTCATCCNACTCAGTTTTACCCTGGATCTGTACTTGGTATAATAACTGATTTATCATCTGCTGTTAGGAGTAACGATTTAACTAAAATTAAAAACCTGCTTTCACAATTGGGTATAACGCCGTTTTTTAAAACAAAAAAACCAACTCCATACGATGAAGCAGTTAGTTTATCATGGTATCTTGAAAATGTTTTTTATTCATCTATCAGTAATATTTTTAAATACATCAAATCAAACATATTTGATAATGATTTTGAATATTATGATTTAGTTTCACTTGGTTTTTGGCCTGGTGGAGACAGAGATGGAAATCCTTTTGTTACAACTGATATAACACTTAAAACATCACAAAAATTAAGAAGTGACATCATCAAGAACTACTATAGAGATATCAGAGATTTAAGAAGAAGATTAACTTTTAAGGGTATAGAAGACGTTATCATAAAAATTGAAGATGATCTTTACAGAAGTATTTTTGAAACTCATAAAAAGCCTAGAATTAGCTTAGAAGACCTTGTTAAAAAGCTTGAACTAATTAGAAATGAAATTATTGAAAAACATAATTCTTTATTTCTGGATAAATTAGATAATTTTATAGATAAAATTAAAATCTTTGGTTATCATTTTGCTACTCTTGATATCAGACAAGATTCAAGAATACACAGTAAAGTTTTCTACGAAATTTTTAAAAAGGCCTTAAAAAATAAATTTCCGAAAGATTATGCTACCCTAAAAGAATCTCAAAAAATTAAGGTTTTAGATAAGACGCAAAACATTGAACTTAGTGGAGATGATTTTAATGATACGATTGTTAAAAATACAATTGAATCAATAATTGCCATGAAGATAATTCAAAACAGTAATGGAGAGAAAGCATGTCACAGATATATTATTAGTAACAACCAATCTGCAATCAATATTTTAGAAGTTTTCTCTATGTTTAAATTGTGTGGTTGGAACGATTTAACTGTTGATATTGTACCGTTATTTGAAACTATCGATGATTTGAATGTTTGTAAATATGTAATGGAAACTGTATACAACAACAAAAAATACAGAAATCATTTAGAAATTAGAGGAAATGTTCAAACGATAATGCTAGGTTTTTCTGACGGAACTAAAGATGGTGGCTATTTAACTGCAAATTGGAGTATTTTAAAAGCTAAGGAGTCACTCACCAAGATATCTAGGAAATATGGCATAAAAGTAATATTTTTTGATGGTAGGGGAGGTCCACCGGCTCGTGGCGGAGGAAATACTCATCAATTTTACAGTGCTCTTGGAAATCTGGTTGAATCTGAACAAATACAATTAACAGTTCAAGGGCAAACTATTAGTTCAAATTTTGGCACTATTGACTCTTCCCAATACAACCTAGAGCAACTGATAAGTTCAGGTGTAAAAAATAAAATAATTTCTGATAAAGAAATTTTTACTACCTCACACAGAAGAACACTTAATAAATTATCAGAAATCAGCTATAAATCATACTCTGACTTTAAGTCGCATCCAAAATTTATTCCTTATCTGGAACATATGAGTACTGTGAAGTACTATGCAAAAACAAACATTGGCAGTAGACCATCAAAAAGATCAAATGATGATGAATTTAGTTTTGAAAGTTTAAGAGCTATTCCTTTTGTTGGTAGTTGGAGCCAATTAAAACAAAATGTTCCCGGATTTTTTGGATTAGGCACTGCAATAAATTATTACCATGAGAACAAAAGATTAAATGAGGTAAAAAAATTGTATAAAGAAGTTCCTTTTTTTAGAGCTTTAGTTTCAAACAGCATGATGAGTCTAACAAAATCATTCTTTCAATTAACATCATATATGAAAAATGATCCTGAATTCGGAGCTTTTTGGGATATAATTCACGATGAATATTTATTAACGAAAAAAATGCTTCTGAAAGTATCTGGTTTTACTGAATTAATGCAAAATGAACCTGCAAATAAATTATCAATTCAAACCAGAGAGAATATAGTTCTTCCATTGATTACAATACAACAGTTCGCTTTACAGAATATTAAAGAATTAAATACTGGTAAAAACAATGGTAAAAAGATATATGTTTATGAAAAAATGGTAATGAGATCTTTGTTTGGAAATATTAATGCTAGCAGAAATTCAGCTTAAGAATTGTAAAAATCGATTGCTTCTCTTATAATTTCGTTTTTAACATTAATATCAACTTCACAATTGCCAATATCTTTAAGTAAAACGAAATTTACTTTATTTGAGAAGTTTTTTTTGTCAAATTGTAATAGGTTAAAAAGGTGTTTGATTTCGTTTGATGAAATATAAATTTTATCAAAAATATTTTCAAGATGTTCCTTTATTTTTCTGACAATATCAATTGGAAAGTTTAGAGCTTTGTGAGATAAATATAGTTCAATGATTATACCTGCTATTACTGCTTCACCATGAAAAACTTTACTGTCTGAATTGAGCTTTATACTTTCAATTGCATGACCTATTGTATGACCAAAATTTAGATGCTTTCTAATGTTTTCTTCTTTTCTATCCCTTAGTACAATATTATTTTTAACATTAATTGAATTATAGATAATTTTATCAGTGTATAATATTTTGGAATTATTAATTAATTCTTCAAATAAATTTCCTGAAATTAGAGAGTGTTTAAATATCTCACCATACCCACTTTTGATATTTCTTTCATCGAGTGTTTTAAGATATACAGTATCAATGATAATTAAAATTGGATCTGAAAAGATTCCAATTTGATTTTTTAAGGAATTAAAGTTTATTCCAGTTTTACTACCAACAGATGCATCTACAATTGATAATAACGTTGTAGGTATATTTATAAAATCTATTCCTCTTTTAAATGTGCTTGCAATAAATCCACCCATATCGGATATAACACCTCCTCCCAGATTAATCAATAAACTTTTTCTGTCTGCATTATTATTTAAAAATTCCCAAACCTCATTACAAGTATCTAAGTTTTTGTAATGTTCACCTGATTTAATTTTAATTAGACCTGAGCGAAAAAGCAAATTCAGATTGGTTGCGTATTGCATTA
>PAEO01000009.1 GCA_002703065.1 Flavobacteriaceae bacterium | reverse complement strand
AACTTCATATAAATTACCACTATCAACTACGTATGTCACTTTTATGGTAGCGATGGGGACATCTCTTGCTGATAAAGCATGGGGAAGTGATAGTGCTGTTTATAGAGTTTCTGGAGTAATAAATGTTATTGGAGGATGGCTGTTAACAGCTTTAATTGCTTTTACTGCCTCTGGAATTATCGTAACAATTCTTTACTATTTAGGGCAAATTGGATTATTTATTCTAGTGTCAATCGTTATTTTAATATTGACAAAAAACTACTTTTCTCACAAGAGCAGACGAAAAAAAGAAATTGAAGAAGAAAATTTAGACTTAGTTGAAAGTAAATCTATTAAAGGAGTAATTTTTGAAAGCTCAAAAAATATTTCAAATTTCACTAAAAGAGCAAATAAATTAATACTAAACATTTTAGAGGGTGTTGGGACACTGGATTTAAATATTTTGACGGAAAATAAAAATTTCGTGAACAAGCTTAAAAGTGATTTAGAAAGAATTGGTGACGATGTTTTTTATTTTATTAAAAATCTAGATGAAGCTTCTACTGAAATTACTTCTAAATTTCACATGAATGTTTTGGAAGAACTTGAAAAGATTTCCGATTCAATTTCTTCATTATCAAGCTTAACTCACAAACACATTAACAACAACCATCGAGGCCTAACGTTCAATCAGATTAGAGAATTAAAAGAACTTGAAGATGAATTAGATGAATTTTTCACAAGAATTGTAAAAACATTTAAGACCAAAAATTACACTGAAATTTCTGAGATTTTTGAAGTTAAAGAAAAGCTAGTTTCGTCTCTTGAGCTTAAAATTAAATCGCAGATTTCAAGGACTAGAAAAGATGAATCAAGCCCTAGAAATACTAGGTTGTATTTTGAAATCTTGAACAAAATAAAAACTATCATTACTCACTATGTTCAAATATTAGAGCTTTATTCTAATAAATATGATGATAAGATCGATCCGATTCTTTAATTACAAATTATTTTAATGTATCCCAAATTGAAATATTTAGTTGAATTTGTAGGTGCATTTTTATTATTGACAATTATTGGTTTTTTTAAAAACCCTTTAATAATTGGAATTGGTCTGAGCATACTGATATATTTAGGCGCAAAATTTTCTGGAGCTCACTACAACCCTGCAGTAAGTATCTCTTTTTATTTAAAAAAAACTATTTCACTCAGAACTTGTATTAAGTATATTTTTTTTCAAGTATCTGGAGCAATTTCTTCAGCAACAATTCTATCAATTATCGGAAAAAATTTAATTATAAGTCCAAGTACAGAAGAGTCAATTTTTTTAATAATTGCTTCTGAGTTTTTCTTCACTTTTCTTATGATGCTTGTAATCTTATTGGTTGCTATTTATCCAAAAACTAAAGGAAATAATTACTATGGTCTAGCGATCGGATTAACAGTTTCCTTGGGGATCTACTTAGTTGGAAATATATCAGGTGCAGTATTTAATCCTTCAGTATTTATAGGACCATCATTTATAGATTATTTGAACGGTGGCAATACAATAAATAATATTTATTTATACGTATTCTCAACTGTATCAGGAAGTCTATTTGCAGTGCTTATTTATAATCAATTCCTAGAAAAATCCTAAGATCCACACATTAAGCAATCATCATCTTGATTACCTTTAGATTTTGCAATCATCTCTTTTAATTCTTCTGGCGTTAATGGTTCTACAGGTATTTGAGCAGTTTCAGCAGGTGAAGGAACAGCAGCCACAGCCGAAGCAGCATCTACAGTTTCTTTAACTGGCTCTTTTTTCTTAGTATTATCAAGAGTAAACTTAATTGCATCAACTGCAGATTTAGTTCTTAAATAATACATACCAGTTTTTAATCCTGATTTCCAAGCATAGAAATGCATTGATGTTAACTTTGCCATCGTTGCACCTTCCATAAACAAGTTCAATGATTGAGATTGATCAATAAAATATCCTCTATGACGAGCCATATCAATAATATCCTTCATACTCAATTCCCAAACAGTTTTGTAAAGATCTTTGATGTCTTGTGGGATAAAGTCAATATGCTGAATTGATCCATTTGCTTTCATTAGTTCTTGCTTAAGCTCATCGTTCCATAGCCCTAGCTTAACTAAATCTTCAAGCAAGTGTTTGTTTACAACTATGAACTCACCAGACAATACTCTTCTTGTATAAATATTAGAAGTGTATGGTTCAAAACATTCATTATTTCCTAAAATCTGTGAAGTAGATGCTGTAGGCATTGGAGCAACTAAAAGTGAGTTTCTAACTCCATTCTTTTTAATATCTTTTCTAAGCTTAGCCCAATCCCATCTTCCACTTAAATCTTCATCTTTAACTCCCCACATATTATGTTGGAACTCTCCTTTAGAAATTGGCGAGCCTTTATATGATTTATATGTTCCATCTCTTTGAGCTTCTTCCATTGACGCTTTTAAAGCAGCATAATAGATTGTTTCAAAAATATCTTGATTCAAAGCCTTTGCTTCGTCAGATGTAAATGGCATTCTTAATTTTATGAAAGCATCTGCTAAACCTTGTACACCCAGTCCAATTGGTCTATGTCTAAAGTTAGAGTTTTCTGCTTCCTTGACTGGATAGTAGTTTCTATCAATAACTTTATTAAGGTTCTTAGTAACTGTTTTGGTTACATTAAATAATTCTTTGTGGTCAAATGAATTATTCTTTACAAACATTGGAAGAGCAATCGAAGCTAGATTACAAACTGCAATCTCATCTTTAGACGTGTACTCTAAAATTTCAGTACACAAGTTTGACGATCTAATTGTTCCTAAATTTTTCTGATTAGATTTTCTATTACAAGCATCTTTATAAAGCATATATGGTGTGCCTGTTTCAATTTGAGATTCTAATATTTTTTCCCAAAGCTCTCTTGCTTTAATTGTTTTTCTTCCTTTACCTTCTTTTTCATAATTCAAATAAAGCTTTTCAAATTCTTCGCTATGGCAGTCATAAAGTCCAGGACATTCATTTGGGCACATTAATGTCCAATCTTCATTACTCTCAACTCTTTTCATAAATAAGTCTGAGATCCACATAGAGTAGAATAAATCTCTTGCTCTCATTTCTTCCTTTCCATGATTCTTTTTTAGATCTAAAAAGTCAAAAATATCAGAGTGCCAAGGCTCTATATAAATTGCAAATGATCCCTTTCTTTTACCACCCCCTTGATCAACATATCTTGCTGTATCGTTGAAAACTCTAAGCATTGGTACAATACCATTTGATGTTCCATTTGTTCCAGAGATATATGAGCCTGTTGATCTTATATTGTGAATAGACAAACCGATACCTCCAGCTGATTGAGAGATTTTTGCTGTTTGTTTAAGTGTATCATATATACCATCAATACTATCTTCTTGCATTGCCAATAGGAAACATGAAGAAAGCTGAGGTTTTGGTGTTCCAGAATTAAATAATGTTGGTGTCGCGTGAGTAAAAAACTTTTTTGACATCAAATTATAAGTTTCAATAGCTGAATCTAAATCATCATAATGAATACCTACAGAAACCCTCATTAGCATGTGTTGAGGTCTTTCAACAACAACTCCATTTAATCTTAATAAATAAGATCTTTCAAGTGTTTTAAACCCAAAGTAATCGTAATTAAAATCTCTGTTATAAATAATTGTTGAGTCTAGCTTCTCAGCATTTTTCTTTATTACGTTATAGACTTCATCAGAAAGTAGTGGAGCTTTTTTCTCAGTTCTTGGATTGACATAATTATATAAATCTGCCATTGTTTCTGAAAATGACTTCTTTGTATTCTTATGTAGATTTGAAACAGAAATTCTAGCAGCTAGTGTTGCATAGTCAGGGTGTGAAGTTGTCATCGTAGCAGATACTTCCGCAGCAAGGTTATCAAGTTCTGATGTGGTTACCCCATCATAAAGACCTTCAATGACACGCATTGAAACCCTAACAGGATCAACAAGAGGATTTAGACTATAGCACAACTTTCTAATTCTTGCTGTGATTTTGTCAAACATCACTGGTTCCTTATGGCCCTCTCTTTTTATTACAAACATAGTTCTGCTTTATTTTGGTTGTTGTTGTTGTTTATTTTAAAAATCCTCGTCGAAACTAATCTCTTCGGATCTTGTATCATTATTTAAAACTCCAGCTTTTTGGTACTCAGAAACTCTCTTTTCAAAGAAGTTTGTTTTTCCTTGAAGTGAAATCATGTCCATAAAATCAAATGGATTTGTCACGTTGTAAATCTTTTCACATTGTAACTCAACAAGAAGTCTATCTGTAACAAATTCTAAATACTGTGTCATTAGTTTTGCATTCATTCCAATTAAACTCACCGGAAGAGACTCAGTTATAAATTCTTTTTCAATATTAAGGGCATTTGTTATGATCTCCTTAATTCTTTCTTTTGGAACTTTATTTACTAGGTGATTGTTGTGTAAGTGAACAGCAAAATCACAGTGAACACCTTCGTCTCTTGAAATTAATTCATTTGAGAATGTTAGTCCAGGCATCAAACCTCTTTTCTTAAGCCAAAAAATTGAACAGAACGCTCCTGAAAAGAAAATTCCTTCAACTGCAGCAAATGCAATTAATCTTTCTGCAAATGAATCAGACTCAATCCACTTTAGTGCCCAATCTGCTTTTTTCTTAATTGCTGGAAAAACTTCAATTGCATTGAATAATCTATCTTTTTCTGCATCATCTTTTACGTACGTGTCAATTAAAAGAGAATAAGTTTCAGAATGAATATTCTCCATCATTATTTGAAAACCATAAAAGAATTTTGCTTCTGAGTACTGTACTTCATTCACAAAATTCTCTGCTAAATTTTCATTAACAATTCCATCGGAAGCAGCAAAAAATGCCAAAATATGCTTGACAAAATATCTTTCATCATCATTTAGCTTTGTGCTCCAATCAGTTAGATCTTGATGTAAATCAATCTCTTCAGCAGTCCAAAAACTAGCTTCACATTTCTTGTACCACTCCCATAAATCGTGATGTTTTATTGGGAATATGACAAATCTATCTTTGTTTTCTTTTAAAATTGGTTCAACCATAACAGTAATTAATTAGATTTTTTACAAATGAATGCCTAACAAAGATTCTAAATTGTTGTCAAAAATAAAAGGATTACTTATTCACAAATGGCCTTAGTTTTTAACAATTAACATTTTAAACGTTAAAATTTACTTTTTGTTTATTTAGTTATTTACCGAACAATCTTTTTGTTTTTTAATAATTCGCGGAACCATTTTTTTCCAAATTTTCTTATGAGTGCATCTTTCAAGAAATCAATAACATGGATGTTATTTTTATCTCCCTCAGAGCAAGCGCTTTCACAAACTCCCCAATTATGAAAATTTAAGGCAGTATAGTTTTTTAATTCAGAAATTCTTACTGGATAAAGATGACATGAAATTGGTTTTTGAAAATCTATAGCCTTATTATTATACGCATTTTCAATACCACAAGTTACAACACCTTTTTCATCAATGTTTACATAAGCACATTCTCTTTCATTGATAAGTGGTGTATGCAAAATACCTTCATTGTCTGTGGTTGAAACACCTTGATTTGAAATAATTTCAAATCCCTCTTTAGGTATGTATTTTTTTAATTTCTTAAAATTTTTCTTTAAAAGTGCTTCTTCATTTTTTTCAAGCGGAGCTCCCTCTTCACCCTTAACACAGCATGCCCCTTTACATATAGAAGTATTACATCTAAATTTTTTATTTAAAATATCATCAGAAATTAATGTATTATCAATAATTATCATTTTCAATTATTAAATTTGTCTTTCTATTATGTTAAAAAAAATTGGCTTTTTACTGTGCATAATTGTAATTGTTATTAATCTTTTAAATTACAATTTTGATCTTGATTTTTCAGAAAACGATAATAAAATTTCTTTGATAGGAGTACTTGCTTCATTATGTGCTTTAGTGCTCATTTTAATTTCAATGATTTCTGAAAAGATTAGCAAAAAAATTAAAGACTAATTTGTTCTATAACTACTCCAGCATTTTTTAGAAAATCAAGACCAGTTGTATCTTTATATTTTTTTATATATACCACTCTAATTATTCCAGCTTGATGAATAAGTTTGCTGCATTCTCGACATGGAGATAAAGTAAGATACAAAGTACTTCCTTTACAAGACTGGGTAGATGAAGCTACTTTTAAAATAGCGTTCGCCTCTGCATGTAATACATACCATTTTGTGTAATTATGCTCATCTTCACAAGGATTCTCAAATCCAGTTGGAGTTCCATTAAATCCGTCTGAAATAATCATTCTATCTTTGACAATCAAAGCTCCAACTTGTTTTCTTTTACAATGCGAAAGCTTTCCCCATTCAAGAGCCATTCTCAAATATGCTTTATCATATCTTTCTTGCTTTTTTTCTTTCATTAAATGTATAAGATAGCTGTTAAGATACAAACAATGAACGAGGACAATGTTATATAAATTCTATAATTTCTTTTTATAAATGAATTGAAGAAACTAATAAGCATAAGTAATATTAGCACTGTAATAAGTTGTGCCAATTCAACTCCTATAGAAAATCCAACTAGACCTACATAATCAAATGAATCATTGAATGTTATCTGATTAAAATAATTTGCAAAACCAAAGCCGTGAATTATTCCAAAAAATGTTGAAATGAATAATATTGAAAAATCAACTTTATCTAGATTTTTAGTGATGAAAATATTTGAGATTGCTGATGCTATTATTGTAATTGGAATTAAAATTTCAATAACTGTCATGTCTGGATTAAAAATCTTGAAAGTCGATAATATAATGGACGTTGAATGACCAATTGTAAAAAAAGTTATTATCCAAAACAACCTTTTAAAGTTTCTGAATGAAAATGGAGTTGTGATTGAAACTATAAAAAGAAAATGATCATATGCATTAATATCAAGGATATGCATGAATCCTAGTTTTAAATAAAATATTAATTGTTCCATAATTTAAATCCCTCTCTCTTTTTTTATTTTTTCGTAAGCATCTTGAATTTTAGCAAATTTTTCTTTCGCAGCATTAATATATGCACCTCCCATATGTTGTACTTTATCTGGATGATGTTTTTTTGCTAATTCTCTATAGGCTTTTTTTAGATCTTCGTTTGAACAATTTTTTTCAATCTCTAATATTTTATAATGAGATTCAGATGATTTTATAAACATTGCTTTAATACTTTCAAAATCTCTACTAGAAATATTCATTAATCTTGAAAAATCACTAAGCTTTTTTATTTCTAAATTTGAGATTGATCCGTCTGATTTTGCAATATTAAATAGCAAGTTTATTATTTGTAGCCTGGTTTCATAAGTTGTTCTGTACTTATAAAAATTACAGATTTTTTCAGCTGAGATTCGTTTCTTATTTACCTCAGTGTTAAATTGTTTAAATAATCTTTTGGCTTTCTTATAACCATGAAGAGAAATAAAATAATTTCTCACAAATTGTAATTCTGACTCTGAAACTTTACCGTCTGATTTTATTAATATTGAAGCAAGTGATAGTAAATTAAGTTCAAATTCTTCTATCACTTTAGAATTAACTCTTTTTATACCGCCATTGTCTATCATTGAACCAACAAACATGCCTATAATTAATCCTGGAAAACGATATATAAAAAATCCAATAGCAGCTAAAATCCATTTATACATAAGGTTAAAAATACGAAGTGATTTTAATAGTTCTTTAGTATATTTGAAAAAAAAACTTATGTATCCAGATCACATTGTATTACCGATGAAACAAGAACTAACTAACAATGGTTTTACTGAGCTTAAAAATAATGATAACATCAAAGATTTAATTCAAAAAAAGACATCACTAATTGTTGTTAATTCAGTTTGCGGTTGTGCGGCTGCTAACGCAAGACCTGGCGTTTTAAAATCATTAAAAAATAGTTCAATACCCAAAAATCTCTACACTGTTTTTGCTGGTGTTGATACTGAAGCTACAAATGCTGCAAGACAATTAATGTTTCCCTTCCCACCATCATCACCAAGTATAGCACTTTTCAAAAACGGGAAATTGGTTCATATGCTAGAAAGACATCATATTGAAGGGAGAGATTCTGAGATCATTGCCGAAAATTT
Organism: Flavobacteriaceae bacterium; assembly: GCA_002703065.1. Taxonomy (GTDB): domain Bacteria; phylum Bacteroidota; class Bacteroidia; order Flavobacteriales; family Flavobacteriaceae; genus Eutrophosalina. Next base: position 65,295 of record PAEO01000009.1, on the reverse strand, counting down.
AACTCAGGCATATGATGAATATTGTTAAGAGATTGGAATTATAATTATAAATACAGTTTTTCCAGATTTTGAAGTAAAGCTAATTTTTCCGTTATAGCTATCAATTAATTTTTTTATAATACTAAGGCCAAGACCAGTTCCTTTATTTTTGGTTGTAAAGTTTGGTTCAAAAATCTTTTCTTTAAGTGAAGTTGGTATTCCAGATCCATTATCACTAATTTTTAATTCTACATTGTTACTAATCTTTTTTAATTCTATTTCGATATTTGGATTGTCTAATTCAGAAGTTGCTTGAATAGAATTTTTAACAAGGTTTGTTACTATTCTAACAAGGTTTGATTTGTCATAATCGCCTTGAATTTTCTCTTTTGGCTTAATAAATTTTATATCATGATCTTTAAATATTTCCAAGCAAAATTGAATTTCTTCAGCAAAGTCTATAAATTCATTTTTCTGATCAGGGAATTCAGCAAAACTTGAAAAAGCTGTTGCAATTGAACTTAGTACATCAATTTGTTGAACTAGAGTTTTACTAAAATCCTCTAGTTTAGAATTGATGCTTGGATCATTTGGATCAAATTTTAATTTAAAATTTTGAACACTTAGCTTCATAGGAGTCAATGGGTTTTTTATTTCATGTGCAACCTGCTTAGCCATTTCTCTCCATGCTAATTCTCTTTGATTCTTTGCAAGTTCTTTAACGTTGTTGTCAATCTGATCAACCATTTCATTATAAGACTGTACAAGAGCATGCATTTCTTTGCTATTCACATCAAGATCAATTTTTTTATTAGACTTATCAATTGTTAATCTTTTCATCATATATGCAATTTGAGACACAGGGCTTGTAATATAAATTGAAATAAAATAAGAAATGATAATAGCTATTACGAATAGCAGTAAATAAACTTGAATTATATTGAAAATAAAAGACCTAATTTCATAAGCATTTAAGTTATCGTCATCAAAGTATGGGAGATTTAAAATCCAAATAGGATTATTATTATAATCAAAAATATAAGAATAGGATTGTCTAAAATTAAGATCATCTGCTTTTATTATATCAACATACTTAAGCTTTTCAGAGGATTTAATTTTATTCAATATTGGGCTATCAATCCTTTCGATACTTGGAAACTGGTAATTACTTTCATCTTCATTTTCTCTAACATTAGAGATTACATGTATAATACTTCCATCCAAGTTGTAAATATTAAAGGAAATATTTTGGATCATTGCTATTTTATTCAATTCATTTTTAAAAACACTTTGATCATCATTCATTTTTGACTCTTCTAGCTGAAAAGCAATGGCTTTTTGTAGTTGGGCTTCTTTTCTCTCTAACCTCAGCTCGTGATAGTAATTTGAACTTTCTAAAATTTGAAAGTTTGTTGACACACCTATTAATAAAAAAGAAATAAAAACAAGAAGAATCATCACCAAAAAGATTCTAGTTCTTAAATAAAAGAAAGGTTTTTTCATGGATGAATTAAACTAAATTAGTCAATAAGAATTAAATATTATATTTAATAATATTAGATATGGAAAAAAGTAAGCGATTTACTATACTTATATTGACTTTTGTTCTCATAATTTTTATTATCACAATAAACTCTAAATTTCAACATCTTGATGATTTTAAAAGCATGATTTCTTTGGTAACCAAATCTATGAGTACCAAGGCTTCAATTGATGATTATAAGTTTTTTGAAAATGCAACAATAAACAAAAGTGATAACACGTTCAATTGGCCTAAACATAAATTATATAATGAAATTGGAAGTTCAAAAACCTTAGACTCAATTCATAGTAAGAACCAAACTGTTGCCTTTTTAATTATAAAAAATGACTCCATAATTAAAGAAGATTATTTTCTAGGATATAATCAAAACTCACTAACCAATTCATTTTCAATGTCAAAAACTGTCATATCTTTTTTGCTATTTAAAAGTATTGAAGAAGGGACCATTCCGAGTTTAAATTCAAAGCTAACAGATTACTATCCTGTTTTCAATGGAAGCAATGTAACTCTTGGTGATTTATCAACTATGTCATCAGGACTCATATGGGAAGAAAATTACAAGGATTTAATGGGTATTACTGCTCAGGCTTATGTTACTAAAGATCTCACTAGGCTAATGATGAATTCCAAATTTAGTGGTAGTTCAGGAAAAAAATTTGAATATTTAAGTGGTGATACTCAATTACTGGCAATGGCTATTGAAAAGGCAAATAAATCAACAATTCAAAATCTTACATTTAAATGGCTTTGGAATCCCATGGGAGCTAAAAACGATGCTTTATGGATGATTGACAGCAAGGAAAAAAATATGGTTAAAGCATATTGTTGTTTAAGCTCAAACGCTAGAGATTTTGCTAAAGTCGGATTAATTTATAAAAATTTCGGGGAAATTAATAACAAAAAATTGATTGACAGTGCATCAATAGCTCTATCATTAAAGCCAAAATTTAAATCAAAACCAATATATGGATATGGACTTTGGATGGGAGAAAAAAATAATATTAACTTTTTTTCACTTAGAGGACATCAAGGTCAATATGTTATTGTTATTCCTAGTGAGAATTTGATTATAGTCAGATTAGGAAGAAAAAAAAGTAAAGGTGATGACTTTAACAATAGCTCAAGTGATTTTAATCTTTACATTACTGAATCATTAAATATTTTAAGAAATATTTATNAAAAATGAAAAAACTNCTATTCTTATTTGCTNTAATAATTNCAAGTTGTTCNTCATTTAAATCAGGATTAANAATTCCAGCAAATGAANCTTTNATTTTAGGAGAAAGTAATTCAAAAAATTATTCAGCTGAATTNGTNAATACATCAAATTATGAANTAAAAATAAGAGNTNAAAAAAAACAAAATGGNGAGTATANTCAAGGATTTGGGTTNGNACCNAAAGGTAAAGNAACTGTTTATGTTTCTTCTGNTGAAATNATNAAGTTTATAAATNANAANAATNNANCAGTNAAAGTANATGTAAAGNTNAANANAGNNGTTNCNGGAATGAGATATATAAAAAACTAAAATGAAGAAAAAGTTAGCACCAATTCTNGAGGTTAANAATNTAAGTGTTTTTTCAAATNANAATNNACTTTTACAAAACATTAGNTTNANTNTAAAAANATATTCAATTCTTGGNATNATNGGAGAATCTGGTAGCGGTAAATCTTTAACNGCACTNTCNATATTNAATATNTTAAAATATAAAGGCTTNAAGCAAATTGGANATATTATATATNATGNNGACAATATAANAAGCTATGATTCAAATCAATTTAGAGNTTTTCTTAAAAAGGAAATTGGAATAATTTTTCAAGATCCCTCTAGCNATCTAAACCCCAGNATGAAGTGCGGTGATCAAATGTTAGAAGTTNTNAATCAAAAATCCTCNAAAGANTTTTTGAGTGAAATTCTTAAAAAAGTNAAATTTTCTAACCCAAAGGAAATACTTAATAGATATCCCCACGAACTTAGTGGAGGACAAAAACAAAGNATTATGATTGCAATGATGATTGNAAAAAACTCNAAAATNATAATNTGTGATGAGGCAACATCCTCGCTTGANGCACTTATAAAAAAAGAAATAATTGAGCTTCTTTTAGATCTAAAAAAAGAATTTGAATTAAGTATGATTTTTATTTCTCATAACNTGAAATTAATTCANAAAATATGTGATGAGGTTGTTTTTTTAAAGAATGGAAAATTAGTTGAAAAAGGNAATACAANCGATGTNTTTAAGTCNCCAAAAANNAACTATACTAAAAATCTAATTGANCTTAANTTNAAACCAATNGTTAATAAATCNNAAAATNANNCTTCNACTAAAAACCTTCTNANAATTGAAAAANTAAATCTNGAGATTAATNATTTTAAAATTCTNAGTGAAATNAACTTCAATCTTAAAAGAAATGAGGTCTTAGGTATTATTGGAGAATCTGGNTCNGGAAANACATCTATAGCTAGATGTATTTTGAATATTTATAGAANTTATACAGGTAATATTTATTTTAATACAGACAATATTAAAGACTTTAACAGGACTGATCTAAGTAAAAAAATTCAAGTCATTTTTCAAGATCCTTATGCTTCTCTTGATCCCTCGATAAAAGTAATAAATCAAATTGTTGAAGTACTTAAATTTCATAAAATAGCAGCTAATAAAGATTTAAAAGAACGAGCAACTTCTATTCTTGAAAGTGTAAATTTAAATTCAAAGCTTCATAACAAACTTCCGTCCGAGCTTTCTGGGGGCGAGAGGCAAAGAGTTGTTATTGCAAGGGCTATTTCTATATCACCAAAAGTTCTGATTTGTGATGAATGTGTTTCAGCTCTAGATAAAAATGTTCAAAAATTAATTCTTGAGCTTTTACTTAAGATTAAGGAAAAAATGTCACTAAGTTTAATTTTTATTTCTCATGATATTTCGCTTGTTCAATCAATTGCTGATAGAATTGTTGTATTAAGAAATGGGGTAATATTAGATTACAGGGAAACAGAAAAGGTGATAAACAACGCTAAGAAATACACTAAACAATTAATTTCGGCCTCTTTCTAATGAATATGTATCTTCTCTACTCTAATGATTTTTTAAAAATAGCATCAATAGCAATTCTATCGTATATAACATTAGCATCTCTTTACAAGTTTATTAAGGGTAAAGAATATTCTATTACAGATTTCAGAATGTCAGTATTTGGTTTGATTTTTTTATTTTTTAAAATTTCATCCTATTTAGCCTTAATTCTTATAGGAGAGAAAGCTCTTTCAATAGAATTAACTTATACAATTATTGCATTCATTTCAGCAATCGTTGGGTGGCATATGCATAATAAAGAAAGTGATATAAGAAAGAAACACTTTAGAATTTTCTTTTTTTATGAGATTAGTTTAATCTTAATTTTACTGTCATTTTAAAAAAAAACACCCTAGGGAGGGTGTTCTTAAACAAACTTTGAAAAACTAACATAATAAATTTAGTTTAAATTTGTTTTTCCAAATATTAAAGAATTGTTAAAGTGAATAAATTAAATGATATCGCTGTTATTGGAGGGGGAAGCTGGGGAACAGCACTCGTGAAAATTTTTCTTGAAAACACTGAAAAACTAAATTGGTTTATTCGCGATTCTGAGCTTATTGAGAATATTCAACTTAAAAATAGAAACACAAAATATTTAAGACATGTTCAGCTTGATATAAAAAAAATTACAATGTATTCAAAGATTGAAGAAATCATAGACAACTCAGATCTACTTGTTATTGCAACTCCAAGTCCATTCATACACAAAACTTTTAAAGAGCATAAAGATAAATTAAAGGGGAAGTACATTATCTCTGCATCAAAAGGTGTAATACCAATTACACAATTAGTTATTTCTGAACATTTCAATAAAGAATTTAAAGTCCCTTATGAAAATATCGGAATAATCAGTGGACCATGTCATGCTGAAGAAGTAGCCCAAGAAAAGCTTTCATACTTAACTGTTGGAACAAATACAAAGAATTTGGGNAAATTTATCTCTGAAAAACTATCAACAAATTATATTAAAACTTCTTTTTCTAATGATTTAATTGGGATTGAATATTCTGCAACCATTAAGAATGTTTATTCGCTTCTTGTTGGTGTATGTCATGGTTTAGGATATGGTGATAATTTTCTAAGTGTACTAATCAGTCATTGTGCTAAGGAACTTAGACTTTTCATAACTACAATTAAAAAGGATAAAAATAGAGATCTAAATCATTCTGCATACTTTGGAGATTTATTAGTTACCACTTACTCAACTTTTAGTAGAAATAGAACATTCGGAAATATGTTAGGCAAAGGTTATTCCGTAAAATCTGCTATGTCTGAAATGTCAATGGTTGTTGAAGGATATTATGCTGCTAAAAACGCTTATGAAATAGCAAAAAAGCTAAATATTGAATGCACATATATTAATGCAACTCACAGTATTCTTTATGAACTTGCTAATCCAAAAAAAACAATAAAGGATCTAGCTGATAAGTTATATTGATTTGCTAAACTGACTTAAAAATCTTACATCATTTTCGTATAATGTTCTTATATCATCAATTTGATATAAAAGCATTGTAATTCTTTCAAGACCAAGACCGAATGCATATCCAGAATATTCGTTTGGATCAATATTACAATTCTTTAAGACATTAGGATCAACCATTCCACATCCTAATATTTCTAACCATCCAGTACCTTTAGTTATTCTGTAATCAGTTTCTGTTTCTAATCCCCAATAAATATCTAGCTCAGCACTAGGCTCAGTAAATGGAAAATATGAAGGTCTTAATCTTATTTTATTTTTTCCAAATAGTTCTTTNGTGAAATAAAGTAAAGTTTGTTTAAGGTCAACAAATGAAACATTTTTATCGATATACAAACCTTCAATTTGATGAAAAAAACAATGAGATCTTGCAGAGATGTCTTCATTTCTGTAAACTCTTCCAGGTGATATCGTTCTGATTGGAGGTTTATTATTTTCCATATGTCTTATCTGCACAGATGACGTATGAGTTCTTAATAACCAATCAGGATCTTTACTAAGGTAGAAAGTGTCCTGCATATCTCTTGCAGGATGATATTCTGGAAGATTTAAAGCTGTAAAGTTATGCCAATCATCCTCAATTTCTGGTCCTTCAGAAATATCAAAACCAATTTTTAGGAAAATATCAATTATTTTATTTTTTACAATTGAGATTGGATGTCTTGAACCTAATCTTAAAATATTTGAAGGTTTAGTAAAATCATCAATCACTGATTTTTCTTCCGCTTTACTGAAATCTAATTTGCCTTTTTCAAATATTTCTGTAGCTAACTTTTTTAAATCATTAATTTTTTGACCAGCTTCTTTTTTTTGTTCTTTTGNAACATTTCTAAGTTCAGAAAAAAGAGATGGGATAATTCCTTTTTTTGAAAGGAATGATAACCTAAATTTTTCCAGAGAAATATTGTCTGTTATTTTAAAGTCAACAATATCATTTTTAATCTTTTCAATATCCATTGNTAGAATTATGGTGTAAAGTTAATTAATAAAACCTTTTTTTAAAAAATAGCTTATGATAGATTCTTTCATTAAAATGGATTGTTCTCCAGGTTTTAACTTAGGAAGCTTTGAATTTAAACTNTAATGAGGCCAACCANCTTCATCAACAAATTCGAATTTATAATATCCGTAAGGCTCTANAAGTTTACAAATTGCAATGTGCATTAAATTAACTTTTTCATCCTTTTTAAATTTTTTATCAAATTTTCCAAGTTCTTGAATTCCAATTAAATAAATAACACCTTCTAAATCTATAATTTCACCTTCATTAAAGCTTTTACTTAATTTATCAATTAAATTATCCCATCTTTTTATTTTTTTTTGATTCTTATTCATTCTATTTTTATCAGACATTACAAACTTAAAGTTTCATATTGAATTATTTTGATATAATAATTTTTTCCGTATTAGCAATCGCATTTGTAAGAGGATTTTTTAAAGGATTTTTTAATGAATTAGCTTCTTTTTTAGGCTTTTTTATNGGGCTAATGGGTGCTAGTTATTTTTCTGAAAGATGCTCAAAAGTCATATTATCTTTTATAGAAATTGATATTAGAATAGTCAATATTTTAAGCTTTTTTATTTTATTTATTTCTATCGCGATAATTTTCAGCTTGATTGGAAAATCATTGACTAAACTGGTAAAACTTGCTTCATTAGGATTGTTTAATAGAGTATTTGGTGGAATTTTTAGGTCTTTAAAATTTATTATAATCCTTTCAATATTAGTTTTATTAATTAATTATCTAGACACTCTTTTTTCAGTAAAAGTATTTGATTTTCTGAATCTAGAAACTTCAGTGAGTTTTAATTTATTGGAGATGTTAAGTGAAACTCTCTTGTTTCTATTTGAAAATGAAATGATGTTTATTTAAGAGACTGAAAGGAAGATTTTAAGATCCACCCTTTACTACCATTAGAAAGCTCTACCAGACTCCATTCGTTAACCTCCTCAATTATATTGACTTTAGTTCCTTTATTCAACTCGAAAATCTGCTCTGATCTTTCATTAGGTTCAGTTTTAAATGCGATTCTGTTTTCAAAAATTATAGCAGGATTATTTTTATCTGAAATTGATTTTGAATTAAATGATATAGCTAATACTACAGAAAAGAGAATAAAAAAGCTAATAGAAATTGAGAAGTATTTTCTTTTAGTATCGGGGTTTTTATTAAATAAATACAGAATAAAAAACACTACTGAGATAAGTTCAATGAATAAAGCAACATAAAACCATTGCTGGTATTTAAACAAAGTGGATAAGTTAGATATGAGCTTTGCTATTTGATTAACAGGAACCGTTTCAATCCTGTCAATAGTCATGTTGTTAGCAAAAGAAAGATTGTTTTTTGATTCTAAATTATTGGGGTCTAATAGTAATGATTTTTCAAAGTAAAAAATAGAATTTGCTATGTCATTTATTTTATAATAGGAGTTGCCTAAATTATAATACAATTCTGAAGATTCAAAGCCTGATTTGATTATTGATGAATACTTTTCAATGGCTTGCTCATAATTACCATTATTATAAAATGAGTTCCCCTCATCAAACAAAGTTGTTAAGTTTTGATTTAAAATTATTAAAGAAAAAAATAAAAATTTATACATATTATCTCTTATCAAAATTAGAAATCACTTTAACTGCCTTTTCATAATCCTGGTCCATACCTTCAGGTGTAGTTGGAGTATATCTTGCAAGCTCACAACTATTAATTATATCGATTAAATCTTCAATTATATTATCTGAAATTTTATCTTTTTCCAAAATACTCTTTAACCTATCTTTTGAAAAATCCTCTCTTTCAATTAAATATTTAGACTTAATAAAATTAAACAACGCACTTTCCAATGATGCGTAAAAAGAATCTTTATTGTTCATATCAATCTTTGCATTATTTAAGTATTGTCTAGCAAGAAGATCGGCATCTCTAGATTTTAAAGTATTTTCAGAAACCTTCTTATTTCGTAGATTGAAATAAATTATTGCAAGGACTAAAATTATTATTGGGATTAGAAATAATGTAAATAATATTTTTTTAGAATCAATTATATTCTTTCTATCAATTTGAATAAAGTCGGAACTTAATTTAATAAAATTAAATTGATCGCTACTAGTTATAGAGTTACTTACAGGATTANTAGCTTGNACATTAGNCTCCGAAAGNCTTGTGGGCCCATCTAANACATCTACGATACTTTCATTTGAGTAAAGCGTTACATATTGTTCTGTCTTAGGATTAAAAAATGAAAACTCAACTGGNGGAATGGGATATTTACCTTGATATTGAGGTACAATTGTGTAAACATTGGAAATTTCACCATTCATACCGCTAAGACTAGTATTTATTTTCTCCTTAAATTCAGGAGTATATTTTTCAAGAGAAGATGGTACTATAATTTCAGGCAGTGAGAACAGCTTTAAATTTCCATTACCATTCACCTTAAACTCTAGTTGAAATGATTCTGTAGCCTTCAATTGAGATTTAGAAGAATTTAATGAAATATCAAAATTACCAACAGCACCATTAAAGCTTTCAGGTTTCCCATTTTCAGGAAAATTTTTGACCTTAATAACTCTTTTTCTAGAGGCAACCTTTTTTGAGGTTTGAGTATAAATTGTGTTACCAAAAAAATCTCTACGATTAGTAGGTACATCAATTGTAACATCAAGGGTTAATGGCAAGATCTCTAAATCCCCTGCTTTTTGTGGAAATAATAATGCTTTTTTCCAAGTTACATAATTGTATCTCTGACCTTTATATGATGTGCTTTTAATTTCTAATCTCGGTATCTTTATATTTTGCGACCAAAAATTTTTGAATTCAGGATTATCAATTTCGCCAAGATTGGTGACGTTAATTTTTGGATTAAATAATAATTTAAATTCAACAGAAATTGGTTCATTTAAATACGGATTTGATTTTGAAATTTCAATACTTAGCTCAATGTCATCATCAACAACCGATGAAGGACTTCCTGGTGATAATGAAGATTCAACAGCTTCAGTAACTTGAACTTTTACAGGTAATGTTTTATAAATATCTCCATCAATTTCAATTGAAGCTTGACCTATGGTATAATTCCCTTTTTTTTCTGGTGTTAAAAAATAAGAGTAGGTTTTTGAAAAAGTTCTAACGCCATTTATCCAGCTGTTACTCACTGATTGATTTGGTCCACCAACAACTCTAAATCCATTAAAAGAGGGAGGGCTAAAGTTATCTCCATCTTTATTCATTTTGAAATCTACTCTCAAATTTTCATTTAGTCCAAGTTTAGCCTTACTTACTTCAGCTTCAAATTTAACTTGGGAGAAACTAATATTTAAAAAAAACAAAAATGATATGTATACAAATAATCTCATTTTCTTACCAGTCCTTTTTATTTGATTTTGGATTTCCTTTAAACTTTTTCTTATTCACTTTATCTTGAACTTTTTTCTCTTCCTTGTTCATTGCTTCTAATAAATTTTTTAGCTGTTGAGGAGAAATTTGATTTTTCTTAGGTTCCTGCGGATTTTTATCGCCATCCTTGTTTTTTTGATCCTTNTCCTTTTTATCATTTTCTCCTTCATTTTCTTTTTGATCCTGGTTTTTATCTTTTTGATCCTGGTTTTTATCTTTTTGATCCTTTTGGTCTTTNTTATTATCCTTATTTTGATTCTGTTTTTTTAACAACTCTTTTGCTAAAACATAATTATATCTAGTTTCTTCATCATCTGGGTTATTCAACAATGCACTTCTAAATGCATTTACAGCATTTTGATAATCTTCTTTTTGCATGTAAGTATTTCCAAGATTATGAAACCCTTTGTGCTTATTTTCTTTAGATGCATCAATCCTTAGAGCTTTCTTATACATGAGCTCAGCATCTACGCTTAATTTATTTTTATAAAGTGAATTACCTAAGTTGTATGGTGCATTATAGTTGAATGAATCAATTGCCTTTGCTTTTCTGAATTTATATTCAGCCAGTTCTAAATCTTTTTTTTCGAATTCAATATTCCCATCAAACACAAGGTTATTTGATTTTTTTTCAATATTATTTTGTGCNCTCATCAGCCCAAAAGAAAGTACTGCAAATAATAACTTATACTTTTTCATTTTCATTAAACAAATTTAACTTATCTAACCAATATGTTTTTCTTTCAAAAACTACTACATCAAGAATAATCAAAAATAGCCCCACAAATAAAAACCACTGAAACTGGTCTTTAAATGAAACAAATTGCTTTGATTCAAACTCTTGTTTATCCATTTCCTTCAACTCTTCTACAATGCTACTTACAACTGAACTTGTATTATCTCCTTTAAAATAAATTCCACCAGTTTGTATAGCCATATCTTTTAATATATTTTCATTAAGCTTAGTTATTACAACTTCACCTTTATCATCTTTCTTATATGATTTAACAATATCATTTTCTTTAATTGGAATTGGAGCTCCATTGGGTGAACCAACTCCAATACTTATAATTGTAATTCCAGATTCTCTAGCAATATCACTTAAATTATTATTTTGAATCTCATGATCTTCACCATCTGAAATAACACACAAAACTCTGTTTGTTTGATTTTCGTCATTAAAATAATTTTTAGAAAGATTAATAGCTTCAGCTATAGAAGTTCCCTGCGATGATAACATGTCTGTGTTTAAACTTTCTAAAAACATTCTAGCAGATGAAAAGTCCGTTGTAATTGGTAAAACAGGAATTGCTGTAGATGCATAAGCGATTATTCCAACCCTGTCAGATCCAAGATTATTAAATAACTCTGAAACAATTCTTTTAGATTTAATAATTCTGTTAGGGGCGATATCTTCAGCCAACATACTCTTTGAAACATCAATGGCGAATACAATATCAACTCCTTCTCTTTTTACTGTCTTAAGTTCTGTTCCAATTTTTGGGTTTACCAATGATATTACGAGCATGAGTAAAGCAATGGAAATTATAATAAACTTGAGTAATGGTTTTGAATTTGAAATTTCTGGACTTAGAAATTTAATTGTATTTATATCAAAATATTTTCTAATGGATTTTTTTTGCCATCTTCTGAATATTAAAAAAACTAAAAAAAGAANTGGGATAATCAACCCTAAATAAATAAATGATATTTCGTCTAATTGATACATTAAATTACACTTCTAAAAAATACATATTTTAAAAAAAGTTCAAGAGAAATAAGAGCAAATGCTAGTAAAGCAAATGGCCTATACTTTTCATCAACATCCGAATATTTAATTTCTTCAACTTCTGTTTTTTCTAACTTATTTATCTCCTCATAAATCTCTTCCAGCTTTCTATTGTCAGTAGCTCTAAAATATTTTCCACCTGTCTTATCTGCAACCTCATTTAACAAGTCCTCATCAATTTCTACTTTAGTAATTCCAAATCTAAAAGAACCATTTGGATTCAAAGCAACCGGGGCTCTGGCATTACCATTTGTACCTAAACCAATTGTATAGGTTTTAATTCCATATGTAGAAGCTAAATCTGCAGCTGTTGACGGATCTATAAATCCAGAATTATTAACTCCATCCGTCAAAAGAATTATCACTTTACTCTTAGCTTTACTATCTTTTAATCTATTTACTGAGGTAGCTAACCCCATTCCAATAGCAGTTCCATCATCAATTATTCCATCAAATGAAATTTCAGTCAGAGAATTAATTACAACTTCTTTGTCGGAAGTAACTGGTGTTTTTGTGTAGCTCTCTCCTGCATAAATAACTAAACCAATCCTGTCATTAATTCTATCATTAATAAACTCAGATGCAACAGATTTTAATGCTTCTAATCTATTAGGTTTTAAGTCCTGAGCTAACATACTTGAAGAAATATCTACAGCAATTACAATATCAATACCACTACTAGTTTTTGTTCTACTTGAATTACTAATTTCTTGTGGCCTAGAAAGTGCAATGATTACAAGAGCAATAGAAATAATTCTTAATGTGTTCAGTAAAGGGTATAGTTTAGACTTGAAAGATTTGGTTTTAAAATTATCAAATGATGATATTTTCAGGTTACTAACTTTCTTGAACCTGAAGTAATACATAAAAAATATGATTACCGGTATTAATAGTAATAACCAAAGAAACTCAGGATTTTTAAAAACTATATTATCCATTTACAAAGTCAATTGAATTTTCTATTCTTCTAACAATTTCATCCAAATTTTCGTCTCCTTCTTCAAAAATAAATTGAATGGTTATTGTGCTTTTATCTGTAGCAAAAAATATTGTGCTATAATTTAATCTATCGCCAGTATCATTGGAATTAAATGATCCAAAAACTTTAACTCCCTTCTTATCACTTGAGGTTGAAAATTCTTCCTCTTTTGTAATAATATTTGAATATCCTAAAGTTCTAAATTCATCTAACATTATATTCACTAGATCTGAATTTTCATCAAAATTATCAACTGAAAGTTCAAGAACTAAATCTTGATTTTCAGAAATATAGTTCAATGAATAATTCAAAGAGTCTTTAGATCTTATTAGCGCATCTGGAGATTCTAATGATAAATTAAATTGAGTATATGTACTATTTACCCAGTCACTTTTTAATATTTTTTTGTTCTTATTAAAAATAAAAATGGAGCTAAATTTTTCTGGAATGATAATAAAAATCGAAATAAAAAGTGAACTTATAGCTATAATTGATGTAATTATATAAAACTTTTTTCGTCTACTATTTTTAATGAATTCGATTTTTCTTTCACGTTGCTTTCTTTCTTCAAGTTCTTTCTCTATATCATTAGGGATTGCTTTTTTGGTTTCAACTAGAACAGATTCTAATAGTTTTTTATCATCAATTATTAACTTTTTATCAGGATTATATTTGGCAAATTTTGCTAAATCTGCATTAGATAGAACACTAGTAAAATTCTCAATTGTTTCTTGACTGATTTTAAGCTTTTTAGATTTCTTTAATAGATTTAACTTATCGACCAATTGATTGGTTGTACTTTCAAAAGCACTTATTTCTATATCTTTTTCAAAATACAACTTAATAATATCAGTCATTTCAGAGTAATACTGTTTAACCTCTAATTGATTAGAAATATTTTGTTCATCAAGTTTCTTTAAAGAATTTACTGCAATTTGAAAAGGAGTTTTATATTCTTCAATTACAACTTCGGCAACAATTAGTTTTTTATAAAGGAAATATATTAAGGCACATGAAAGCAGAATACAAAAAAGAGCATAAACATAAGTTAGAAATGGTTTTTTTTGCTCTTTAGTTTGGTTAATTTCTTTTATATCAAAAAACTTCTTAGAAACAGTATCTACTTTAATAGTAAGAACATCTAAAGGAATAGAATCAGAGTAAAATATTTTACTACCAACTCTTATCCCTTGAGGTTTAATAAAATATGACCCTTCATCAAATAAAGTCAGTTTGAATTTTTTTGAAATTGATTTATTTCTTTGAAAAGCTATAGTGTCTAAGGGGAATTGTTCAGCGATGACAACTGGTGAAAAATTAAATTCTTCTGGGAAAACAATATTACTTAAGTCGGTGGATTCAATCTTAATTTCCAGATTTACTTGCTCACCAACTTTAATAGTTGTTGTATCAATTTTAGTAGTGACTCTTGTTGAAGTATCTTGTGCAAAAAGGAAATTAAATGCAAAAAAGAGCTGAATTAATATTGATAGCGATAGTTTACCCACGATTTTTAAAATATCCTAACAGTAATTTAACATAGCTTTGATCTGTTCTGCAATTGATTGTTCCTGAACCATTCCTTTTGAAAGTACTTTCAAATTCATCTCTCATTTTAAGAGAATTTATTTTAAAATTCTTTCTAACATCTTTTGACCCAGTATCAATAAATTCAACTTTATCAGTTTCTTGATCAATCATTGGAATCAATCCAAGATTTGGCATTTCTTCTTCAAATTTGTCATAAATTCTTATTCCAGTTAAATCATGTTTTTTACTGGCAATTGAAAGAGCCTTTTGATAATCTTTAGATATAAAATCAGATAATAGAAATGCGATTGATTTTTTTGAAGTTACGTTTGAAAAAAACTCCAATGCTGCTGAGATATCTGTTCTTTTACTCTTTGGCTTGAATTCAATCAACTCTCTTATAATTCTCAAAATGTGGGTTCTTCCTTTTGCAGGAGGTATGTACATCTCAACATTATCNGTAAAAAGTATTAACCCTACTTTATCGTTATTTTGAATTGCAGAAAAAGCAAGAGTAGCAGAAATTTCAGTTGCTATATTTTTTTTTAGATCATTATCTGTTCCAAAAAACTTTGAGCCACTTATATCAACCATTAACATTAATGTTAATTCTCTTTCTTCTTCAAACACTTTAACGAAGGGGGCGTTGTATCTTGCTGTTACATTCCAATCAATACTTCTAACATCATCACCAAATTCATAACCTCTAACTTCGCTAAAAGTCATTCCTCTTCCCTTAAAAGTACTATGATACTCTCCTCCAAAAATATTATTTGAAAGCCTTTTTGTCTTTATCTCGACTTTTCGAACTTTTTTTAATAATTCTTTAGTTTCCACTTGAATTTATTAAGGGACATCAACAGAGTTTACAATTTTTGAAATAACATCTTGAGTTGTAATATTCTCAGCTTCAGCTTCATAAGTAAGCCCAATTCTATGCCTTAAGACATCATAAATTACTTCACGAACATCATCAGGAATAACATATCCTCTCCTATTAATAAAGGCATTACATTTTGCTGCTTTTGCTAAGTTTATACTCCCTCTCGGGGATGAACCAAATCCAATAATGGGTTTTAAATCACTTAAACCATTATCTTCNGGGAATCTAGTAGCAAAAATTAATTTTAGAATGTATTTTTCAATTTTGTCATCCATATAAACTTCTTTAACAGCTTCTTGAGCAGAAAGAATTTCTTTGGTAGAAACAACAGCTTTAACTTTTTCAAAAGATTCATTAATATTTGATCTTATGATTTGTTGTTCGTCATCAAATTCAGGATAACTAATAACACATTTTAACATAAATCTATCCATTTGAGCTTCTGGTAATGGATATGTACCTTCTTGTTCAATTGGATTCTGAGTTGCCATAACAAGAAAGGGCAATTGAAGTTTGAATGTTTTATCTCCTATTGTTACTTGTTTTTCTTGCATAGATTCAAGTAACGCAGATTGAACTTTAGCAGGTGCTCTATTTATTTCATCAGCTAAAACAAANTTTGCAAAGATTGGCCCTTTCTTGATAGAAAAATCATTCTCTTTCATGTTATAAATCATCGTTCCAATAACATCCGCTGGCAATAAGTCAGGTGTAAACTGGATTCTACTAAAGGAGCCTTTTACAGCTTGACTTAAAGTGTTAATCGCTAAAGTTTTAGCTAATCCAGGCACTCCCTCTAATAAAATATGCCCTTTACCTAACAGTCCAATTAATAATCTATTGATCATATACTTTTGACCAACAATGACTTTATTGACTTCAAGATTTAATAAATCAATAAATGCACTTTCCTTTTGAATTTTTTCATTTAGTGCTTTAATATCTACATTACTTTTTTCCATAATAAAATATTTGGGGTGACAATACTATTAAAAATAATAGTTATATAGTGTTAAATATAGGTTAAAAAAAGCGTGATTTAAGAATAAATACCTCGAGAAATAATAAAATTTTCAATACTCTCACTCACCATTTTATTAATAGAATGTCCAGATTTCACCTTTTCTCTAATATTTGAAGAAGACATTCTTACCATTGGAGCGTCGCTTATTATAACATTCTTATGTGACATTAAATCCGCTTTTTCGTTCAATTCATTGAACCTTGGATAAACGTAAATTTTATGTTCAAGTATAAACTCATAATTTTTCCAAGTGTGTAGTGTGAGTAAGTTGTCTTCTCCCATTATAATTGAAAAATTCTTTTTACCATACTTTTTATAAATTTCGTGAAGGGTATCTGATGTGTAATTAGGTTTTTTAAGTTTTAACTCAATATCACAACATNTATAGTTATTATTTGTGCTGCAAAAATCTTCGATCATTTCTAACCTAACATTCTCATCACTGACTCCTTTTTCAACTTTGTCTGGATTCATTGGAGTTACAACAAACCATATCTCATCAAAATAATTTTTAAGAAAAAATTCTGCTATTGCTTCATGTCCGACGTGTATAGGATCGAAAGTCCCAAAAAATAATCCTATTCTATTCATTAATTAAAAAATCGCTCACAATCTTAGACAAATTATTTTTTGCTTTGTTTAAATCATCATTTATTAAAACAGTATCAAAAGAATTTTTTTTATTCATTTCTTCTTTTGCCTTATTAATTCTTTGATTGATTTCTTCTTTGTTGTTTTTTGCTCTTGAAATTAATCTGTTTTCTAATTCCTTAATACTCGGTGGAGCAATAAAAATAGAAAGGGATTTATCCCCAAAATAGTTTTTTAAGCTTTCTGCACCAACTACATCAACATCAAATATTATGTTATTGTTTTCAATTAAAGAATTGACTTCCGATTTGAGAGTTCCATAAAAAGTATCTTCATAAACTTGCTCGAACTCTATAAATTCATCATTATCAATTTTATTTTTAAACTCATTCAGGCTTAAAAAATGATAATCATTGCCATCAATTTCCCCGTCTCTTTTTCTTCTTGTTGTTGATGAGACTGAAAATTTTAAATTAAATAATTCATTAGAAAGTAGATGTTTAGCTAAGGTAGTTTTACCGCTTCCAGAGGGTGCACATAAAATAATTACTTTCCCTAACATCAAAGAATATTTAATGATTGCTCTTTTAATTTTTCAAGTAAAGTTTTCATTTCAACTACATTGGATTGAATACTTGAATTATTAGCTTTTGATCCAATTGTATTTATTTCTCTACCAATTTCTTGACAAATAAATCCTAATTTTTTTCCCTTTTCAACTTCGTTATTATTTAACACATCAGAAANGAATTTTAGATGGCTATTCAGCCTAACTATCTCTTCATTTATATCAATCTTTTCTAAGTAATAGAATAATTCTTGCTCTAGTCTTCCGTAATCAAGCTCCACATTCAGGTTATCTATTTTTGACTTCAAATCCTCCTCTACCTGAGCTCTGTGGTCTTTGCTAAAACTCTCTACATTAACTTTAAACGAGTCTAGTTTTTCCAAGTTATNTAATAAGTCTTTTTTGGTATTACTACCTTCAATTTCTCTGAACTTTATGACCTGATCAATAACTTTATTGACACATTCAAAAATTCTTCTCTTGAAATTATCTTNAATTATATTTTCTTCTTTTTTNATTGAATTGGGAAGAGAAAGTACATTCTTTAATAATTGAGATTCATCAAATTCTGAAACTTCTTTTAATTCATTAATGTATTTACTGATTACCTCTTTGTTAAATTTTACACTTTCATTAGCTATATCGCTAAATTTTATTCTTAAATCGACTTTACCTCTAATTAAATTATCCTTTAATAATTTATTTAATTCTAATTCGTATCCTGAAATTGCATTTGGTAATAAAACTTTTGAGTCTAAGAACTTACTGTTCAAAGTTTTAATTTCGATCTCAATTTCTAATTCATCGATTTTGAAAGAGGCTGACCCAAATCCGGTCATTGATTGAAGCATGTACAAAGTTATGAAAGAATTCTTATAATTTTCTAACCCAAATATTTCTAAATGAAATTTGAGTACAACAGTGATTTTGCAAGCTGATTGGAGCATCACCATGAGCTATATTTTTGGGCGGTCCAACATTCTCAGTCGTGCCTAAAATTTCAACATGATTTTGGATTAATATTCCATTGTGAAAAACAGTGAAATATCCAGATTTAGTTTTTTCTCCATCATCATTAAACTCAGGTGCCTCAAAAATAATGTCATATGATTGCCATTCACCAGGTTTTCTTGATGCATTGACTAAAGGAATATGTTGTTTGTATACAGATCCTGCTTGACCATTGACATAAGTTGGATTATCATAACTATCAAGTATCTGAATTTCATATCTGTTTTGTAGAAAAACACCACTATTAGATCTGTCTTGTAATTTGTGAGATAAATCTTCGCTAGTTTTCCACTCTAAATGTAGTTGAACGGAACCAAAATTCTCTATAGTTTGAATCCCTCCAGTTCCATCAAAAACAACAGTAACTGAACCATCATCATTAATCTGCCATTCGCTTTCTTTGCCTCCCCACTTAGCTTTCCACTTTGATAAATCTTTTCCATCAAACAATACAATTGCATCGTCTGGAGCAGATGAATCCGATGATGAATATACTTTTTTAGGAACTGGCTCCCATATCTCAGTATCCTTTGAAGATTGGGCATTACAAGCAATGAAAATTAATGCGAATAATATTGTTAGTTGATTTCTCATAACCNAAGTATTTTTTTGATTTGATCTTTATCAATATCTGCTCCTGCGAAATCATCAAATGATTTTTCTGTCACCTCAATTATATGATCAGCAATGAACTTTGAGCCTTCACGAGCACCCTGTTCAGGACTTTTTATACAGCACTCCCATTCTAAAACTGCCCATCCATCAAATCCATATTGACTAAGTTTTGAGAAAATAGATTTAAAATCTACTTGACCATCNCCAGGTGATCTAAATCTTCCTGGTCTATCTTTCCAATCNAAATAGCCNCCATAAACACCAGCTTTACCTGTTGGGTTAAACTCTGCGTCTTTAACATGGAACATTTTAATATGGTCTTTATAAAAATCAATGAATTGTAAATAATCAAGTTGTTGTAAAACAAAGTGACTTGGATCATACAATATTTTGGCTCTATTATGATTNTTAGANGCCTCTAAAAATCTTTCAAAAGTTACTCCATCGTGAAGNTCTTCACCNGGATGAATTTCGTAACAAATGTCAACATTCTTTGAATCAGCATGATCAAGAATTGGTTTCCATCTTTTTGCTAATTCTTTAAACCCTTCTTCAACTAAGCCTGCAGGTCGTTGAGGCCAAGGATAAAATGTGTGAAATAAGAGAGCTCCAGAGAATGAAGCCATTGGGGTTATGCCTAAATGATTACTGGCATCTATTGCTTTTATCATTTGATCAACTGCCCACTTTGTTCTTTCCTTCACATTCCCATGAACATTTTCAGGTGCAAAAACATCGAACATTAAATCATATGCTGGATGACTTGCAACAAGCTGGCCTTGAAGATGAGTTGATAATTCACTAATTTCAAGCCCCTCATTTTTTAAAGTCCCTTTGACTTCATCACAATAATCTTTACTTGAACCTGCTTTGTCAAGATCGAATATTCTTTTATCCCATGTAGGGATTTGGACTGCTTTATATCCTAAGCTACTAGCCCATTTAGCTATATCTTTTAAATTATTAAATGGGGCTTCATCTCCACAGAATTGAGCTAGAAATATAGCAGGGCCTTTTATTGTTTTCATAATTAAATTAGTTTTTCTAGAAGGTTCTTAGTAGCTAAAATCCCTTCATCTTCACTCATTATATTTCCTTCATATTCAATTCCAACATAGCCTTTATANCCAGCATTTTTTACAATATCCATCATTCTTTTAAAATCGATTGTNGTTTCATTTCCTAGTTCATCAAAATCGTATGATTTTGCACTAACAGCGTGTGCATAAGGCATTAATTCTTCAACTCCTTTGTATTTGTCATACCATTCATTACAAACTCCAACAGGACTTCCTGAAATACAGAAATTTCCAAAATCAGGCAAGGTTCCACAATTTTTGATATTAACAGAGCTCATAACATTAGCTAAATAAGCTCCATTAGAAGATAATCCTCCATGATTTTCTACTGTAACGTTTATTGAACTATTGTAATTAGCCAAAGTAGTAAGAGATTTTATGGAATTTTCAGTCCATTTTTCAAGCTCAGATTCACCGCTTAAATTTAACCTAAGAGTTTCACAACCTAACTNNGCTGCGAAGTCTATCCATTTTTTATGATTTTCAATAGCATCTAGTCTAGAATTTTCATCAGATGAAGCTAAATCTCCTTGAGCATCAATCATAATCAATACATTATTAATTCCATTATCATTAGATCTTCTTAAAAGTTCATTGGCCAATTCATTCATAGAAAATTTTTGTAGTAAATCTGAATGATGTGAATAGAATGATGATACATATTCAATTCCATTTATATCAAAACTTCTAGTTTTTTTAGCAAAATCCATTGGGTCTAAAGTTTTACCAAAAATTGCTTTGTTTAGAGACCATTGAGCTAGCGAAATCTTAAGGTCTTTATTTGATTTACTCATAAAATTAGCGTTTGGGAAAAGTGCTGTAGCAAAACTAGCTGTTACTACTTTTGATAAAAAATTTCTTCTTTGCATGATAGTTGTTTATTTAAATATAAATTTAATTTTGAAGCTTTAAAAGTCAATTATTGATTTAATGAATTATAAATTTGAACTATAAACACTGTTAAAATGAAAAAGACACTTACTCTATTTACTCTATTAGCTCTATTTATCGGATGTGATAATGAGCCAAAGAAAGAAAAATTTTCTTANAAAAGAGTTCAAGAAACACCAACTGAACAAAAAACATCATCTTCTAACGAGGTAGTAATAAACTCGAATGATCAAATGCTTTTTGATAGATCCGTAATCAAGGTAAAATCTGGAGGGTCTGTAACACTTACATTAAATCACACAGGGAAGATTGCTAAAGAATTTATGGGTCACAATTTTGTATTGCTAAAGGAAACAACAGACGTGGATGATTTTGCTCAGAGAGCTATGGNATCAAAAGATTCTGAATATATTCCTGAAGGTGATGAAACATATGCCTATACTAGAATGATTGGTGGAGGAGAAAGTGATACAATTACATTTGATGCACCTGAAGCTGGAACATATATATTCCTTTGTACATTCCCAGGTCATTATCAAGTGATGAGGGGCGAATTTATTGTTGAATAATGAAATTTAACACTAAGGTTATCCATGGAGGTCAAATTAAGGAGAAAGGCTATGGAGCTGTTATGCCTCCTATTTATCAAACCTCAACATATGCTCAAACNAAGCCGGGTGAGCACCAAGGCTATGAGTANAGTAGGACTCACAATCCAACTAGAACTGCATTAGAAAATTCCATAGCTAGTATTGAAAACGGNAAACATGGTTTAGCATTTAGCTCAGGACTAGCTGCAATTGATGCTGTTTTAAAACTTTTTGAGCCTGGAGATGAAATTATTTCTACAAATGATTTATATGGNGGTTCATATAGACTTTTTGATAAGGTTTTTAAAAAATTTGGTTTAAACTTTATTTTTTCTGACTTACAAGATATTAATCAAGTTTCCAAGTTAATAACAGATAAAACTAAAATGATTTGGGTTGAAACACCAACAAACCCAATGATGAACTTAATTGATATTAAATCAATTTCAAAACTATCTAAACAACATAAAATATTACTAGCTGTTGATAATACATTTGCAACTCCATATTTACAAAAACCTCTTGATTTAGGAGCNGATATTGTAATGCATTCAGCAACAAAATATTTAGCAGGTCATAGTGATGTTATTTTAGGAGCACTTGTTGTAAAAGATTCTGAGCTTGCTGATAAATTATATTTCTTACAAAACTCCACTGGAGCAACATGTGGACCAATGGACTCATTTTTAACTTTAAGAGGAATTAAAACACTCCATGTAAGAATGGAAAGACATTGCCTTAACGCAAAAAAGATTGTAGAATTTCTATCAAATCATGATAGAGTAGATAAGTTATATTGGCCTGGGATTGAATCTCATCCAAATCATCAACTTGCAAAGTCTCAAATGAAAGATTTTGGAGGTATGGTTTCATTTACAACTAAAGACGGAGATTTTAAATCAGTTCAAGAAATAACTAGCAAGTTGAAGGTATTTACACTTGCTGAATCCTTAGGTGGTGTCGAAAGTTTAGCCAATCATCCAGCTTCAATGACACATGCTTCAATTCCAAGAGAATTAAGAGAAAAAACTGGTGTTGTTGACTCTCTGATTCGACTTAGTGTGGGTATTGAAGATCACGAAGATTTAATCAATGATTTAAAGCAGGCAATTAATTAATTATACTTAATTTTATTTGTATTAAACAACTAAGTATGAATAAGATAATTTCTGATTTCCTAAAAGAAATTGACAAAAGAAACTCACACGAGCCTGAATTTATGCAAGCTGTAAGGGAAGTGTCCGAGGACCTAATTCCTTACATTGTAAGTCAGGATATATATCACGGTAAAAATATTCTTATGAGAATGTGCGAACCGGAAAGGGTAGTTATGTTTAGAGTGAATTGGATTGATGATAAGGGAGAGATTCGAGTAAACAGAGGATACAGAGTTGAAATGAATTCGGCAATTGGNCCATACAAAGGGGGGTTAAGATTTCACCCAAGCGTNAACCTTAGTATTTTAAAATTTTTAGCATTTGANCAAGTNTTTAAAAANAGCTTAACCACTCTTCCTATGGGTGGTGGAAAAGGTGGAGCTGATTTTGACCCAAGAGATAAGTCAGACGGTGAAGTNATGAGATTTTGTCAAAGTTTTATGACGGAGTTGTTTAGACACATTGGTCCAAATACTGATATTCCAGCTGGTGACATAGGTGTAGGAGGAAGAGAAATTGGATACATGTTTGGACAGTATAAACGATTAAAAAATGAATTCACTGGAGTTTTAACTGGAAAAGGAGTTTCATGGGGAGGATCATTAATAAGGCCTGAAGCAACAGGTTATGGCACAGTCTATTTTGCTGAAGACATGTTCAATCATGAAGGTAAGTCCATTAANGGGAAAACAGTTACAATTTCTGGGTCNGGCAATGTTGCTCAATATGCTGCTGAAAAATGTATTCAATTAGGAGCNAAAGTTATCTCTATGTCAGATTCTTCTGGTTTCATTCATGATAAAGAAGGAATAGATGAAGAAAAACTTTCTTTTATAATGGATTTGAAGAATAATAAAAGAGGAAGAATTAGTGAGTATGTNAAAAAATATCCAAATGCTAAATTTGAAAAAGGCAANAGACCGTGGTCNNTAGAATGTGATGTTGCTTTACCATGTGCAACTCAAAATGAAGTTTCNGAAAGTGATGCAAAATTATTAATTAAAAATGGGTGNAAATGTGTTGCAGAAGGAGCAAATATGCCCTGTGAACCAGNGGCTATAAAACAATTTAAGCTCAATAAAATTTTATATGCACCAGGAAAAGCTTCAAATGCTGGAGGNGTTGCTGTATCAGGTCTTGAAATGGCTCAGAATTCATTGCGTTATTCTTGGACTCGANAAGAAGTGGATCAAAAGCTNAAAGAAATTATGATNAATATTCACAAATCTTGTNTNGAATATGGNANAGGNAAAGATTTTGTNGATTATAANAAAGGAGCNAATATTTCAGCATTTATTAAAGTTGCTGATGCAATGCTTGCTCAAGGAGTAGTTTAAAATAAATATGGGTAATGTTTCTTCTCAATCAATTGTATTAAACTTTACCAAATATTCTGAAACAAGCATAATTGTAAACTGTTATTCATTATTAGATGGATACACATCTTACATTGTGAAAGGTGTAAGATCGAAGAAAAAAACCAGATTTAAATTAGGTCATTTCCAAAGACTGAACTTGGTTGAAATTGAAAGTGGAAATATTAAAGGGAATGAACTTTCTTTTTTAAAAAACATCAAAATTATACATACTTACAATTCAATTAATTCAGATGTAATTAAATTCAATATTGCAGCTTTTCTATCTGAAATTCTTTCAATGATTTTAAAAAACCATAACGCAGATACAGAACTTTTTGATTTTCTAAAAAGTAGTTTTGATTGGTTTGAAAAATCTGAAAATTATTCAAGTTTTCATGTTCTTTTTATGGTTTATATAACTAAATTTTTAGGTATTTATCCAGAAAAAAACATTAATAGTCATTTATTTTTTGATTTAGAAAATGGATGTTTTAGTGAGAATCAAGATTCAACAACTTCAATATCTGGACAAGTTACTAATGATTTATCCCTGATACTAGGCACACAATTTGATTACTCTAATAATGTTTTATATAATGTAACAAGAAGAAGAGAAATGATAGATTTGATGTTAAAATATTACATGATTCATCTCCCTGGACTTAAAATTCCAAAATCTTTAGAAATATTAAATGAACTTTTTTCATAATTACATATTAATCTTATTTTTCTCATTCTGTTTTATCAGTTTGAATTCACAGACAATAACTGTGATTGATGAAAATTCAGGAGATGGAATTCCAAATGTACTGTTATATAATTCTGATAAATCAAAGAGGGCAATTACCAACCTTGATGGCCTTGTTTCTTTAGATGATTTTATTCAAAACGACATCATTACATTTAGTCATATTTCTTACAAAGAAAAGTCTATCATTTTAAGTGAACTGATAGCCAGAAAAAAAATATTCCTTTTGGAAAAATCATATAATTTAACTGGGATTGTTCTATCTGTTTCAAGAAATAGTCAAAATGTAAAATCAATTTCTAGAAAAGTGTCTGTAATTGATGCATCTTCTCTTAGACTTGAAGCACCTAAAACAACCGCTGATTTACTTTATCAAGCTGGTGGGGTTCATATTCAAAAAACTCAGGCTGGAGGTGGAAGTCCTGTTATTCGAGGTTTTGAAGCTAATAGAGTTTTGCTTGTTATCGATGGAGTTAGAATGAATAATGCTATTTACAGATCAGGACATCTACAAAACTCTATAACAATCGATCAGAACTCATTAGAGCGAACTGAATTGATATATGGCCCAGCTTCAGTCGCTTATGGATCTGATGCTCTTGGAGGTGTAGTTCATTTTTATACAAAAACACCAAAATTCAGTGAAAGTTTTTCATTCAACTACTATAGAACTTATTCTTATAACATTTCGGACAAATCAATAATTAGATCAAGGAATATAGAGATTTCAAACAAAAAATGGGCAAGTTTAACAAGTTTCACCAGATCTTTTTATGGTGATGTTATAATGGGTGAAAATAGAAGACATGGTTTTAAAGATTGGGGAATTGTTAAATTTTATAGCAGAAACAGTGCTTCAAAATATTTTGAAGATGCATCTGTTAATTCAAACACTTCAATCCAAAAAAATACCTCATATAAACAAAAAGATTTTCTTCAAAAATTTAATTTTAAAACAAGTGAAAACTCAAATCTTATACTCAATTTTCAATTTTCTGAATCCTCAAATATTTCAAGATTTGATAAGCTAAGTGAAATAAATGAAGATAATAATCTAAAATACGCTCAATGGTACTATGGTCCTCAGAAAAGATTACTTAGTTCTATTAATTACAACTTAACAACTAAAAGTCTTTTTGATAAAGGTTCAATTATTTTATCCCATCAATACATTAATGAATCTAGAAATAGCAGGAAATTTAATTCTCTAGAACTAAGATCTCAAGAAGAAAAACTTTATGTCTTCTCAATAAATGCTGATTTTTCTAAAAATATAGGTCAGAAGAACTTTATTTCATATGGAATTGAAACAACAAAAAATAACCTTGAATCAATTGGAAACAACTACACACTTTCTATTTCAAATAATGATATAGTTGATAAAGTAAAATCTCCCGGAATAAGCAGGTACCCTGATAATGGAAGTACATATAGCTCAACAGCAGGATACTTTAACATAAAAAGAATGATCTCTGAAAAAACCTACTTAAATGCGGGTTCAAGATTTTCAAGAATATTTGTAGAAGCAGGATGGAACAGTATTTCTAATGATGGAAGTTTAAACTTAATTGAGTTTTTTAATCAATTTGAAGATTTTGAACTTGTTAATTCATCACTGACTTACACATTAGGATTATCACATCAAATAAATAATTTCAATAAATTTTCATTAAATATTTCTAAAGGGTTTAGAGCTCCAAACATTGATGATATAGGAAAAATTAGAGAAAATGGAGGTATACTAACCGTCCCTAATTCAAATCTTGAACCTGAAAAAGCCATTAGTATTGATTTTGGATTGTCTAAATATGAAAGAAAATTTAATTATTCCTTCAATTTATTCTACACCAGATTAAATGAAACAATTGGTAGAAATATATTTTATGATTTTGAAGAAAAATCTACAGATAACCCATCTACAGTTATCTATGACGGAGATGAAGTGTTAACAATGAGTAATTTCAATTTAGGCAAATCTGACATTTACGGATTCAATTTTGATTTTTCTCAGCTCATCACCAAAGAATTTAAGTTTACTGGTAGTCTTTCGTTTACTGAAGGTGACATAAAAGATAAGGGAATTACTTTGCCTTCAATACCACCTCTTTTTGGGAATTTTAAAATTAATT
Source organism: Flavobacteriaceae bacterium (assembly GCA_002703065.1). GTDB lineage: Bacteria > Bacteroidota > Bacteroidia > Flavobacteriales > Flavobacteriaceae > Eutrophosalina. Next base: position 37,869 of record PAEO01000009.1, on the reverse strand, counting down.
TTACCAAAAGCACATATCAGTTGCAGCTTTCATATAAATTTTCAAGAAGTAAAGACCCAAATGAATATAGTTTAGGAGGTGAAGATAGTATTGAAGAAACTCCAATATTGTCAATAGATGAAAATGGAAATCCCATTTATGGGGGAATGCCAAAATGGGGTATATTTCAGCTATCATCGCTAGTCAAAATCAATTCAAAAATATATTTACAAGTGTTAATAGGCAATATTTTTGACATCCATTATCGTGAATTTGCATCTGGAATTTCATCACCTGGCCGATCTCTAAACTTAAAATTGACTTTGAATTAGCACATTTCTATCTGCTAATTCTATTAAAATTAAGTAAATTCGCATTTTTAATCAAAATGTCTTTTAAAGAATATAAAAATTTGAATCTAGTACAGATTTCTAATGAAATATTAGAATACTGGAAGGCTCACAATACTTTTGAAAAAAGTATATCAACCAGAAAAGATTCAAAAGATTTTGTTTTTTTTGAAGGGCCCCCATCTGCTAACGGAATGCCAGGCATACATCATGTTATGGCAAGAGCTATCAAAGATATTTTTTGTAGATATAAAACCTTAAAGGGATTTAAAGTTGAAAGAAAGGCTGGATGGGATACTCATGGTCTGCCAGTAGAACTTGGTGTTGAAAAAGACCTACAAATTTCCAAAGAAGATATAGGATCAAAAATTAGTATTGAAGAATATAATGATGCTTGTAAAAAAGCTGTAATGAAATATACTGATATTTGGAATGAATTAACTGAAAGAATAGGCTATTGGGTTGACATGGACAATCCTTACATTACCTATAAGTCAAAGTATATCGAAACTGTTTGGTGGCTTCTAAAAAAGCTCTATGATGATGGCTTAATATATAAGGGTTATAGCATACAACCATATTCACCAAAAGCAGGTACCGGTTTGAGCTCTCACGAACTTAACCAGCCTGGAACATACCAAGACGTAACAGATACAACAGTCACTGCACAATTTGAATGTGTTAAAGAAACACTCCCTGAAAAACTTAAAAAGTATTCTCAGATTCACATTTTAGCTTGGACAACTACACCGTGGACATTACCATCTAATACTGCTTTAACAGTTGGTAAAAAAATTAATTATGTTCTAATAAAAACCTTTAATCTTTATACTTACAAATCCATTAATGTAATTCTTGCAAAAGATTTAATTCATAAAGTTTTTAAAGTAAATTTTGTTGAGGTGGAAGATGAGGATGATCTTAATTTTGACTCAATAAAAAATATACCATACTTAGTGTGTGAAAATATTATTGGAGATGAACTAGTTGGAGTCAATTATCATCAATTATGGGAAAATGCCCCCAAGCCTGCAATAACTCCAGAAAATGCATTTAGAGTAATTTCTGGTGATTTCGTGACTACTGAAGATGGGACTGGTGTGGTTCACACTGCTCCTACTTTTGGTGCTGACGATGCAATAGCAGCAAAAAATGCTGTCCCAGAAGTTCCTCCAATGCTCATTTACAATAAGAATAAAGAATTAGTACCTCTTGTCGATTTTCAAGGAAAATTTGTTGATAGTCTAGATGAAATAGGTGGTAAATATGTAAAAAATGAATACTATTCTAATGAGGATGTTCCTGAAAAATCAGTTGATGTTGAAATTGCTATTAAGCTTAAAGAACAAAATAAAGCGTTTAGAGTTGAAAAATATACCCACAGTTATCCCAACTGCTGGAGAACTGACAAACCAATTCTATATTATCCGCTTAATTCATGGTTTGTGAAAGTGACAGAAAAGAGAGAATCTTTAATTAATAATAATTCGAAGATTAATTGGAAACCTAGGGCAACAGGTGAGGGCAGATTTGGTAATTGGCTACAAAATGCAAATGATTGGAATTTGTCAAGATCAAGGTTTTGGGGTATTCCTCTTCCTATATGGAATACCGAAAATGGCAGTGAACAAAAAATTATTGGATCCGTTAAGGATTTAATTTATGAAATTGAACAGTCAATTGAAAAAGGATTCATGTCTGTAAATCCATTTATTGGATTTAAACTTGAAGATATGAGTGATGAAAACTATGAGAAAATAGACTTACATAAACACATAGTAGATTCCGTAATATTATGTTCTTCAAAGGGTGAAAAAATGATTAGAGAGAGTGATTTGATCGATGTTTGGTTTGATTCAGGTGCAATGCCATATGCTCAATGGCATTATCCTTTTGAAAATAAAGAGTTTATTGATTCTAGAAAATATTTTCCAGCTGATTATATAGCTGAAGGTGTAGATCAAACACGTGGATGGTTTTATACACTTCACGTAATTGGTTCTCTGATTTTCAACACTAATGCATATAAAAATGTTGTTTCAAATGGACTTGTCTTAGACAAGAATGGTCAAAAAATGTCTAAGAGATTAGGAAATGCGGTTGATCCATTTGAGACATTAGATAATTTTGGACCTGATGCCACAAGGTGGTATATGATTTCAAATTCTAATCCATGGGATAATTTAAAATTTGACATCAGTGGAATTGAGGAGGTAAAAAGGAAGTTTTTTGGTACCATTCATAACATTTATTCCTTTTTTAGCTTGTATGCAAATATTGATGGATTTAACGGAAGTGAGAAATCAATTCCTTATTTAAATAGATACGAACTGGATAGGTGGATACTTTCTGAGCTTAACTCTTTAATTGCAGAGGTAGAAAGCTCATATGAAAACTATGAGCCCACTAAAGCTGCTCGGTTAATTTCAACTTTCGTTCAAGACAACTTAAGTAACTGGTATATTAGGCTTTCAAGAAGAAGATTTTGGAAGGGAGAATATAATGAAGATAAGCTTTCAGCATATCAAACCTTACATGAATGTTTGAGTAAAATTTCAATAATTTCATCTCCAATAAGTCCTTTTTATATGGACAATTTGTTTCAAGATCTTAATAGTGAGATTGGTTCTGTTCATTTGGTTGACTTTCCAATATATTCTAAGGAACTTATAGATATTGAATTAGAAAATAAAATCAGATTATCTCAAGATATATGTTCATTAGCCCTATCTCTAAGAAAGAAAGAAAAAATTAAGGTTCGTCAACCCTTACCTAAAATATTAGTTCCTTTTAAAAACATTGAAGAAAAAAAGGTTCTTGAAGAAATTTCAGAATTCATAAAATCAGAAATCAATGTTAAAACCATTGAATTAATTACTGATTCCTCTGAGATATTAGTTAAAAAAGCTAAAGCAAACTTTAAATTATTAGGCCCGAAATACGGTAAAATAATGAAAACTGTTGTTGGGCTAATTAATAATTTAAATAATGAACAAATTGAAAAGTTATATAATTCAATAAATGTAACAATTGTTCATGGAGATAAAGAATTTACATTAACACCCGAGGATGTTGAAATTTATTTTGAAGATATTGAAGGCTGGTTGGTTGCCTCTGAAAATGGAAAAACTATTGCTTTAGATACAACTATTGATGAATCATTAAAAAATGAAGGAATGTGCAGAGAAATAGTGAATAGAATTCAAAACTTAAGAAAGGATTTAAAATATAATGTTAGTGATAAAATAATTATTGAACTAGAAACCAATAATTTAGTTGAAAAAGCTATTTTTGAAAATCTTGATTATGTAAAAAATGAGACTCTAGCTGTAGATTTGATTTTTAAGCAAAATCTTGAATCAAAATCGATTATTGAATTTGAAAACATTAGCATAAAAGCTAGAATTTATAAAACTAATTGAAAATGGAAAAAGAAGATTTAGTAGTAAGGTATTCTGATAAGGATTTAGAGTCTTTTAGAATATTAATTGAGGAAAAAATTTCAAAAGCACAAAGAGATCTAGAATTGATTAGAAGTGCTTACATGAATGACGGTAATAACGGAACTGAAGATACAGCTCCCACTTTCAAGGCATTTGAAGAAGGATCTCAAACTATGTCAAAAGAAGCAAACACACAGTTAGCAATAAGACAGGAAAAGTTTATAAGAGATCTTAAAAATGCATTGATAAGAATTGAAAACAAAACATACGGTATATGCAGAGTTACTGGAAAGTTGATTTCAAAAGAAAGACTTGAATTGGTTCCTCATGCAACCTTGAGTATAGAGGCCAAAAATAAAATGTCTTGATTTTTATCAAAAAAGTTTTATTTATTTAGAAAACATAAATGAAAATTAAAAAGTTAAATCTTTCAAAATACTTTTTAATAGTTTTTGGCTTAATCCTAGTTGATCAAGTTCTTAAAGTTTATATAAAACTCAACTATTCATTAACATTTTATGGTGATCCTGCAATTATAGATTATGGATGGTTCAGATTACTTTTTATTGAAAATAGAGGAATGGCATGGGGAGCAAAACTCAATGATTTTATACCTTTTATTGATGATAAATTTGCAAAACTGTTCTTAACTTTATTTAGAATTATTGCAATTGGATTCATCTTTTATTGGCTTAGGAAATCAATTAAAGAAGGAGCAAATTCTATATTAAAAATTTCTTTAGCATTGATTCTTGCAGGTGCAATTGGAAACGTAATTGATTCAGTGTTTTATGGATACTTATTTACCGAAAGCTATTTTGAGGTTGCAACTTTTTCACCTGGAAATGGATACGAAAGTTTATTTTTTGGGAATGTTGTTGATATGTTCCAGTTCCCTCTTTTTACATTGACTTGGCCTGATTGGATCCCATCAATCGGTGGTAATGAGTTTACTTTCTTCGAACCTGTTTTTAATATTGCCGATTCATCAATTTCAATAGGAATTTTCCTGATGATTATCTTTAATAATAAGATTTTTCTGAAAAACTAAAGATTTTATTTGGCGTAATGCAGTAATCTAGATTGATATCGTGATTATTACATTCTAAACTTTTCTCAGGTGAAAAATATGAAACACCAATTTTTAATGGTTCTGATTTTAGATTGCTAATAAAGTTATCATAAAAACCTTTTCCATATCCAATCCTATTGCCATCTAAGTCATAAACAAGAAGAGGCAGAATTACTACATCAATTTTACCATTAAATACTATTCCATTTTTTGGTTCTGGTATTCTAAGATTACTAATTTCAAATACAGTTTTTTGATCAAAAATAAAAGAATCTAAAGTATTACTGTTTATGTTTATTTTAGGGATAATAATTTCTTTCCCCTTGCCTATTAATAAGTCGAAAATTGGTTTCGTATCCACCTCTTTATTTTCATCTATAGTCATAAAAAGATGAAAAGTCTTTAATTCCCATATATTAAACTTCAAAAGGTTATTTGCAATTTCCAAACTCATGTCAAGTAATTCTGATTCTGGTAATTGTTTTCTCAGATTTCTATACTTTTCTCTGGCTTCGATTTTGCTAAGCATATAATGCAAATAAATAATTATTTTAGTTAAGTGTCTATTTCAAAGGAAATTATTTTAAAAACTATCCCCAAAAAACCTGGTGTATATCAGTTCATAAATAAAGATCAGACAATTATCTACGTAGGAAAAGCTAAAAATCTTAAGAAAAGAGTATCCTCATATTTTCAAAAAAATATTAAATCTAGAAAGACAGTTAATCTTGTAAAAAATATTCATAAGATAGAACACGTAGTTGTTCCTTCAGAATCTGATGCGCTATTGTTGGAAAACTCTTTAATTAAGAAAAACCAACCAAAATATAATATTCTGCTTAGAGATGATAAAACCTACCCGTGGATATGTATTAAAAACGAACCATTTCCTAGAGTTTTTGTCACAAGAAAGTTAGTTAAAGATGGTTCTCAATACTTTGGACCTTTTACAAGTTTTAAAACCATAAATACAATAATGGGTATTATTAAAAAACTATACCCTCTAAGAAATTGTAGTTATAATTTATCTGAAAAAAATATTACTGAAAAAAAATACAAAGTATGCCTGGAGTATCATTTAGGAAACTGTTTAGGAGGCTGTGAGCTTAAACAAACTAAAAAAGACTATGATAAGGGTATTTCTGAAATCAAAGAAATTCTTAAGGGGAATATTTCTAAATCTAAAAAGGAATTTAAGAAGAAAATGATTGAATTTTCAAATAAAGAAATGTATGAGGAGGCACAAAAAATTAAAGATAAAATTGATCTACTAGACAATTATCAACATAAATCAACTGTAGTAAGCTCTAAACTAAATAATATTGATGTTTTTAGCATAGTTTCTGACTCAGAATCTGCTTTTATAAATTATCTTCAAATATCACACGGCAGAGTTATAAGATTTCATAATCAAGAAATAAAAAAGCGTTTGGATGAAACTGATGAAGAAATCTTAAGTCATCTCATTATTAATTTAAGAGAAAAATATAGCTCGAGATCAAAAACAATCATATGTCAATTCAATTTAACTAGTCAAACTAATCTCAAATGTTTAGTACCAAGATCAGGTGACAATAAAAAGTTATTAGACCTCTCAATTAAAAATGCTAAAACATTTAGAATTGAAAGGAATAAACAAATACAATTGGTAGATCCAGAAAGACACAACAATAGAATTATGGAACAGATGATGATTGATTTAAAATTAAAGCGTGAGCCTAGACATATAGAATGCTTTGATATTTCAAATATACAGGGGACTAATAATGTTGCTTCTTGCGTTGTTTTTAAAAATGGTAAGCCAACAAAAAAAATGTATAGAAAATTCAATATAAAAACTGTTGAAGGACAAAATGATTTTGGATCAATGGAAGAAGTTGTGTACAGAAGATACAAAAGGTTATTAGATGAAAATCAAGATATGCCAGATCTCATAATAATTGACGGAGGAAAAGGTCAACTTAGCTCAGCAGTAAAAAGCCTAAAAGAGCTATATCTATTTAATAAGATACCTATTTTAGGAATTGCCAAAAGATTAGAAGAGCTTTATTATCCACAAGATCCTATTCCACTATATTTAAATAAAAAGTCAGAAACTTTAAAAATTATTCAGCAGATAAGAAATGAAGCTCACAGATTTGGTCTAGGATTTCATAGAGATCGAAGATCAAAATTTTCCTTAGAATCACAACTTGATAACATAAAAGGAATTGGATCCATTTCAAAAGATAAACTAATGAAACGTTTTAAATCTTTTGAAAGAATTCAAAATGCAGAAACACAGGAATTAATTGATGAAATTGGAAAAGATAAAGCTAAATTAATATTAAAGTTTTTGAAGAGAAACTAGTAGTTTCTTAATTTTACATAATTGAAAAATTATAGAGCCTTAATATTATTCCTGTTATTTTTTTCATCAACGAGCCTTTTCTCAAAAAATATAATTGACACGCTGTATTCTAAAAATTATAATGCCTTTAAATCTGGTGAGTTTTTCGAATATAAGCTTTACTATGGCTTCTTCAATGCAAGTTACGCGTCGTTAGAATTGAAGGAAGAAATACTTGGTGATAAAGAAATTTTTAGAGCAAGTGCAATAGGGCGAACAACAGGACTGGCAAGACTTTTTTTTAAAGTAGAAGATCTTTACGAAACCTATTTTGACAAGAACTTAGTAAAACCATTAAAATCGACAAGAAATATCTATGAAGGAGGCTATGTAAAAAATACGGAAACTACTTATGATTATGACTATAACAAAGCTTTGTTATATAATAAACTAACAAATGAAAAAAAAGAATTTAAGCTTGGTGAAAATATTCAAGATATAGTTTCAACATTTTACTATTTAAGAAAACATTTAGATATTTCTAAATTAAATCCTGGAGACTATATTTACGTTAATATTTTTTTTGACTCTGAAAACTATCCTTTTAAAATGAAATTTTTAGGAATAGAAAATATAAAGACGAAATTTGGCACAATTGAATGCATGAAGTTAAATCCCTATATGGAAGCTGGTAGGGTTTTTAGAAGCAACAAAGGTCTTGAATTGTGGGTTACAAATGATGACAACAGAGTGCCAATTAAAGTTAAAGCTAATTTGAGAATAGGAACAATTGTCGCTGATTTGACCACTTTTAGAGGATTAACAAATCCATTTAAGATTGTAATTAATGATTAAGAAAATTTTTAAGCTTTCTATCCTGCTCTTTATCGTTTCATGTGGTAATGATAAAAAAGTTGAACCTGAAATTATTCAACCAAAAATAGAAAAAATCATAAAGGAATTTGGTTTTATATTAAACAACTATGAAGTAAAGAAAGACACAATAGATAGAGGAGATTCATTTGGGCTAATTCTCGAAAAAAATGAACTTTACTATCCGAAAATTTTCAATATTGTAAATGAAGTAAAAAAAATATTTGATATAAGAAGAGTTAACGTAGGAAGACCATACACAATTCTATATTCAAAAGATTCGATTCGGAAGCCAGAGTATTTTATTTATCAACCAAGTTCAATCGATTATTTAGTTGTATCTCTGGGTGATAGCATCTATGCTGAAAAAAAACAAAAAGAAGTTAAGGTTGTTGAGTATGAAGCTTCAGGTGTCATAAAAAGCTCTCTTTCAGAAACCATGCAGGAACTAGGATTAAGCCCTTTAATTACAAATGAACTTTCAGAAATATATGCGTGGAATATCGATTTTTTTAGATTAGAAAAGGGAGATAATTTTAAAATATTGTATACTTCAAAATTCATTGATGATTCTATTTACATTGGATTAAACAGAGTTCATAATGCATATTTTGAGCACAGGGGAAAACCCTTCTATGCCGTTGAATATGAAACTGATTCTATTCGAGGAATTACTGAATATTTTGATGAAAATGGTAAAAATTTAAGGAGAGCATTCCTGTTATCTCCAGTTCAATTTAGTAGAATTTCTTCTAGATATAACCTTAGAAGAAAAATTGCTTATTATGGAAGAGTTAGACCTCACTATGGGACTGATTTTGCTGCTCCAGTGGGAACTCCAATTAGAGCTACGGCGTCTGGAAGAGTTGAAAAATCTGGATACACTAGAGCAAATGGTTATTACATAAAAATTAAACATAATGGCAGTTATTCAACACAATATCTTCATATGCGAAAAAAGGGACTCAAAGTTGGAACACAAGTAAAACAAGGTGATAAAATTGGTGAAATTGGAATGACTGGATATACCTCAGGTCCTCACGTTTGTTATAGATTTTGGAAAAATGGCAAGCAAGTTGATCCTTTAAAACAAAAGCTGCCAGAAGCAAAGCCTATTTCTGATGAATTGAGGTTAAAATATCTAACTTATATGGAGCCAATCAAATATAAATTAGATAATATAAATTCAAATCTTAACTTTGAATAGATTTTGTATAAAATGACATTGCCAAAAATTAATCCAACAACAACTGAGTCCTGGAAACTCTTGGAAAACTCTAGTAAAGAAGAAGATATTAAAGCTCTTTTTGAAAGTAATTTCAAGAGAGCAGAAGATTTTTCAATTTCTTTTCAAGATTTTCATTTAGATTTTTCAAAAAATATGATTTCTAAAAATGTGATGGGATTACTTTTGAATCTTGCTGAAGAATGTCATCTCAAGAAAGCAATTCAGTCTCAATTTGATGGTTTAGAAATAAATGAAACAGAGGGTCGAAAAGTTCTTCATACTGCTATAAGAAGTTTTGAAAATAGCACGCATAATTATAATCAGATATTAGAAGACAGAAAAAAATTAAAAGATTTTACTCAAAAAGTGTTGAGTGGTGAATTAAAAGGTTCTACTGGAAAAACTTTTACTGATATAGTAAATATTGGTATTGGCGGGTCTGATTTAGGTCCTGTTATGGTTGTTGAAGCTCTAAAGTTTTATAAATCATCTTTGAATGTCCATTTTATATCAAATGTTGATGGTGACCATGTGAATGAAGTTATAAAAACACTTAATCCAGAAACAACATTATTTATAGTTGTTTCAAAAACTTTTACAACTCAGGAAACTCTTTCAAATGCAAATACTGTTAAGAAATGGTTTTCTAAAAAGGTTGGATCTGAGAATATAAAAAATCACTTTGCTGCAGTATCAACAAATTTAAGTGCAATAGAAGATTTTGGAATAAACCCTGAATTTGTTTTTCCTATGTATGATTATGTTGGAGGAAGATTTTCATTATGGAGCACGGTAGGTCTTTCAATTTGTTTAGCTATAGGTTATGAAAATTTTGAGAATCTTTTAAAAGGAGCTCATAAGATGGATAATCACTTTAAAAATGAACCTTTTGAAAAAAATATTCCTGTTGTATTAGCTTTACTTAGTATCTGGTATAATAACTTTCACGGTTCAGAAACACATGCTGTAGTTCCTTACTCTGAGTATTTAAAATATCTGCCTTCTTACCTACAACAAGCGATTATGGAAAGTAATGGTAAAAGTGTAGACAGAAATGGTAAAAAAGTTTCATATCAAACTGGAAATATTATTTGGGGAAGTACAGGCACAAATTCACAACATGCCTTTTTTCAACTAATTCATCAGGGAACTAAACTTATTCCATGTGACTTCATTGGTTTTAAAAAATCATTGTTTCAAAATGAAGATCACCATAACAAACTACTTTCAAATTTCATAGGTCAAACTGAAGCCTTGTTAAATGGGAAATCAAGAGAAGAAGTTATAAATGAATCTAAAAATTCTAGTGATGAAAAAATTACTCCATTTAAGATTTTTAATGGTAATAAACCTACAAATACAATATTAATAAATAAACTAACTCCTGAATCAATAGGAAAACTAATCTCAATGTATGAGCATAAGATTTTTGTTGAGGGAATTATTTGGAATATTTTTAGCTATGATCAGTGGGGTGTAGAGCTTGGAAAAAAAATGGCAAAATCCTTACTTCATGAGATTGAGAGTGGTTCAATTAAAGAACATGACAGTTCCACAAAATCAATCTTAAAAAAATTAAAATAATATCTTCCTCAGGTATTAAATTAATGTTAAAAACAAGATGGTTTTATGTTCATAAAATTAATATCCATTTAACATACTTTCTTAAAATTTTGTTAATATTTGCGTTAATTAAAATTTTATAATTACATGAAAAAATTAATCACATTAGTAGCAGCATTTTTCTTCAGTGGAATTATGCTAGCTCAAAATTCTGTAACTGGAGTCGTAATTGATTCAGAGACTGGAACTGGTCTTCCTGGAGCTTCAATTTTAATTCAAGGGACAACAACTGGAGTTTCAAGTGACTTTAATGGACGTTTTACCATTAACGCTGATTCAGGCTCCACAATTGAGATTTCATATATCGGTTACGAATCTGCTGAAATTTCTGTTAGTGAAAACTTAGATCTAGGTTTAATTAAATTAAATCCTGGCAAAAATATTCTTTCAGGCGTAACTGTTTTTGGGGGTTTATCCCTTGCTACTGACAGAGAGACACCTGTAGCTGTTTCAACACTAAATTCAACAGAAATCGAAGAGAGAATTGGCAATTTAGAATTTCCTGAATTATTAAATTCAACCCCTGGCGTATATGCTACTAAAAGAGGTGGTGCTTTTGGTGATAGTTATATTAGTGTTAGAGGATTTAAACAAGAGAATGTTGCGGTTTTAATTAATGGTATGCCTGTTAATGATATGGAAAATGGCAAAGTATATTGGAGCAACTGGGCTGGTTTGACTGATGTTGTTTCAGCAATGCAGGTTCAAAGAGGATTAGGATCGTCTCCTCTCCCTATATCTTCTGTTGGTGGAACCATTAACATTGTTACTAAATCCACAGAACTTTCTCAAGGTGGAAAAGTTGCTGCTACGGTTGGAAACGATGGCTATTTAAAAACTGTTCTTAATTATAATACTGGAATTATGGATGGTGGTCATGCTCTATCTTTTGTTTTCAGTAGAACTGCCGGTGATGGTGTAGTTGATTTTACAGAATTTGAATCTTATGCTTATTTTTTAGGATATGGATGGAAAAGTGAGGATGATAAAAACAATGTGCAATTTATTGTAACTGGTGCTCCTCAATACCACCAACAAAGATATTATAGTTATTATAATCAAGCTACACTTCAACAATACAAAGATCATGGTATTTATTATAATTATACTGGGGGGATGTATAAAGGTGAAGGTTTTAACATGAGAAGAAATTTTTATCACAAACCAATTGCATCTGTTAACTGGGAAAGTAAATTAAATTCTAAATCTACTTTATCAGTTACTGCTTATGCTTCTGTAGGTAGAGGTGGTGGAACAGGAGATCTTGGAAGAATTTATGGATTCCACTATTTTAGTGGTGATTTAAATTATGGATCACAACCTGGAAGATATGCCCTTAGAAATCCACGTAATGGATATTTTGATTTCGACAAACTTGCAGCATCCAATGGCGGTATTCCGACTACTTTTTACAGTGGAAGAACTTATTCTAATGTCATAGATCCAACTACTGGCTTATATATCGTTAACGATCCAGATGAGACGGTTAATGGCGTTAAGAGAAATGGAATTATTAGAAGAGCTTCTGTTAATTCACACAACTGGGTTGGAGGTTTAATAAATTTCAAAACACAATCCAATGAAAATTTTGCTTATCAAATTGGTGCTGATATAAGATATTACAAAGGTATTCATTACAGAAGATTAGATAATTTACTTGGTGCTGATGGATATAGAGATTTTGATAATGTAAATTATCCAGGAGGATTTATTGCCACCAAAGAACATCCGTCGACAATGGAAAATATTTGGAATGTATTTAAATCTACTGATGATGATGAGAAAATTGACTATCATAATGATGGTCTTGTTTCTTGGCAAGGTTTATTTGGTCAAGCTGAATATGTTACTGATTCATATTCTGTATTTGTTCAAGGCTCTGTTGCTAATCAAGGATTCCAAAGAGTTGACTTTTTTAGATATAAAGTAAACGATCCTATGCATAAAAGTGCTACTAAAAATATACTTGGCGGTACAATTAAAGGTGGAGCAAATTTTAATATTGATGCTAAAAATAATGTTTATATAAACAGTGGATATTACTCAAAAGCTCCAAATTTTGATGCAGTATTTCTTGATTATGATAATTACGTAACACCAGATGCTGATTTAAATAATGAAAAAGTTTTTGGTTTAGAAGTTGGTTATGGATATAGATCAAGTAATCTTAATATGAACTTAAACCTGTTTAGAACATCATGGAAAGATAGATTCCTTTCAGATGGTATTAGAATCGATGGTGTGAGTGGAACTGCTAACTATACTGGTGTAGAGCAATTACATACTGGAATCGAATTTGATGGAGTATGGAATATTAGTAAGTTTGTAAAATTAGAAGCCATGGCAACCCTTGGTAATTATAAATATATGGCTGATATTACAGATGATACTGTTACAAATAATGATGGTCAAGTAATTGGTTCATCTACATTATATTTAGAAGGGTTAAGAATCGAAGATAGTGCTCAAACAACTGCTAGAGCTAACTTGGTAATTTCTCCATCAGATAATTTTTACTTTAATATATCTCTGTTTCATGCTGATGATATTTTTGGTGGAATACATGAGGACTCAATTTTTGATGATGAATATGGATATATGGATGAAAATTTAACTGATATGCGACTACCAGACTATCAAATCTTTGATGCTGGAGCAACATATAGATTCAAAATTGGTGATGATAGTGTTAGGCTTAGATTAAATATTAATAATCTATTTGATGAAGAATACTATCCAATGTCTACTACAAACTATCCTGTAACTCCAACTAGTACCAATTATAGGGGTATTAATGTTGACAACAAAGTATTCCCAGGATGGGGAAGAACTTGGAACTTAGGTTTTACTTATCAATTCTAAATTTAGAATCTTAATTTATAAAAACCCTCCAAAAATGGAGGGTTTTTTATTTTATACCTCTAACAATAATTACGTATTCTCCTTTTGGTTTTTTATTTTCAAAAGATGATAAAATATCATCAATTGTTCCCCTTATAGTAGATTCAAAAATTTTTGAAATTTCTTTAGAAATAGAAATTTTTCTATCTCCTCCAAAATAAGTTTTAAAATCAGTTATTGTTTTTATAATCTTGTGTGGAGATTCATAAAAAATCATCGTTCTAGATTCATTTGATAAAAATTCAAGTCTAGTTTTCCTTCCTTTTTTTATTGGCAGAAATCCTTCGAAGGTAAACCTTTCAGAGGGTAAACCACTAATAACTAAAGCAGGGATTAAAGCAGTTGGACCTGGTAAACATTCAACTTCAATATCATTTTCAATACATTTAGATGCAATAAGATATCCAGGATCTGAAATACCAGGTGTTCCCGCATCTGAAACTAGTGCTACTTTTTCACCAGAGAGAATCCTGCCAATTATATTTTCAACAACATCATGCTCATTAAATTTATGATATGATCTTAATGGCTTTTTAATTTCTAAATGATTTAAAATCTTTAATGTTCTTCTGGTATCTTCACATAAAATAAAATCAGCTTCTTTAAGGTTTTGCACAGCTCTATAAGTTATATCATCTAGGTTGCCGATTGGAGTTGGGATTAAAATTAATTTAGACATTATAGCTTATCTTTACCCTAAAAATAAGAGTTATTATTTTATGATAGGCAGAATTGAAGTTATATGTGGATCAATGTTTTCTGGAAAAACTGAAGAACTTATTAGAAGACTCAAGACGTTAAAATATGCTAATCAAAGTTTTAAAGTATTTAAGCCAGAAATAGATACAAGAAATAAAAAAAATAAAATAAAATCTCACGGAAAGATTAAAATAAAAGCTGAAACTGTCACTAATCCAAAAGAAATTCTAGATTTAAGTACTGATTTTGATGTAATTGGGATTGATGAAGCACAGTTTTTTTCTTCTGAGCTTGTGGATGTTTGTAATACTTTAGCAAACAGAGGAATAAGAGTAATAGTTGCTGGATTAGATATGGATTTTTCTGGAAAACCATTTGGACCCATGCCAGATTTAATGGCTATCGCTGAAGAAGTTTCAAAAGTTCATGCAGTGTGCTCTGAAACTGGAGAACCTGCTTTGTATAGCTATAGAAAAGGCAAGAATGATAATGTTGTTTTACCTGGAGAAAAAGATGAATATGAGCCTCTTTCAAGAAAAGCTTTCATTTCAAAAATGAAAAATAAATAAGTAAATTTGAAAAAATTTAAAAAATGAAGTTAGCAGTTGTTGGTGTAACTGGAATAGTAGGCCAGGAAATTCTAAAAGTATTAAAAGAGTCTGATATTGAAATTGATGAATTTATCCCTGTAGCGTCAGAAAGATCAATTGGGAAAGAACTTATTTTTGACAACAAAAAATATATTATAACTGGAATTCAAAATGCAATTGATAAAAAACCTGACGTTGCAATTTTTTCTGCAGGCGGCAATACTTCATTAGAATGGGCTGAAAAATTTTCTGAAGTTGGTACAACAGTTATTGATAATTCATCCGCATGGAGAATGGATGAGACAAAAAAACTTATCATTCCTGAGATAAATGGTCATCTTCTAACTAAAAGCGATAAAATTATTGCTAATCCTAACTGCTCTACTATTCAAATGTTAATGGTTCTGAGCCCTATTCATAAAAAATATAATATTCAAAGAATTGTAGTCTCTACATATCAATCAATCACTGGTACTGGAATGAAAGCTGTAAAACAACTCGAAAATGAATACAATGATGTTGATGGAGAAATGGCATATAACTATAGAATTCATCAAAACGCTATCCCTCATTGCGATGATTTTCTAGAGAATGGTTATACAAAGGAAGAAATGAAATTAGTGAATGAAACAAACAAAATTCTTGACTCTAACATTTCAATTACGGCCACAGCTGTAAGAATTCCTGTCATGGGCGGTCATAGTGAGTCTGTTAATATTACACTTGAAGATTCTTTTAAAATTGAAGATGTAATTCAAGAATTAAATGATTTTCCTGGCGTTGTTGTCCAAAATGATAACTCTAAACTGGACTATCCTATGCCTTATTTCTCAAGAGATAAAGACGAAGTCTTTGTAGGTAGAATTAGAAAAGATTATTCCTGTGAAAACAGTTTAAACTTATGGATTGTCGCAGATAATTTAAGAAAAGGAGCTGCAACAAATACTGTTCAAATAGCTTCTCATTTGATAAAAAATAACTTGATTAGTTAAAAGTTATTTTCTTCCATGAATTTAGTGGTATAAACCCCCTTGATATAGTCTTCGTTATCCATCAATTTTCTATGAAATGGGATTGTAGTTTTTATTCCTTCGATAACAAACTCATCCAAAGCTCTTCTCATTTTATTGATGGCCTCTTTTCTTTTTTGATCATAAGTTCCTCCACTTTGACTCGTTGTTATAATTTTTGCAATCATAGAATCATAATCTGGAGAAATCGTATAACCGCTATATACATGAGTATCTACTCTTACCCCTTGTCCACCTGGTAGATGAAGATTCGTGATTTTTCCTGGCGACGGTCTGAAATTGTTATCAGGATCTTCTGCATTAATTCTACATTCTATAGAATGCAGCTTAGGGTAATAATCATTTCCAGAAACTTTAATTCCCGCAGCAACTTTTATTTGTTCTTTAATTAAATCATAATCAATTACTTGTTCAGTAATTGGATGTTCAACTTGAATTCTTGTATTCATCTCCATAAAGTAAAAATTCCTATCACTATCAACTAAAAATTCGACAGTTCCAACTCCTTCATAATTAATAAACTTAGCGGCTTTTACAGCTGCTTTACCCATCTTGTGCCTCAAAGCTTTTGTCATAAATGGAGATGGGGTTTCCTCAGTTAACTTTTGATGTCTTCTTTGAATTGAACAATCTCTTTCGGATAAGTGGGATATATTTCCATATTGATCAGCAATTATCTGAATTTCAATGTGACGAGGTTCTTCAATTAATTTTTCTATGTACATTTCATCATTACCAAATGCAGCTACAGCTTCTTGTTTAGCACTATTCCAACTTTTTGAAAATTCATTTTTATTCCAAACAGCTCTCATACCTTTACCTCCACCACCAGCAGAAGCTTTAATCATAACAGGAAAACCAATCTTAGAAGATATTTGCAATCCTTCCTCCTCCGTTTCTATTGCTGCTCCAGATCCGGGTATAGTAGGAACTTTTGCAGAAATCATGGTTGAAACTGCTGTTGCTTTATCTCCCATTTTTTCAATCATCTCAGGTGAAGGCCCGATAAACTTGATTTTATGTTCAGAGCAAATTTTGGAGAATTTTGCTTTTTCTGAAAGAAAACCATAGCCAGGATGAATAGCATCAGCGTTCGTAATTTCAGCAGCGGCAATAATATTTGCAATTTTTAAGTAGGATTTACTACTTGGAGCTGGGCCAATACAAACAGCCTCATCAGCAAATCTAACATGTAAACTATCTTTATCGGCTGTAGAATAAACAGCAACAGTCTTTATTCCCATTTCCTTACATGTACGTATGACACGTAAAGCTATCTCGCCTCTATTGGCAATTAAAATCTTATTAAACATAATATGTTATTATGGTTCTATTAAAAACAACGGTTGATCGAATTCAACAGGTTCAGCATCGTCAACTAAAACCTTAACAATTTTTCCAGAAACTTCTGACTCAATTTCATTAAATAATTTCATAGCTTCTATAACACAAAGTGCTTGACCTACGGAAACAGAATCACCAACCTCAACGAAATTGTCTTTATCAGGGGATGGCTTTCGATAAAAAGTACCAATAATAGGAGACTTGACTGTAATAATACTAGAATTTTCAGATTCTGTTACTTTATCTGATGTTTCAATTTGATCAGGTTTAGGTTGCTCAACTGGTTGCTGAACAGGAATTTGAGGTTGAGCTATAATAGGTTGCTGTATAACTTGAGGTTGATCTGAAACCTTATTGTTTCCTTTAATATTGATTTTAATATTGCTATTCTCAATATTTACCTCACTTACGCCAGTTCTTGCGACAAACTTTATTAATTGTTGTATTTGTTTAAAATTCATTTGAATAATCAATTATTTGAGCAAAAATGATAAAAAAACACGTAAAATCATCAAAAAAATGCCAAAAAATGAAATATAATAGATTAAAAAGAACTAAATAACACTAAAACAAGCTAGTAAACACTTATAAGGAACTATTCATATAAAAAAATAGCATTTTTACATTAATATTTAATGTTTTATGNAATTTTNATANCATAAAANGTTAAAATNATTAAAAAAACATNAAAAAAANAATATATAANATTCAAANAATTTAAATAGGTAAGTAAATNANAGANTTAATTACTAAAANANAAANAAATACGGCTAAAAGAGNCNAAAAACAAGTNAAAAANGANTAAAATNNGCNNTTTTTTGTAATAAAANAATAAAAAAAGCCTCAAAAAGAGGCTTTTTTAATACTTTTTAATAAAGAAATTATTCTGTTTCTTCNACAGAGTCAATTAAAACTTTTCCACGATAATATAATTTACCTTCATGCCAATGAGCTCTGTGATATAAATGATCTTGNCCAGTTGTTTTGTCTGTAGCTATTTGAGCATCTGAAGCNTTATAATGNGTTCTTCTTTTGTCTCTTCTAGTTTTTGAAGTTTTACGTTTTGGATGTGCCATGATTTACTTTTTTAATTCTTTCAATTTATTCCAACGAGGGTCGAAATTACTACTTTTTTCTTTATTAATNTCAAATTCACTTAATCTATTTACAANTTCAGATTTNAGTGACCCATCNNCTATGCCAGGNTGAACTAATTTGATAGGAATTGATANCACTATCATCTCATAAAATATTTGATCTAATTCTAACGAATGTGAACCATAAGGAAGTACNATNAATTCATCATTTGAATCATCATAAAATTCTCCNAATTTAACAATCAAATCTAGCTTAGAATTTAACTCATAATCAAAAGGNTCNTTTGATACTGAGCANTCAACATTNACAAGCCCCTTNCTNTTAATTTTCAAATCTAAAACAGTTGCTTTTTTTTCAAGATTAATATCAATTTTAAAGCTTGACTGATTAAAATCATTAAAANTAAAATGATGAAAAAACCTATTATTAATTTCATAACTAAAAACATGATTTCCGTCTTTTAGGCCTGCAAATTTTAAGATATGTTTTTCNCTTCTTTTCATTTTNAATAAAGNGTGTGCGAATATAGGAAATTAACTTTTTCTAAATTATTTTTTTACAGATTTTAACTCTTTAACCTTCAATGGATTAGAATTGATTTCTTCGAATNGCTTTCTNTTTTTTAAAATAGATAATGCAGTGTGAAAAGATTNAATCAATGATGATGGATCAGCTAGGTTTTTNCCTGAAATATCATACCCTGTTCCATGATCTGGAGATGTTCTTACAATATCNAAACCAGCNGTAAAATTAACTCCATTTCCNAAGGNNATAGTTTTAAAAGGGATTAAACCTTGATCATGATANATTGCCAGAATAGCATCATATTTTTTATATAAATCTGATCCAAANAAACTATCACTTGGNAAAGGTCCAAAAATCAAATAACTTTCNGATAACTCTTTCAAAGCAGGAATAAGTATTTCCTGATCTTGATTACCTATTATTCCATCATCACCTGCATGAGGGTTAATGGAAAGAATTGCAATTTTNGGTCTTTGAATTCCNAANTCTTTCTTCATNGAAANATCAATNGTTTTNATTTTCTTTTCNATTAAATCTTTNGAAATATTTTCAGTTATTTTATCAATTGGTATATGCTCTGTAAGCAGAGCAATTTTTAAATCCTGACTAACCATAAACATCATTGCTTCACCATCAAANGTTTTATTNAGAAANTCAGTATGCCCCATAAAATCAAAGCTTTCNTGAAGTATNTTTTTTTTATTAATAGGNGCTGTNACCAAAGCNTCTATTTTCTTTNNTTTCAAAAAACTTGAGGCNGTNGTTAATGATTCTCTTGAAAGNTGNCCNCCTGATTCNTTAGATTTTCCAAAGTCAAGGNTAAATTTACCTTTACTTGNTTCATATATATTTAAAGAATTANNTTTTAAATTTTTAAAATCTGAAAGNTTATTTAANCCTANTNTTANGTTAAAGTGAACGGNTTGAGCTTTTACAAGCTCATAATTAGAAAATACTANAGGNGTCATAAAGTCAAACNNCCTTTTNTCNGAGAAACACTTCAGAATTACTTCAACACCAATNCCATTAGGATCTCCAGTTGAAATTCCAATTATTGGCTTTGTTTTTGACATGTCNTTTTAATAATGCGTATTTTTGAACGCTAAAGATATTGAATAATATGTTTACTGGAATTATAGAATCTCTTGCAAAATTAGTNTCNATTGAAAAAAATGGTGATAATATCACNTTTACGTTCAATTCTAAAATNTCAAANGAGCTTAAAATAGATCAAAGCTTANCNCATAATGGNATATGTNTAACAGTNNTNGATNTAAAAAATNACAACTACTCTGTCGTTGCAATAAAAGAAACTGNTCTAAAAACTTCAATCAAAAATTGGGAGGTGGGTGATTCNGTTAACATTGAGAGNGCTATGAAAATGGGGNCTAGACTTGATGGNCATATNGTTCAGGGACACGTNGATCAAATTGCTGTATGTGANAGNATAACAGAGGAAAATGGAAGCTGGTATTTCAAATTNTCTTATAAAGGCAGTGAGAATATTACAATTGAAAAAGGATCNATTGCNATAAATGGAGTAAGCTTAACAGTTNTTGATTCTAAAAAAGAAAGCTTTTCNGTAGCAATAATTCCTTACACATATGANCATACCAATTTTAAATTCTTAAAAATTGGAGATTNTGTTAATATAGAATTTGATATGATTGGCAAATACATTTCAAAAATAATTAGNTCTAGNTCAAACTAAATGCGTAATAAAATTTTTGCCCTACTTGCAGCTACNANAGCTACAACNATNTANGGAGTTAATCATACAATAGCAAAGCTCGTAATGCCANATTANATTGGATCACTAGGATTTGTGCTACTACGTGTTTTAGGAGCTACNTTAATGTTTTGGTTTCTCAGTTTGTTTTTTAAANCTANACCAATNGANAAAGAAGACAGNTTTACNNTNTTTAAATGTGGATTATTTGGNATGAGNATAAACATTGCTGCTTTNATTNCNGGNCTNGATTANTCAACNCCANTTAATAGNTCTGTTCTTATAATTATTTCTCCAATTTTTGTTGTGATACTTTCATANTTTNTTTTTAAAAANAANATCAATTCTTCAAAAATANCAGGNATTTTNNTNGGNTTTATNGGAGCNCTNATTTTGATTNTNACAGCTGATTCCAACAGTTCTGTNGGAAGAAATATTCCATTAGGAAATTTCTTGTTTATANTTAATAGNATTTCNTATGCTTACTACTTNATAATTGTTAAGCCTATGGCTCAAAAATATGATCTTATAACTCTTTTTAANTGGTTATTTTTAGTTGGATTAATATTTAATTTCCCTCTNGGAATNAATCAGTTTTTAGATGTTGAATGGNCTAATCTACCATTAAAAGAAGCNATACTNCCAATGAGTTTTGTTGTTATNTGTACAACTTTTATGACCTATTTTTTAAATGGATANGCATTGACAAAATTGACANCTACAGAGGTTGCAGTGTTTATGTATTTACAGCCTGTAATTGGCGTTTTATTTGCAATTTTTTCAAAGTCTGATACGTTAAGTATTACTATTTTAATTTCTACGGCACTAACTTTTACTGGAGTTTATTTGACAACTGTAAGAAAGTATAAATCAGATATTTAGAACAGATTTATTTTCAGTTTTAGCCTTTCCAGAAACCAACACCCTATTTTCAAGATTTTTGCAAAATACCTCTCCTTTTCTTTCTGAAAGTTGATGTGAAATCATTTCATCTTTATTTAAAACATCTGACCAATATGGGATTAGAGAACAATGCGAGGATCCAGTGACAGGATCTTCAAAATATGTTGATTGAGGAGTAAAGTATCTGCATACAAAATCTGAATTTATACCCTTAGAAGTTATAACAACTCCACCAGGATCTATGTTTATTTTATCAAATAATACTCTATTAATCTTTATTTTTTTTATATCACTAACTGAATCATAAATTAAAATATAATCTCTTGATTTTAAAACCTTCAAAGGTTTGATGCTCAATGACTCGTATATAGACTTAGGAAGGGTAGCTTCTGATGGAATTCTCTTTGGCAAATTCATCTCATATAATTCATTTTTTAAATAAACCTCTAATTCTCCACTGTTAGATTCAAAATTTATTTTTTTTCTGTTTTCATTGGTGTGAGAAATAATGCAATGAGCTGTAGCCAAGGTTGCATGGCCACATAAGTCCATTTCTATATCTGGAGTAAACCATTTAATTAAATATTTATCTTGTTTTTTTATGTAAAACGCTGTTTCAGAAACATTATTTTTTTTTGCAATAGCTAACATTTTAGAACTAGATAGCCAGCTTTTTAAAGGTATCACACAAGCTGGATTGCCTAAAAACGATTCTGTAACAAAAGCATTTATATGAAAAACCTTAAAATTCATGTTTGAAATAAAATTAACGAATTAATAGTTTAAGTATATTTTTTAAATTAACGCTTAAAAGTATTTCTGCTATGACATCACTAGATAATTACTCATTATTATGGATTCTTGCTGGGTTTTTTACATTTTCTTACTTAATTATTAGCAAAACTCGAGCCCCATATGGGCGACACAGTAAGAGTGGTTGGGGACCCATGATAAGTAATTCGTGGGGTTGGTTTTGGATGGAACTTCCAGCGCTTATAGTGATGCCGATTGTAAGCATTTATAACAACTCTGTTTCAAGTTTTGCATTTTTATTAATAACTATATGGGTAATACATTACTTTAATAGAGTGGTAATTTTTCCACTAAGAATTAAAACAAAAAACAAAAAAATGCCTTTATCAATTGCCTTAAGTGCATTCTTTTTTAATTTGATTAATGGAGTAATAAATGGATTATATGTCAGG
This sequence comes from Flavobacteriaceae bacterium, assembly GCA_002703065.1. Lineage (GTDB taxonomy): Bacteria > Bacteroidota > Bacteroidia > Flavobacteriales > Flavobacteriaceae > Eutrophosalina. The sequence goes on along the minus strand of PAEO01000009.1, from coordinate 14,947 downwards.
CTGTATAGCGCTCATTTAGACTTAAATACATATAATGTTTATATAGGATTGATTTTATTTGTCTTGGGAATGTATATTAATATTAGTTCTGACAATAAGCTTATCTCTTTAAGAAAGAAAAGCAAGGGATATAAAATACCTAATGGAGGATTATTTAAATATATTTCCTGTCCTAATCATTTTGGAGAAATAATAGAATGGTTTGGATATGCATTAATTGCTTTAAGCATACCTGCACTCAGCTTTGCATTATGGACATTCTTTAATTTATGTCCGAGATCTATCAATCATCATCACTGGTATAATGAAAATTTTGAGAATTATCCTAAAAAAAGAAAAGCGGTGATCCCTTATATTTTGTAATACACAATTATTGTTATAATTTTAAAATAAAAATGGAAGCATCTAAAGCAAATCTAATTAATTCAATATCGTTAATAATTATAGGTGGATGGGGATACTTTTCAGGATCTTCTGTGACGGCTTTGATTCCTGTCATGTTTGGTGTTGTTCTACTATTGTGTAATAATGGTATAAAAAAAGAAAACAAAATAATTTCTCACCTTGCAGTACTTGCAACCATAATATGTCTTCTAGGCTTGTTTATGCCGCTCAAAGGTGCTCTGGACAGAGGCGATAATCTAGGTATAGTCAGGGTCTCAATAATGACCATAACTTGTGTTACAGCTGTAGTTTCCTTTGTTCAATCCTTTATAAAAGCGAGAAGAAAAAATTAGTTTTTTTGTGGGAATCTACCATAATTACCCATTCCATCATAGTCTACATCATTAGCTTGGTCTGAATCACTATATTTATCTTTCTCTTCAGAATTAATTAAAAAAATACTAGCTATAACTAAGCAAGTGACTAAGAATCCAACAAAAAATAGATATATTTCCATGCTAATGTTTATAATTTTGTTTTAAAAAAGAACCGAAAGCTAAAATAGATGGAACCCACAAGCCTACATACAAACCTTCATCTTTAAAACCATTGAACCACAAGGCTACGGATAGCAAAAAAGAAATGAACGCTGCTGCTAGCAATAAAATTGTTGATTTTTTAAAATTTCCAAACATATTTTAAACTTTATAATCCTTAAAAAAACGCTAGTTAGTTATTGTTATTTAACGTAATTATATAAAAAAAAACTCAAAAAAAAGGCATTTGGAATGTTTTTTGGTCAGGGGCTATTATATAATTTACTGATGATAAGCGAAATAGAACAAATATTTTTCAAAGTTTTCTCAGAAAAAAACTTAAAAACTTTTGAGAAAGTTATTTTGTTTTTTGCAACTGGAGGATTTATTGTCCACCTTTTACTTATATTATTAAATAATAATGGTGTTATTAATATTGGGGAAAACATATTGCTACAAAATCCAATTTCAGCAATTTACACTCCATTTTCTTTCATATTAGTTTACGAAGCTTTTTTACTTATTTATTATTTACCAAGATCTTTTACTACTTCAGTAGCAAAACAATATGAAATTATATCTCTTATTTTAATTAGAAAAATATTTAAAGACATTCCAAATGTAAATTTAAATGAAAATTGGATTTCAAATGAAAACAACATCCAATTAATTTATGACCTAGCGGGTATATTAATTGTATTTTATCTAATCTTTCTGTTTAAAAGATTAAGAGAAAATCTTCCTAAACTTTCTGTTAACAAACATCTAGATAGGTTTATTAATTATAAGCGTTTGATTAGTTTATTGTTAATTCCAACTCTAACTGTTATGTGTATATTAAGTTTTGCAGAATGGGTCAACGGTTTATTTTTAGATAAGTATGTTGATGATGAATTAAATTATCTTTTCTTTGTTGACTTCTTTTCTATATTAATTTTAGTAGATGTGTTTATTTTGTTAATATCTTTTCAGTATACAGAAAGGTATTCGCAACTTATAAGAAATACAGGGTTTATTATTTCAACAATCTTACTTAGATTGTCATTTAGCGCAACTGGTTTATCTAGCATTATACTTCTAATCAGTGGAATTTTATTTGGACTAATAATTCTGTTTATATACAATCAAATGGAAAAACAGCCTAAGCAGCTTTAATCGCATTTTCCTTTTTCAAAACTAACAACCCCATTACATTGTGCTTCAGCAGAATTCGAGTAGGTAAATCCGTCACAGCCGCACACAGGCTCATAAACAGCTGGTATAATACAATCGTTTTGAATTTTTGTAATATCAATGCAATCTGAAAGATATTTACCGATAAACTCTTCATACTCAAGTGATCCATACTCCATTTTTCTAATTTCTTCAATTGCATCTCTTGCTATGCCTGACACGTCATTTGTATCTTGTAAACTAAAAACCTTAAGGTTCATGCTTATTAATTCTGAGCTATCGGCACTTAAATTAATTCCAGTATAAAAATAATACCTAAGAACATAACCAATGCTTAAATCAGTATTACCATATTTAGCATCAAATAAAGCAGCATCAGAAATCTTAGTTTTTAGTATTCGAAATGGTTGTGAGAAAGTGTTATTAGTTCTAAAAGGAGGTAAATCAATTGATTGATAGATATCATCAAAATCGTTCTTGGCTTCACATCCAAGAGTCAAAGGAAAAAATAAAAGAATTATGAGTTTTTTCATTGAACAAAGTTAATGATTTATCTTAACTGAGAATATGTTCTGTAAGTAGGGTTTAGTGGTGAAATTATTTCAAAAACTTTGGTTTTCTCTGGAGATTCAAAAACAACTTCATTCTTAGATGAAACAGTAAAAAATGTGCCTCTTTCTAATTTTTTATTATCTAATAATATTTCTCCATCAATAATAAAATATGAATGAATTAAATCTTTCCCAATATCAAAACTGTGATTCCCTTCACTCAAATAATGTTCATTTATACAAACATTTTCAGAATCCATATGCATTGGTGATCCTTCTCCAACAATAACTTTAAAAGACCTATTTCCTTTATCAATTAATTTAAAGTCCTTAGAGCTATAGTCGTCATAAGTTGCTTCTTTTTTTAAAGACTTTGATAAATCTGGATCAAACCATATTTGAAAAATTTCCGAGTTATCATCAATTTCTTCAGCATGAGAAATCCCATTTCCTGATCTAATTATTTGAACATCCCCTTGCTTAAGAGGAATCCATTTATTTTGCTTAGTATCAAAATGGTTAATATTTCCTTTTAAAACAAAGCTACATATTTCAAACCCTTGATGTGGATGTAATCCTATTGTACTTTTTGTTCCTGGTGTCCACGCATGAGCCCAGTAAAATAAATTTGAATATGGTTTAAGCTTTCCGCCATCTTGAGGAAAACCAATGGGTTTTTTTTCAAGTATTTCTCCGTAATTAAAATTACCATCTGCCTGATTTTCCTTAGTATATATTGATATACTCATAGTTATAAGTTTTTGATAAAAATTTTCAGAGAACTTTCAAATTTATCCATTAACTCTCTATCAGTAATTCCTCTTTCTTGATCAAAATTCTCTTTGTATTTTGGTAAAGAGAATATTGGTATTTGATTATTGTTTTCGAGCGAAATTCTTGCATGTGCAATTTCAAGAACTGTTTTAGCACCTCTTGCACCATTTGATGTAGCTAATAGAAACATTGGCTTATTGCACCAGACTAATTTTTCAATAACAGAAATCCAATCCAATATGTTCTTAAAAGCTGCAGTGTAAACTCCATTATGCTCAGCAAAAGAAATAACTATTCCATCTGACTCTTTAAGTAGTTTTTTAAACTTAAAGGCTAATTCGGGAACACCCTGCTCACTTTCTCTGTCTTCACTGTAAATAGGCATTTCAAAGTCCAATAAATCAATCATTACATATGTTGATTCAGGAACTCTTGAAGCAGCATACTTAGCTAGCTCTTTATTAATAGAATTTTTGGACGAACTCGCCCCAAATGCTACAATTTTTTTCATTAATCATTATTGTGAGATCCGTCGCAATATCCTTCAGGATTTGCAGTGTTACCACAGCCACATTTTGGTCTATCTACTTTATTCATATTAAAATTTTTAAGTCTAGTCCAAAAAATGTGCCGACAATTACTCNTTTGTAAAGTACTCTTCTAGCTCTTTTAAAGTTTTGGAATCTGTCTTAATGTCTCTGATAATTTTACCTTTTTCAAGTAAAACTATTCTTTCTGAAACTTCAGTCACATCTTGCAAATCGTGGCTTGAGACTAAAACGGTTGTTTCTTTTTCCTGTGCTAATTTCTTGATAATCTTTTTTAATCTAATTTGAGTAGTAGGGTCAAGATTAGCAAATGGTTCGTCCAAAATTATAATTTTCGGAGACCCAATTAATGCAGCAATAATTCCAACTTTTTTTTGATTTCCTTTAGAAAGGTCTCTTATATATTTTTTCCCACCTAAAATTTCTCCATTAAATAAGTCTTCAAACTGATTAAGAAAATTATCAACCTCTCTTTTGGAAACACTTCTTAAATCTCCAATAAAATAAAAATACTCTTCAGGTAGCAAATAGCTAATCAAGAAAGATTCATCAAGAAAAGCTGAAGTAAATGATTTCCAATCTTCNCTTTCCTTTACATCAATATTATTGTTTATGACTTTACCTTTTGTGGGTTTTATTAAATCTAATAGTAAACTAAATAAAGTTGTTTTTCCAGCGCCATTGTTTCCTACAAGACCAAAAGCTTGCCCTTTTGGAATATCTAAGGAATTAATTTCCAAAACTACATTTCTTGAATAGGATTTTTTAAGGTTATTGAAAGTTATCATAATTATTAGTTTGTTTGTTTATAAGCATCCAGGGCAGAATATTTTTGAGATTTATATGTTTTGACGATAATATTGAAAAATATATTTCTAAAGAAAATTCCAGTCAATCCTAAAATTCCTACACAATATGCAGCTATAAATTCATCAAAGCTTTTAGAAAAAAAATAGTATACAACTAGAGGAACAATCAATTGTGGGATCATTAAAATTAAAGTCTTTGAGTTAAAAGCTTTTTTATCGCCAAAAGCATTTTTGTTAGAGTCTAAATCAATAGCCATACGATTAAAAGCGCCAGACCAAAGAGTAAAGAAAGAATTAAGGCCAATGTTGTATAACCCTGAGCAAATCACTGCAACGATATAAAATAATCCAAAATATGAGTAAATAATAGAAGCTAAAATTATCATTAAAAGAGTACCAATTAACCCTAAATACCACTTTGATTTTAAATAGTCCAAATAAGTAATATTTTGACACATCATTAATGGGTAGTGTTTGCTATCCCAGCTAGGAACCATACCACAAAATGTCATCATAAATCCGCCTGTAGAGAAAAGCAACCCAAAAAAGACACCCGTATCCCCATATACTTCATCTGCTCCAATGAAAATAAAACCATACAAAACAAATAAAGCCCCCATAATTGTAGCTGATCTTGCTCTTTTAGTTCTCATTATTAATCTTAAATCATTTTTTAAAAAAACTGATATATTCCCCAAGCTGTCTAGCCAGTTGAAATTATTCATTTTTGCTTCTTTCACCTCCACATTCAAACCAGTATCAATTGATAAATTATTAGTAAAAAATCTGTGAACACTTAAATATGTATATGCTAATAAAGCAAGTGGAATTACCACAAAAATTGGTGTTTCATAAAATGAATTAAAGATAATCTTTGAGTAAATCGAGAAATCCAAAANCTTAAAATACTCAAGACCTTTCATAGAAGNCAATAAAATTCCAATACCTATAACAAGACGATCTTTTTTATTAAGTAATATGTTAGTGAAATTAGTTGTATATACAAGTGCAAATATTGAGATATTCCACATTGCAATATTTAGCAATTCGAAGTTTCCATTTTCAGGCTCAGAAGCAAGAAATAAAGAAAATGGTATTAAATAAAAAACAGCAATTAAATTAAACATTGAAAAAAAGGTTTGATTCATTGCATAACGAATTACCTTAGATTTTTTTAAAGGAGTTAGTAATAAAGCTCTAATATTTAAAACTGGAATTTTTTGAAATATATACCTGAATATTATCAAATATCCCAATAGGTAAAATATCTCTTCATTGATCCAAGAAAAAGGATCTGGATATCTATCTCCCTCAGGATCAACTACACTTCCTCCAACGCCATGTATAAAACCAAGGGCAAGGCTCATTAGGGTGGCATAAATAACCCAAAAAAACATAATGATTTTAGAAAATAAGCCGCTGGCAACAGACGCAGATCTAAAAAATGATTTCCATTGTAGTGAGGTTAGTCGAAACACAGTGTAAACTTAACATTTTTACAGATCTTCAAAAATGAATAGGTCTTTATACTTTTTAAAGTTTAAGTTTTTTGTTGGGTTAGCATTTATAATTTCTGAAATTATCAATTTCATAATTTTTTTATTGCAACCCTCAATTTTTTTCAATTCAACAAGGAGCTTATATAAAATAATTTCATCATTAATTTTTAATGATTTTTTAATGAGATTTGTCGTTTGTTTGATAAATAGTTTAAACTGATCTTCAGAACATTCTTGAATTAATTCCAGAGTCTGCAAAGACTTTCCTCTTCTTCTAAATGCCTTATAATAATATTTTTTTAACTCGAGCTCAAGCTCTTCTTTGAATGATTTAGACACGTTTGGTTTTAAATCAAGCTTTATGCCACTTGAAATTAACATAAGGGTAATGTTCTCCTGAAAAAATATTCTTAAATTTATTATTTTAACCAAAATTATACATAATGAAATATAAATTGTTGCTTTTTACATTGGTGTTAAGCCTGTCATTAAGTGCTCAAAAGAAAAATATTTAAAAAAATGAACTAACAGATTTATGACTGTTAAAAAAGCCTTAATTCAAAGTTATGGCACCCTCTTTGCAAATTGGAATCNTATGAAACATTTAAAAGTCTTTTTTGCAATAATAATTTTATCTTTCTCGTACTCATGTTCAGTTGATGAAGGAGAAGTTGAATTGAGACCCAAGACAATACTTGATTTAGTTCAAGAAAGTACTAATTATACATATTTAACATATGCTATTAGTAAAACAGGTCTTTCTAACACATTAAGTTCAAATAATGCTAATCTTACATTATTTGCTCCTGATGATATGGCATTTGGTAGATTCTTGATGCAAAATGGTTTTAGATCAATTGATGAAATACCTGTTGATGTTCTAAAAAAAGTTCTTTTAAATCACGTGCTAGTTGAAAAAGTTGAGTACAGCAAATTTGAAACTGGATACTATGATACANCAGCTGAATTTGTTAACGAAACTTACACAAAAAATATTTCAATGCACGTTGAACAGGTAAATATGAGAATTACCCTCAACGGTGAATCAATGATCACTAGGGCAGTTAGAGCAGAGAATGGGATAGTACATGTAGTTAACAGAGTAATCCCGCTACCTACTATTGTAACTTTTGCAAAGGCTGATAAAAATCTTGAAATCTTACTTGCTGCTTTAACTAGGCCAGATTTGACTGCAGATTTTCCTTCAATTCTTAGTACTGGGGCTGAAACATCTCCAGCGCCTTTTACCGTTTTTGCTCCCACAAATGATGCTTTTATAGCTCTTTTACAAGAACTTGGTGCAAATTCTCTTAATGATATAGATGAGCCAACATTAAAGTCAACATTAACATATCATGTAATTGCAGAGACTGTTGCTGCTGCATCTGACTTATCAGACAACCTTCAGTTAGGAACTTTAGGTGGAACAATTACAGCTAATGTCACAGGTGGAGCTACCCTAACAGATGGTAACAATAGGGTCAGTAATATTATAGCAGTAGACATTCAAGCCGATAACGGAGTTATACATGTAATTGACAAAGTAATTTTGCCTAATTAAAATTTACTTTCTATTGATAAAATAGTACCCAAAACAAATACAAAGTATGGATAAAGAAAAGAATAAAATATCCTGAGGTGAAGTAAAATTTTGCGAGAACTTCAGGATTTTTTCAAAGTACTTAACTATCAAAACGATAATAATAACCTTGATTATCTTATTTTTTAATTGATCAAGGTTTTTTATTTGAAGTGTTGACTCCATAAATCTAGCTTTTGCAAAGTCAATCTCTTTTACAAACAACTCATAAACGCCAAACCCAAATATTAATAACACAATTCCAATCAAGAATAAATCGATTGATGAAATTATTTTGAATAGAAACTGATTATTATTGTCAATTTCTGATTTAAACATAGGATTGTCAATAAAAATGGCTTCAACTATATCCCAGCTTGCAATTGCGATTAATGAAAAGGAAGAAAGAATAGATAATACAACAGTAAGAATTACTATATATCTCGACAACCAAAGCCCCTTTTCAAAAATATTTTTCATTATATATCTTTTACAAATGTAACTATTAAAGCCTCTCTCTCCCAAAAAAGCCACATTCTACTCTTTTCAATCACCTGAAAACTAACATCCCAGCCATTTTTTCCATACTCATTCATAACCTCTTCAATCTTTTTTACAGGCAACTTACTTGAGCCTAAAAAAAGAGTTCCCAATACGCCTTCTTTTATTACCTCAACTTTATATTGTTTTTTCATATATGTAACTAATTTGATTATAAAATTAGTAAATACCTTTGATGTACTTTATCTCTAATTCAAACTCTCCTTCTTGTTTATCTGAAATTTGCAATCCAAGTGAGTATATTTTTTTGATATCTAACTCTGGATAATTTGAATAGGTATATCCCCTCCATGTTGGTATAAAATCTTTTATTGGGAGTATTACTTCAGTCCATTCATCCTTAAACGATTTAAAATCTGAAGAATATGAAGCTCTCATATTGTATTGTCGAAATCGTAATTTGTAAGTGTTTCCGTCACCCTTAAATTTGATTTTTACAGCTTTAACACCATTTAAATCTTGATCAAATCTCATTCTAGTTGAAGCGAATCCCCCATTATTTGCTAGAGAAAGATTGCCATTAAACAACAAATTGTCATCTTGGTTTAACGACAAGTAAGAAGATGAGATTCCCCCCATTACATCATCATTGACAATGTTCCAATTTTTTAATCCTATTGATTTTTCAGGATAAATAATATCAAGATCTTGACCATTTAAAGAAAATGAAATTAAAAATATTATGTAAAAAAGATTTTTGATATTAAAACTAAATCAAATGATATGCCGAATAATTAATTTACCTTTATATCAATCCTCAGGTGAAGCAAAAAGCAATTTATTTGTAAACAGTAATCGGAGGATTTTTTTATTTTCTTTTTTTAAGATAATAAATAAGAGGAACTAAAAATATTACAAGTAGAACTATAATTCCTCTGACATACAATTCATTCATTTGGTTAGTTTAGATAAAGTTATATTAAAAAATGTAATTTAGAATATGGACATTATTATGCTGTCTTTTATTTCAGTTCTTTATTTAATTATAGTAGTTCCAATATTCAAAACACTAGAAAAGAAAGTTGCTTTGGTATATAGCTTACTATTATTAATAATTTTTTTAATAATGTATCTGTATGTGAACAGTGAATATTTTGATTATTATAACTATCCTTTTGATTTTATGAAGCCAAAAACTAGTTAAAGTTATTTTAGGAATTAATTCATTTTATATCCCTCAAAAAATTCTTAACTTAATAAGACTAATCAAAAAATTAATTAATGAGAAAAATTATTACTCTAATTTTTTGCATGTTTTTCGTCAATTTAAATTCACAACAATGGGTTGATGATTCATGTAACAAAAAGGCTTCAAAAATTGTAAATGAAGCGGTAGAGCACTTAGTAAATCTAGAACAATTAACAGCTGTTGGTATGGCAAAAGCAGCTTTGATATTTGATAAAGATTGTGGATGTGCAAATTTAGTTATAGCAGCAGCATCAGCGGCTAATGGCTCAAGAAAAAGTAAGCTTGAAGCAATAGATGTTAGTTCTCTAAATTCTGAGGAAAAAGTTTGGCACAAGATGCTTACAGCTACTTTAACTGGAGACGGTGAAACTTACATGGCTACATTAAAAAGCGGTCTCGAAGAAACACCAAATAGCCCTCTTTTAAATTGGTTCAGTTCAGGGGGAGATTACAACAATTATAAAAAATTCTCGACTGATTTTCCAGAGCATGCATCAGCAGCCTATAACATGGTAGCATATGGGTATGCTAATGGTGAAATCGGCGGAAAAGTAGATTATGAAGCAGCTATGGATGCGTTAGACAAATCAAGAGAATTACACGAAGGTCCCAATGCCTTAGATTCTAGAGCTGAAATTTATGCAATGTCTGGTGATTACTTAAAGGCTAGACAAAATCAATTTAGAGCATATGACTATGCTTGGTTTGCATCGCCTTACACGCCTAAATTAGTTACATATAACAGAAAAGTAAATAAAGAGGAAATAGTAAAAAACTTAAAAGAAGCACAAGTTAATCTACAAAATGCTATACTGGAACGTGATAAGGAAGAGTATGAAAAATATGTAACAACTGATATGCAGCTAGTTACAGGAGACTCAAACCTTCAAGAATTTTATGAATTTACTGATGAAAGTTTAACAAGAGAAACTGATGTGAATTGGAACAGTTTTGATTTGAGAGATATAGAAATTGATTTCTCACCTGATATGACTATGGCTGTACTTACATTTTATGCTGACGGATCTTATACTCAAGGGGATTCTGAAGATGTTGTAGACTATAGCACTCGAGCATCAGCTGTATGGATTGCAACTGATGATGGATGGAAAAGCGTACATGCTAACTGGGCACCATATGGTGGTGGATCAGGAATTCCAAAAAACTAAACTTAAATGTCATTATAATGTAAAAACCCAAGCTAAAAGCTTGGGTTTTTATTTAGAAAGTCTCCAGACTCTTAAATAATCCACTTGAAAAGTGCTTGGCAAATCATTAGGATTTGGTAAACCATCCCATGTTTCCATTATTTCTGCATCAAAAATTATGTGCAGAGGTCTTTTGAAAAAATCATTTTTCCTTCTAAAAACTTCTTTCCCATCTAAATACCAAACTAATTCATCTGGTGTCCATAGTAATCCATAAATATGAAAATCTTCATGGAAATCATAGTCTACTTCAAGGCGTGTATACCGGTTTTCTAATTTATATTTTCTTTTATTAACTAAGGATTCGACATAAGGGGTTTGATATCGATGTACTGCGGCGTAATAAGCTCTTTGATTTTCTTTCTTATTTGATTTACCAAATACTTCAAAAATATCAATCTCTTCGGAATATTCACCTTCTCTATATTTAACTGATTCCTCTAATGGGTCATATAGCCAAAATGCATTACAAACAGCGGCTTTCATTGATTTAGCTCTTGCTTCGTAATAACCATAATGACTTCTTTCCTTGCTTTTTATTATTGCTGTACTAAACTTATCATATCCTCTTGCTTTATCTTGTATACTAACTTTTTTGGGGTCTAAATTTTTTGCAGATAATCTCAATAATCCTTTTTTCACTTTAACATTTGATCTTGCAAAATGTGATGGTTTTCTACCATGCCAAGCAGGGTTAAAATCCCACCACTTTTTTTCATCTAATTTTGATTTATCAAACTCGTCGCTAAATGATTTGTCGAAAATCCATTCTCCTTCTAGTGAAGCAAAAGGTTGAAAGTTGTCTTGAGAAAAAACAATGGAATTAATTAAAAATAATAGAAAAAATAGCTTTTTCATTTTTTTTACCTAAAATAAATTGTGGATTCTACTATTACTGCAACTATGGCAATTATTAATATCGTTTGCCAAAGAGTCATTCCATATGCACTCAAGAAAAAACCAAGTAAAAATGCAACAAAAAATTTCCAGTAAAGTAGTTTTTTCATTTCTTCTTTTTTTTAAATAAAGCTACAGTAGAAATAAACATAAAATTAAGCACATTACAATTATATCTTCTGCCTTGTTTACTATTCCATAAATCAATCTAGCTAATTGAACAATAATACCAAATATTGCGATTTTATTTTTCATTTTAGAGGATTTTTAAAATTCATTGCAGAGATTGATGGATTCATTAATTCAGAGTTAGGAATCCCTAATTCTTGGGGGGATGGTTTTATATATTCAGATTTTCTTTCTTCAAATGTTACTATCCCTTTGTCAAAATCGCATGTCATAAATGTATATAAAGAGTCTTTATAAGGACATGTTTTAATAATTGAAGGGAATTTACTTTCAATTTTTTTTGAAAATCTTGAGAACTTATATTTATCACCAACCCATTTATATGATGCGCTATTTATATGTATATAATTTATGCCGTTTATTGATTGATTGTAATCATCATGATGATGCCCACTAATACATGCAACAACTTTTCTAGTACCGTTTTCAAATTTGAAATTCTCTATTATTTTTCTTATTTCAACTCTATTTTTAACACCATATTTAGCATCTAAACTTTGATGGCTGAAAATTATTACTGGGAGATTAGTATTTCTTAAATCATTTTCAATCCAATTCTTTTGTTCATTGCCTATATATCTGTAATAGTACTCGTTCCAATCATTTGGGTTTTTATCATTCCCGTCCAATATAATAAAATGAATTCCTCCTTTATCAAATGAATAGTATCTCTTTTTCATTCCCCACCAGTTCATAGTTTGATCTTTTTTAAAGCCAAAATCAACCATGTCATGGTTTCCTAAAACATGATACTTTATCCCTTTATAATTGTTCCAAGTGTTTATAAATTTTTGGTTAGCTTTTCTTGGTAGTGCAAAATCACCAAGCTGAATCACAAAATCAACATTAAACTTATTTGCATCTTTCAAAAACTTTTTAATTCTTTTGGTCCCATCAAAAATTATATCTTGATGAACATCTGCAATAATTCCAACTTTTAAATTTGGTATATTTTTTTGTAAAAAATCGGTAGGCAAAAATGCTGAACTACTTAGTAAAATACTGTTTTTTAAAAAATCTCTTCTTTTCAATTACGCAAAAAGTTATTTAACAAATTAAAAATTTAATTATTTATTTTTATGATTTGATTAATTATTTTAAAAAAATATGAGTGATATATTAAAGGCTATTGGTAATACACCAATTGTTAAGCTAAAAAATGTAGTCCCTGGTGGATGTGGAGAAATTTATGTTAAAATCGAAGCATTTAATCCCACTGGATCAAAAAAAGACAGAATGGCGCTATCGATGATTTTGGGAGCTGAAAAAAGAGGGATTTTAAAAAAAGGAATGACTGTAGTAGAATATTCAGGTGGCAGTACCGGTGCAGGTTTGGCATTTGTTTGTTCACTTAAGGGTTATAATTTTAGGCTGGTTACTGCAGATGTATTTGGGAAAGAAAAAATTGATTTGATGAGATCATTGGGAGCTAATCTAGAAATTATCAAAAGTTCAGACGGTAAGATAAATAAAGAGCTGATTACCAAAATGATTAAAAAAGCTGATCAAATTTCAAAAGAACCAAATACTTTTTTTACAAATCAACTAAACAATACTGATGTTATAGAGGGTTTTGTTCCATTAGGAGAAGAAATTTTAAATCAGCTAGATGGAAATGTTGACGCAGTGTGCGACACTGTTGGAACTGCTGGAACTCTAATGGGTATTGCTAAAGCGCTCAAAAAAGCTAAGTCAAGTTGTAAAGTTATTGCAGTTGAGCCATCTAGTTCCCCGATTTTATCGAAAGGAATTAAAGGCTCTCATAATGTTGAAGGCGTCGGTTTAGGTTTTGTTCCAAATATCTATGATGATACACTCGTTGATAATGTAATTACTATAGACGAGGCTGTAGCTCGCAAAACATGTAAAGATCTAGCTAAAAAAGAAGGTATATTTTGTGGTACATCAAGCGGAATGAATGTAGCTGCAGCAATCCAAATTTCAAAGGAACTTGGTGCTAAATCAAAAGTAGTAACTGTTGCTTGTGATACTGGTTTAAAATATCTTTCTGAAGGATTGTTTGACGATTAATATCTTTTGTTTTGTTTTATCGGTTTTTAAAATCAAAATTCAAAATTTTTGTAAATTTAAATGTGGGTGCAATATTTCTTTTTATAGTTTTCTTTATTATTCCTTTGTCAATAATACCTGTTTGGTTAATTTATATTAAAGCTGGTAAACCGGGATGGGCATCAATCATACCTGTCTATTCAACATTGGTCTTGCTAGATATTTTAGGAAAACCTTGGTGGTTTTTATTTTTGTTTTTTATACCTGTTATAGGCATAGTAATTGGTGTTTGGATGACTAACTTACTTTCAAAATCCTTTGGAAAAGGAATTGGCTTTACTATTGGTTTGCTTTTTCTTCCTATTATATTTTACCCAATCCTGGGCTATGGATCTTCCACTTATAAAAAACTTTAGTGATTTTAAAAATTAATCCTAAAATGGGGGTATATAAGGCGCTTAAAAAACCTAAAAAGGGAAAGTGTCATAAAACATTGCTAAGAGTTCTCATATCATTTACTTAAATAGGTCTTCCTTATTAAAGCTATTATTAATAAATTCATTTACTTTTTCAGGTGATAATGCAGTTATCAAGGAACTAATATTTTTTTCATTATACTTTACATATTAATTAAAAATGAAAACCCTTAATATATTTGCTAATAGCATACCACCACCAATAATTAAAAAATTCCAAATAATTTGTTCTTTCCTTGAGACATCATCTTTCCATCTTCCCCACTTGTCTTTAAATGGATTTCTAAATAGACCATACTTAATAGCCATAATAATTGCGCCAACTATAAGACCAACAGTAAAAACAACCCACAAAATGAAGATACCAACTTTCACTTCAGTAGTAATAGTAGAATTAGTTTTTTCATTATCAACTTAATATAAAAAAAAGGGAGATAATTTTATATATTAGGTTAATAAATAACTTAATTATATGAACTTAATGCTAACTGCAAGCTGCAATAATGCTGATGATTTTAAAATAAATGGCTATGAAAAAGTAAAATCCGAGTTTTCTGATTGGTG
>PAEO01000008.1 GCA_002703065.1 Flavobacteriaceae bacterium | reverse complement strand
GCAGTCTAGCTTCTTTCAAATAGGTTTCTCAAAAATTGGACTTATTCCAGATGGTGGTTCGACATGGCTTCTTCCAAGAATTGTTGGCTATCAAAGAGCNTTCAGAATGGCTTCTGAAGCNCAAAGAGTANCAGCNGAAGAATGTNAGANTCTAGGCATGTGCGCNGAAGTNNCTGCNGATGGAAAANNTTTAGAGGATGCAATTGAAATGGCAAAAGTTTATGCAGATTTTGCTCCNNTA
The DNA here is from genome assembly GCA_002703065.1 of Flavobacteriaceae bacterium. Taxonomy (GTDB): domain Bacteria; phylum Bacteroidota; class Bacteroidia; order Flavobacteriales; family Flavobacteriaceae; genus Eutrophosalina. The sequence goes on along the minus strand of PAEO01000008.1, from coordinate 10,415 downwards.
GCCCTAATGCGAACAAAACAACTGATGAGAGAAAGCTTCACNAGGTCCTATTATGATCAATTAAAAGAAGANGCNANACTNCAAGACGATCTTGTCGGTAGTAAAGATAANCTTGAGGGTNTNGCTGCNTTNGTNGAAAAAAGAAAAGCAAAATTTACAGGCGAATAACCTAATAATAGAAAATTTTTCTGAACCTCATCTTNATGAGGTCTTNTCTATAGAAAGTANTTCAAATCCAACTCCATGGAAAATCGANACATTTAAACAAGTCCTAGAAGTTCGNACCATGAGTTTTNTNATTAAGGATGAAAACAAAATAATGGCCTTCTGTATTGCTTCTAAAGTCCTTGATGAATGCCATCTGCAAAATATTTCAGTTATTGATGGATTTAGAAATAAAGGATTGGGAACTTATGTGATTGAGGTTTTAATTGGGAGAGCAAAAATTTTTGGCTTAAAAGTGATATTTCTTGAAGTTAGAGAATCTAATAAAGTGGCANTTAGTTTCTATAAAAAATTAAATTTTAAAGAAGTAGGTCGTCGAGAGGGATACTATAAAAAAGATTCTGGTAGAGAGTCTGCTGTATTGATGTCTTTAGCCCTTAGCTAAAAGTTTGGTAATATCAGCTTCGATTGATTCAGGTGCATCCATGCTGCCATATCTTTTGATAACATTACCTGATTGATCAACAAGAAATTTTGAAAAATTCCATTTAATTGATTCACTCCCTAGGAAGCCTTTAACAGTTTTTTTCAAAAATTTGAAAAGTGGGTGGGCATTAGCACCATTAACTTCAATTTTTTCAAACATAGGAAAAGAGACGTCAAAATGCGATGTGCAAAAGTTTAAAATTTNCTCATTTGTACCTTTTTCTTCTTCAGCAAACTGATTACAAGGAAAACCTAATACTTCAAAACCTTTAGTTTTAAATGATTTATAAAGCTTTTCCATGCCTTTGTATTGTGGTGTAAAGTAGCAAGCACTNGCAACATTTACAATTAAAATAACTTTATCTTTAAAGTCATTCATCGACACTTCATTACCTTGAATGTCTTTTGCTTTGAAATCGTAGAAACTTTCTTTCATAATTCCTTAATGTCTTCTTTATTAGAGTCAGTAATCATAAAAAAGTTTCATAATTTAGACAAGCTTGAGCTTTATAAAATTATGCAGTTGAGAATTGAGGTTTTTGTTGTTGAGCAAGACTGTCCTTATCAGGATTTAGATGGTCTAGATGAGGTTGGTACACACTTGTGGATAGAGGAGAATAATGAGATTTTAAGTTATCTTAGAATAAATCCAGTTAAAACCAGATTTAACGAGGTTTCATTTGGCAGAATTGTAACTAAAAAGACCAAGAGAAAGAAAGGCTTATCCGAGGCAATAATTTTAAAATCTTTAGAAATTGTAGAAAAAGAAAACTTAGGACCTGTTCGCATATCTGCNCAAAGTTATTTGGAAAAGTATTATTCTAAGTTTGGTTTTGTAAAATGTAGTGATGAATATCTTGAAGACAATATTCCACATGTGGAGATGTTAAAAAGTGATTAAGATAAGTAGATCAGCAGTTGAACAGCATTTAAATTGTCAAAGATGTTTTTATCTGGCATATAAACATAAAATCAGACCTCCAAGTTTACCTTTCACCTTAAATAGTGCAGTTGATAATCTNTGTAAAAATGAATTTGATCATTACAGGGCTAAAGCNGANCCNCATCCNATGTTNNTAGANCANNAAATNGATGCNGTNCCNTTTGCNCATGANAANATGGANGAATGGCGTANNAATTTNAANGGNATNAGGTTTNTNNATGAGGNNNANGGNTANAATTTTGGNGGAGCAGTNGATGATATTTGGCAAAANCCTANNGGNGANTTNATAGTTGTTGACGTNAANGCNACTTCNAAAAATGTNTTTGATTGGGATGATACCTATTCAAAATGGGAATATGCGAAAGGGTATCAAAGACAGCTTGAGATGTATCAATGGCTACTTAAACAGAATGGTTTTGAAGTGGCTAAAGAGGGTTACCTTGTTTATTTCAATGGTAAAAAAAATGAGCCAATGTTTAATCAGAAATTAGAATTTGATTTACATTTAGTAAGGTTGGAGTGTGATGATAACTGGGTAGAGGGGGCAATAACTGAAGCTGTAAAAACTCTGGAGGGAGATATGCCAAAACCTTCAAAAGTTTGTGAAAATTGTAATTACTTAAAAAAGCGTTGGGAAGTTGCTCAACAGGATTCAGAACAACTATTAGGTGATGACTGAATATGCAAAGTTTTTTTTCAAAAGTAAGGTCTAGTACTTTTTTTAATATTTTGGGGCTCAGTTTTATCGGAAATAAAGGGGCTTTAGAAATACATTTTGGTAGCTAAAAAATAATCAAAAAATTCTCTGGATATTGAGGCAGCTACCTTGGAAGGTTTTCAACTGCCTCTTGATACATTGCGTTAATGATATGCTTCAAAAAACCCTCTTCAGTTGAAGTTTCATCATACCATTCTCTTAATTTTTCAAATCCCCCATTTGCATATCCACATAAGATTTCATAGCACGCATCATCATCATCAAGTATTGTCTTATCTTCTGTTCTAGCAAGTGCCATAAAATTTGCTTTTGATAATGCTTCATCAACATCAATTTGATCTCTTCTTCCTTCATGTCCTAGTTTTTTTCTTTCTGCAAACATATCGTATTTGAAGCCTATAGTAGATGCAAAAATTACAATTTGATTTCTAGATGAGAAAATATTTTGATTATCAATTAGATCTATCATGTCTGAATGGGATTGATCTATTCTTATCGGTATAAGAAGTGGTTTTTTCTTTTTAGTTGCCATATTAAATTTTTGCGCTCCTTACTAATGATCCTTCAAAATCAGAATCTTCATAAAAAGCTTGATATATATCATTTCCAATATCTATTGGATCATTATTAAAAGAAGTTCCTGTTTTTCCAGTTTCTTTTCTTTCAATAAAATATCTCGAGCCCTCTTTCTTTGATTTATTCAAATTTTTGTTTATTTCCCGAAATGCAGATGGGTTAATTAAAATTATGAGTTGACAATCAATGTCTAAAAGCATTTCTGTTGCTGATGCAGTTTTCATATCATCCATTGAACTAAACGGAGCATCACAAATAAACGGAAATGGAGAATTCCTTTCAACAAAAGCTGGAGCATCTCCTCTCTCTGTAGCAAGTTGAATTAATGATGTACCCCAGCAAATGCTTTTAAGAGCAGAGCCACCCTCACTTCTTGGGTTTTCAACACCCGTTGCAGGACTTGTTAAAAATGGTAAGTAAGAATTGTCATAAAACTCTACTGTATCACCTTTACCATATGCCTCTATTTTTTCTGAAACATTTTGTTTCAAATTCTTTGACAAGTCTATTTCTTGACCATTGGCAAACTCATCAAGTGTATCTAAAAGCTCTTGTGAAATTTCAAGAATGTTAGAAACTAGATCATCACCCTGACCACTTTTTGGTATTTTACCCTTAAGCTTACTTATTTCGATCTTTTGCATTTTTTCTTGAAATTGCTCCTCATCTAAACGGCTTTTCAAGGGTGGTATTAGTGTTGTTTCAAGTTCTTTCAATCGAGAATTCAGGTCTCTTGTGTCGAAATTAGATTTAGCTAATCCATCAATCTTTTTTTGAGCCTCTTCTATTTTATTTTTTTCATCATTAAGAAAACCACCGATTAGCCCCAAATCCCTTCTTTTTTCACTGAGGTGATCTGAAAATGTTTTCATCTTCGTCTTGGCAGTAGTAGCTAAGGCGTCCATATTTCTTACAGTTTTGATAAACTCTTCTGAATTTGTTTTTTCAATTTCAGCAGTAATTATGTCGTACTCTTCAGAACCTTTCTTACCAATTGGTCTTCCACATATACAAGTTCCACTATCTCTTATTTTTTCTAGAGCTTGTTCTCTCAGAGGAGTTGCTACTTCAGCAAAATATTCTGGTTGTTCCACCTCCTTAATTTCCTCTCTATTGCTCCACTCAATACACTTGTTCAACAGAAAAGCATCACAGCCATAATCAACAATTTGTTTATAAAATTCTGCTTTTTTCGTATCTAGTTGACCTTCAAATTTTTTTGCAGCTTCTTCTGCAGTTTCTTTTTCATGAGCTGCAACACTAATTTCTTGATTATTAGAAAGTGTTAATTTTCTCAATATCTCCTCTCTTTCCTTATTCAGTGGATCTAATTCTCCCTCTATTTCTTTAATTGCAGCCCCTATTTTTTCAAATTCTCCCTCTGCGGTATTTAATTTTTCGATTTGTTTTAGAATATTCTTATTCTTGGTATCTTTCTTTGTTTTCTCTAAATCTTTTGCTTCACAAAACTTTCTTAAATATGCTGTTGCATCCCTGATGTAACTGGTACCAGTTATACTCTCAACTGAATCAGTAATGAATTCATTATCTTTATCTTCAAAGGCTTTCTTTAGTACCTCACCTTGAAAGAGAAAGACATCTTTTAAATGAAATGGCAAGATATTTTCATTAATCCAATTCCTTTGATGTGTTATATTTCTTATTGGAAAAAAAGAATTTCCATCCCTTTTCTGGGCAACAAAGGTAGACTCACCACCTTTATCAGCATCCTTATCAAGCTTCCGAGTTAGTTTAAAATGCTCTTTGTCATTTGAAATTAATTCAATCGTTGCTTCAGCTATTGCATTCTTATCTTCTTTTTCAGCATAATTGTTAATGAGGTCTAGAGGCCCACTAGTATCTGAAGGCATTTCATCAAATAATATCCAATGTATTGCTCTTAAAATGTCAGATTTACCCGTTTCGTTTGCCCCAATAAGCACAGTGATTGGTTTATCTTTATTTGTTGAAAATTCAATTACATGATTGCTACCATAAAAGCCTCTCCAGTTTTTCATTTCAAGTTTTTTAATTTTCATTATTTTTTTGAATCACTTTTGTAATTGAACCTTCAAGAAATTTAAAAATTTCTTCTTTTGCATCTGAGTCTGTTGACCTTTTTAATTTATTATTTCTGCATTTTTTAATTAAGGTTTTCAGAATTTGAATACTATCTTTGTTATTTATTTTGCTCATATCTAATACAGTAGTTCTTCTATAAATTTTTTACTATCAGCTTTATTTAATGCTTTTGAGCTCATTTCATCAACCCTTTTTCTTTCATTTTCAATTATTTTTTGTGCTGCATCAGAATGTCTTTTTGGTGGAATCACCACTAGGTCATATATTTTTGCAATCTTTTTAGTACCCTCTAATTTTCTAAGAACTCTTCCTCGCCTTTGAACAAATTGCCTTCTATTAGTTGAGCTCGCAACAATATATGCATTCTTAATCTCTGGTATATCAATTCCTTCATCGAGCACACGAATAGCCAAAAGTCCATCTGAATATCCATTCTTAAAGCCTTCAATAATATCTGCCCTAAGCTGTCTGCTGCTCTCATCAGCAGTAATTCTTGTTGGAGTCCAACCTTTTTCTAAAAGAAGCTTTTGCACTCTGTCAATGTCTCTTTCTCCATTTTTATCCTTACCAGCTCCAGTAAAAATTATGCTAAATTTTCTTTCTTCACTACTTGTTGGCAGAATTTTGTTTAAGACTTTAAGTTTATTCTCAGCTGAACTTAATATTCCTCCCATTTCTCGAAATATTCCTCCTTTTTCATCAAGATCATATTCATTTGCATTATCTGACCATGAAGCCGTTTTATAAAGCTCTTCCCATTTACTGAATTCCTCTTTATCAAGATAGGTCTCTATGGGGTAATAATAATAGTTGCAAAGATAATCGGGAATTGCCTCATCTAATGTGAATGTGTGACAAATACCTCCAAAATAATCTAATAAACCTTGCTCTGCCTCACTTGGATCATTTATATCAACAATAGGTGTTGCAGATAGTCCTAATCTAAATTTTGCTTCAGGCAGGATGAGTAATTTATTTTTTGTGGCATATCTATGACACTCATCTCCAATGAATAGACACTTATCAAAATTAAAATTATGGTCAAATAACTTATAAAATTTTTGTTCTAATGAATTATTAACGACTAAAAATATTATTAATTCTGATTCCTCTGGTTTTTTTCCTCTCTTTAATTCAAGTAATTCAAATTTACATTCTTGAATATAGTCATCATGATCACTCCAACATTCTATAATTCTATATTTCACACCTGTACCTTTGAGGAATTTTTCTATTTCTCCCTGCCATTGCTCTGCAAGCGGAATAAACGGAACTCCAATCACACAAAAAGCTTGATTTTTTTCATATAATTTCCGCATTATATTCAAGGCAGTAAAAGTTTTACCACTACCTGTTGCATGCTCTAAAATTCCATGAAAATCATTTCTCTCAAATGCCTCGATAGCATCTTTCTGATAAGGCCTGAGTTTTAAATTATTATCTTCTCCCTCATCTACAGTCGTGCCATCTGGAGGCTCAATATCTCCATCTGTTTCATCATCTATAGGAAAATCTTCTCTTTTTGGAGGTCGTGATGGAGCATTTTCCTTAATCACTTCAAGAGTCTCTTTGCTCAACTCAAGCACAGTAACCGAGTCTGTTCCTCTAAAATCATCGTCTACATCATTTATTACTTCCTCTCTACGACTGTCATCTATGGACCTTTTTGAGCTAAATACCATCACGCTGTCATTATTACCTATATGAGCTGCTTCACTTTCGTTGAAGGAGCCATAATGAGCTATGACAGTGCCATCTTCGAAAGTAAAATACCCACATTTTTCATGGTAGATATTGGTGTAATCGTTGCTTATCGTATTCACCGCAAACTTTACAACTAATTTTTCAGTTGCAAGCATATAATGAAGAAGACTCCACCCATATTTATTTCTGAACCCATCTTGGTTATCAAGAGAGCTATCTGCTCCGAATGCAGCAAGAAGAATTTTTTCTTTATGCCTTCTTATTGTTTCTTCTTTTTCTTTTTGGTTTTGACAATGCTCCAAGCTAAGCATTAAATCTCTATCATCCTTCACTTTCCCAATATCACAAAGGATCTCTATTTTCACATCATCGTTGATAATGTGAACAAAGCTGCCAGCCCAAGATTTTAATGCACTTGAGTTAAAGTTAAATGTACACCTCTTCCAAGATTTAAAATGTTTGAGACAGGGCCTTAAAAAATTGTTTCGTATATTTCCACTATCTCGTGTATTCCTATAGCGAGTTTTTAGGTTATGAATGTCATCCATGAGTAGTCCTCATGAAATTTTAGCAAATTAGGTAGTATTTAGAACAGGAATTAAATTCGGATTTTCTTCTTCATCTCCAAGAAACGGCTGGCACTCTTCTGAACAGCCACCACTAATCCGCATAAAGTGCTCATCAATAAAGACATCATCTTTTTCTGCAGCCATTTTCCTTATGTCTTCAACGGTTTTAAATCCTCTGAAAAATTTAATGGATTTTTGTCCTTTTAAAACACCATTATTGAGTACTTTTTGCGCTATATTTCCTGTCCTGCCATGCAATTTTTCCATTCTTTCAGGGAAATCAAAAGCTTCAGGCTTTTCTCTCATAACTGTAACTAGTTTTATATAGGATTTTTTCCAACACCAAACACAGTTCCCCATATGTTCAGGAATTTCAAGATCAAAATCTTGATCCTCCCACCAGCTTAGAACATCTTCTTTATCAATATCCCAATCAATGAGTGGGTAAATAAAGTTATTTTCTTCAGCAACCTTTGATTTTCGATGAGATTCATCAGCTCTAATACCTATTGCCATAACCCTGTTGGTTTTATCAAGACCTAATTCTCTGAGGTAATTTTTTATTGGCTGCTCCTTTAATTCTCTAGTGCAATGTCCTGCCTTTGACCATGGAATTCCGTATTTGGCAATAATATCTTCAAAAGGCCTACCATCTNTTGAGGCTGTCTTGTAGTCAACAATCTTTGCAGTTGAAGTTTTCCTCTCACCTGGGTGGGCAATTGCTTCTATCCAGACAGTATTGAAGCCAAATTTTTTATCGCAATTATTAATAAATTCAAGAGTTTTTTCGTGTTCCTGGCCAGTATTAGCAAAGATTACAATTACATCTTTCCACTTATTTTTTTCTTCAAGGAGTCTTTTGGTAAGGTAGCCAGAGGTTCTGCCACCACTAAAGCTGATAACTAAAGTTTTGTCTGATGTTTTTTGCTTCACCACTACATATAGTAATGAATTTTTTAAAAAATACTAAATATTGTGAAAATTACTTAAGATTTTTCATTCCGCCATCAACAGGAATGACTTGACCAGTCATCCAATTTTGGTGAGCATCTAATAGAAAATCTATAGCTTTTGCAATCTGTTTTGGAGANCCAATCTGCTTCATAGGGTTTCTTTCTTTGCTTGCCTCTATTAAACGATCAGTTTTAAGGATATTNCCTGCCATTGGTGTATCAGCTAGACTTGGAGCGACAACATTAAAAGATATTTTTGCACCAGCATATTCTGCAGCCATTGATCTTGCATATGCTTCAAGAGCTGCTTTAGCAGGTGAAATGCTGGCATGAAATGGAAGTCCAATACTTGCTGCAACAGTTGAGATGAAAACAACGCTTGCACCATTTGCATCTTTAAGCTTATTAATAAGTTTTTTTACAACTTTAACAGCACCAAGAAAATTAATGTCCAGATCGCTTTGAAAGTCTTGATCCTTTAGCATTGTAAAGGGCTTAAGATTTATAGTACCAGGAAAATAAACAAGTCCATTAATGTCCTCTAGATTATCAAGTTCATTTAGGTCTCCCATAATGTCTAGATTATTTTCTGATCTTGAAAAGCTCACAAACTTTTTCTCAGAGATCTCTTCTAGTGACTTAGCTATAGCTGAGCTTGCACCAATTAAGACTGTTTTTGACATAGATATTATTTGTGGACAAAAAATTTATAATAAAGGGTATGGATAGGTACTTATTCAGCCAAGAGGATATGATTAGAAAAGCAGTTCTCAAGCATTGGCCAGAAAAAAATGTAGTGCTTTTAAATGAATATGTAAACAATGGTAAAGTTTTCTCTGCTTTCTCGCCTGAACTTAAATATTTTAAATGGAAAATTTTGACCCCAAGTGGAGCCAAATACAAAGTACATGATAAAGGCAATACAAACATCGATAGAATTTCAATTCCTGCTTATCAATTGAATCATGTATGCAAACAGATGCTTGCAAAAGAACTTAAGTTTGTCGTACTAGATACAGACGAAGAAACAGGTATAAATTTTGGCAGGAGAAAAGTAATTCGTTCAGACGATCAGAATGACTTATCTTCCTCTCATCGTTTTTAATCAGTCTTCATCAAAGACCCATCATCAAAGATAAGTTCATTAACTTCTTCCGTGATGAATGGAGCAAAAGGGTGCATCAAAATAAGGATTTTTTTGAGCATAGGGTGCAAATTAGCTGTTTCTCCCGAAGCCTTACAATCTTCGATATATTTATCGCAAAACTTGCCCCAAAAAAACTCATAAACCTCATTCATTGCAAAATCTAAACGATATTCTTNGATATTTTTTGTGATTTGTTTGTTTACANCATTGAATTCTTTCTCNATCCATTTATCTGCATCATTTTTTGCTTCAAATTTGTCTTGTTCTTTAGGNTAATTATTGATAAATCTCGCTGCATTCCAAATCTTATTNCAAAAATTCCTATAACCCTTAAGCCTACCCAATTCGAAACTTATATCTCTTGTATGGGTNGCAAGNGAGAAAAAAGTCATCCGAACAGCATCACTACCATAAGATTCNATGCCATTTGGAAATTGTTTTCTNGTTTTNCTTTCAATCTTTTCAGCTAATCCTTCCTGCATTAAATTGGAGGTTCTTTTTTTAAGCAAGTCATCAAGTTNAATGCCATAAATTAAATCCAAAGGATCAATAATATTTCCTTTAGATTTAGACATTTTTTGACCATTTTCGTCTCTTATCAACCCAGTTACATAGACATTTTTAAAAGGAATTTTTCCAGTGAACTCTAAACTCATCATCATCATTCTTGCTACCCAAAAAAAGATAATATCAAACCCAGTAACCAGTAAAGATGTAGGAAAGTGAGTTTTAAATGTTGTTGTTTCTTCTGGCCAACCCAAAGAGCCAAAAGGCCATAGTGACGATGAAAACCAAGTATCTAAGACATCTTCATCCTGAGTAAGTTTTCTATCATCAAGTTTATAAAATTCTCTAAGTTCTTTCTCATCATAACCAACATAGACATTACCTTCATCATCATGCCATGCAGGTATCCTGTGCCCCCACCAAATTTGCCTACTTATGCACCAGTCTTGAATATTATCCATCCAGTTAAAGTATGTTTTGATCCAATTTTCAGGATGAAAAACTACTTCTTTTTTATTAACAGCTTCATTTGCTTTTGCAGCCATCTCTTTGGTTTTTACGTACC
>PAEO01000007.1 GCA_002703065.1 Flavobacteriaceae bacterium | reverse complement strand
TCAGTAAGCGTATCTGTAATAACTACATTACTAAGGGTAAGATCCCCAGTATTTGTAACCACTATAGTATAGGTAATGGTATCGCCTAGATCGACTCCATTACTGTCTGGATCATTAAGGACAGCTGACTTGCTAACAGACAGTGTCGGGGTAGCTGTTAGAAGGGTTATCGTAGGATCATCATCAATATCTCCATCACTATCATCACCATCATCAGAGGTATCACTGGTCTGTACTCCCGAGGGACTACTGGCTGTTCCTAAAGCGCTGTTCTCTACCCTACCACTATCTACTGCCTGCTGGTCTATAGTATAGTTCGCAGTAAAGGTCGCTGTTCCTCCAACTTGAAGGGTGGTAGAGGTAGAACTAGTCGTTGCCGATACAAAACTAGGTGGGCCGTCTAAGGACAGGTTAGCCCCATTTCCGTCTTTAATCGTATCACTTATAGTTAAACTATTTAAGGTAACATTACCCTTGTTCTCTATACTTATCGTATAGGTAATTAAATCTCCTAGGTTCGCTCCATCACCCGCACCATCAGTTACCACTGCCGTTTTAGTAACCAGAAGTACTGGATTAGGATCTATAAGTAATACCGTAACATCATCAGTGGTATTACCATCATTGTCTATTCCATCATCAGAGGTGTCAGAAACAGTGCCTCCTGTGCTGGTCGCAGTTACCGATACCTGATTATGTAACCCTGCTGCATCTATCGATGACTGGTCCACAAGGAAGGTCGCATTGTAATATGCTTTCTCCCCTGGAGCTATACTTCCCTCACTAGAACCTAAATCTGCAAAATCAAAGGTCGGTGTGGTGGTAAGGGTCATCGCATTACCCCCTATATCTGTAAAGGTATCGGTGATCACTATCGAGGTGAGTGGAACATTACCCTGGTTCTCTATTGCAATGGTATACTTAACCGTATCTCCTATACCCAAGAAGCCATCGCCATTCTCTATAACAGCCACCGTCTTGGTAACTTCCATCGCAGGAGATGGAGTAATGGAAACTACCGTAGCGTCATTTGCTGCCGCTGTATTTGGATCGTCACTCTGATCGGTAACATCATCAGTCTGCCCTGGACTAGAGGCAATTGCCGTGGCTCGATTGACGATACTTCCAGTGTTGGCCGAGGCCTGATCGATTATATATGAGGCGCTGAAGGTTACCTGATCCCCAGCCTCTATTGTAGACGAGGTGGATCCCGCACTGGCAGAGGTAAAGGTCGGTGAGCTGCTAAGGGTAAGGGTGCCACCATTACCGTCAGTTAAAACATCCTGGATCTTAAGTCCTGTTAGATCAACATTACCCGTATTATTTACAATGATTGTATAGTTGATCCTATCGCCAGTATCGATCTTACCGTTNCTATTATTATCAACATAAGACGCAGATTTTGTAACCTCTATAGATACATCAGAGGTCGTTTGAACAACCGTTGGATCATTAGTGGTATTNCCATCAGTATCATCNCCGTCATCTGATACATCNGACACATCTCCATTACCTCCAGGGGTGGAGCCAACAACAGTTACTGTATTNTTTACACTTCCCGTATTGGCAGCATCTTGGGTGATATTAAATGTGGCAGTGTAACTTACTACACCTCCAGCTGCTATAGTTGTAGAGGTACTGCCTGCTGTTGCACTAACAAAGGTTGGGCCTGTGGTAAGAGTCAAATTACCACCACCGCCATCAGTTAACTGATCATTGAGCGTTAAATTAGAAAGGGTAAGATTGCCTGTGTTTTCAATAACAATAAGGTAATTGATTATGTCTCCACTATCATTGGTAGCATTACCATCATTCTGAGTTATGGTAACAGTTTTAGTCACCTCTATTCCCGCATCAGAAACGGTAGTTACAGACACTGAATCCGTTCCAGTAATATCATTAGTATTATTTGGACTTGATGCCGTTACACTAGCAGTATTAACTATTAGACTTGTATTAGCAGCATTTTGATCAATAGTATATGAGGCTGTAAAGGTAAGTGTACCATTTGTCAATAATGTAGCTGTGGAAGAGCCAGCGGTATTAGATGTGAGCGATGGACCATTAATCGAGAGGGCATTATTATTCCCGTCACGAAGATTATCTTGCAATAATATATTTGAAAGACTAACATTCCCTTTATTCTCAATCTTGATTGTATAGGTAATTATATCATTAGCACCGTTAACTCCATCACCATTATCAGTTACCCCAGCAGTTTTTGATACTTCCATTAGAGGGTTTGGAGTAATATCAGTGATGGTTTGATCATCCTCTGTATTACCATCTGTGTCATCTCCATCATCTGATGTATCACTTACATTATTACTCTGACCAGGACTGCTAGCAATCGCAACTGCTGAATTTCTGATCTGTAGTGTTGCTGCAGCTGCATCTGATATGATATAGTAAGCTATATATGTAGCGGTCTCTCCAGCTACTAGCGTTCCAGTGTTTGACCCCTTGTCAGACCCAGAGAAAGATGGTCCTGTGCTCATATTAAGGGTAGAGGTATTACCATCAGTAAGTGTATCACTGATTGTTAGTCCACTCAAAGTAACATTACCAATATTTTTAACTGTTATGGTGTAATTAATCACATCTCCAGCGCCAATTATTCCATCTCCCTCGTCTGTTATGGTTGTTGTTTTAGTAACATCAAGTGCAGCGAGCGGATCTATATCTACAACGGTAGAATCATTTTGTTCTGGAGTTGATGGATCATCCCCTTGATCTGTTACAATTCCGCTTCCACCCTGCCCATTGGCCTGAACAGTAACTGTATTTACAATACTGCCTGAATACGAGGCATCAGCAGATATCGTATAATTAGCAGTATAGGTAACAACACCCGATATCGCAATGGTTGTAGATGTTGAAGAGGTAGTAGCTGATTCAAAACTAGGAAGAGTATTTAAAGCTAGATTTGTTCCATTTCCGTCTTTAAGAACATCATTTATAGATAAGTTTTCTAGAGGAACACCACCTGTATTTCTTATGCCAATTTTGTAGGTAATAATATCTCCTGCATCAGTTAAACTGTTACCGTTAGTGTCACTTACAGTCGCTGTTTTTATTGCCTCAATTGATGCCTCGGCAGAAGTTGAAACCTCAGTTTTGTCATTAAACTGATTACCATCATTGTCTATTCCATTATCACTAATATCTGATACACTAACCCCACCACCAATTGCCGATACTGTTACTTGATTTTTAATTTTTGTAGTAAATGCAGCTGCAGGCTCNATGGTGTANGTNGCAGTGTAAGTTGCTATCTCTGAAAATCCTAATGTGCCCTCNGGCGAACCAGCGTTTGCAGATACAAAGGTCGGTCCACTATCAAGTGATAAAGCGTTATCGTTATTATCAGTTAAGGTATCTACAAGAGTAATATTAGTAAGACTTACATTTCCTGTATTTTGAATTGTTATGGTATATACTAAAGTATCTCCTGGATCATTACTTCCATTACTATTGTTGTCAATTACACTAACTGTTTTAGTCGCTTCAATTCCAGGGCGTGGAGAAACTATAACATCAGTGGAGTCATCAGTCGTATTACCATCTATATCATTTCCGTTATCGGATGTATCACTTACATTATTTGTCTGTCCTGGACTACTAGCTGTAGCGATTGCAATATTTGAGATTCTAGGTGTCTGAGCAGCGGCTTCACTAATTAGATAAATTGCCGTGTATTTGTGAGTCTCACCAGGGATAGCAGTTCCTTGGCTAGAACCTTTAGAGCCAGCCAATCCATCGTATGTAGGACCATTTAGAAGGCTTAGTGGCTGACCGTTCCCATCACTTAATTGATCGGTAAGAGTAATGCCTGTGAGTGTTTGGTCCCCAGTGTTTTCAACAACAATCGTGTAATATATTAAATCATTAATACCTGTTACCCCATCCCCATTACTGTCAGTAACGGAAACTGTTTTAGTTACCTCAATTGAGGGATTTACTGTCATTGTAACAATGGTCGGATCATTTGGGGTTGCAGTATTTGGATCATCAGAGGTATCTGTGACCGATCCACCAGATGGGGTAGTTGCACTGCCAGTCGCAACATTTATTACACTCTTTGAATCAACTGCTTGCTGGTTGATAATAAAGAATCCTATATAATCAACTTTTTCTCCCACTTTAAGCTCCCCTTGAGGTGATCCTCCATCAGACCCCGCATAATATAGACCACTACTAAGACTCATTGTAGAGCTGTTTCCATCTGTAAGTGTATCGGTTACTGTTAAGCTTTTAAGAGTTACATCACCAGTATTTTCAACAGATATATCATACTGTAGTATATCTCCTTTACCTAACTTTCCATCACCGTTATCAGTCACAGATACTGACTTAAGAACTCTAATCGATGGACTTGTGGTTATTGTTACAACTGTTGGGTCATTTGCAGCTCCTGTGGTTGGGTCGTCTGAGGTGTCACTCACGTTATCACTCTGACCTGGACTTGAAGCAATTACGTTTGCAACATTAATTACACTTCCACTATCTACTGCAGGTTGGGTAATTACAAAAGTTGCTTGGTAGGTAATAGCATTTCCAACAGCTAAACTACTTGAAGAGCCAGAGGTAACGGTTGGGCCACTGCTTAGTTGGAGCGAGGTGCTATTTGCATCGGTAAGTGTATCGGTAAGCTTAATATTAGAAAGGGTTAAATCTCCGGTATTGGTTGCAACAATTGTATAGGTTATAGTATCACCCAGATCTACCCCATTACTATCTGGATCATTTACCGATGCGGTTTTTGTAACCTCAATAGATGGTGTCGCGGTGATTGACACAGCAGTTTTATCATCCGCTGCTGCAGTATTTGGATCATCTGATGTATCAGAGGCAACTTTAGATCCATCCACCACACTTGCAGCTGATACAAAAGCTACATTACTCACCCCACCTGTATCAACTGCTTGCTGATTTATTGTAAATGTTGCTCTGAAAATTGCACTGCCCCCCAGATTAATAGTGGAGGCGGTAGCGTTTGTACCTGATATAAATGTTGGTGAAGTTGTCAGGGTAAGCCCTGCCCCTGAGAAATCAGTTAGCGTATCAGATACTGTAAGGTTATTAAGGTTTACATTTCCAGTATTGGTGACAGTTATGGTATAAACAATTGTATCTCCCAGATCGTTAATTGTATTACCATTATTTTGAGTAACTAAGGCCGATTTGGTTACCTGAATTTGAGGAGTAAGAATAATTAATACCTCAGTTGGGTCATCAAGTACATTTCCATCAGTATCATCATTATCATCACTCACATCTAAAACAACGGTACTCTCACTTACACTGGTAGCAGTAACAGTAACCGAATTAACTATTTTACCAGTAAGTGCTGCATCGTTACTTATTACATAAGATGCTAAATACCTAGCCGTCTCTCCCGCTGCAAGACTTCCCTCAGGAGAATTCTGAGAGGAGCTATTGGCCTCATAATTCGGACCATTAGCTAGGGTTAATGCTCCACCATTTCCATCTGTAAGTGTATCAACAAGTGTGATTGTTCCAACTCCTGTTATACCGGTATTTTCAATTGTAATCACATAATTTATTGTATCTCCTGCTCCAGTAATACCATCGCCATTCCCATCAAATACAGTTGCTGTTTTAATAACATTAATTTGTGCAGCAGCAAAAAGTGGAACGACCGTAACATCATCTGTTGTGTTGCCATCATTATCATTTCCATCATCACTTCGATCAGTAACATCATTTGTGCCATAGGAGCTACTGGCTGTCACATCCACATAGTTCCTTATACTTCCAGAGTCAAATGATTGCTGGTCGACAATAAATAGTGCCCTATAATATGCACTTTCCCCAATTTTTAAGCTTCCAACCGTTGAGCTTTGAGTAGATGAGAAGAAGAACGGTTCCTCTGAAAGTGTAAGAGCATTTCCATCCTCGTCAGAAAGCACATCGACAAGTGTTATACTTGTTAAAGCTGTATTTCCAATATTTTCAATTTGAATAATAAATCTTATCACATCACCAACAGATGTTTCCCCATCACCATCAGAATCTAAAATTTCAAAAGTTTTAGTAGCCTCGATTTTACCATCTGGCTCCATTTCTGTAATAGTTGGGTCGTCCTCTGTATTACCATCGGTGTCATCTCCATCATTAGAGGTGTCCGAAACATTATCGGTAAGTCCGTTTGAATCACCAATAACCTTCATGCTGTTTGATATAAATGGCGTTGAAAATGCAAGGTCATTTATTATAAATTGAGCACTATAAACCTGTTTCTCACCAGATTTTATAGTTCCAACCGATGACCCTTGAGATGCAGACACCAGAGCTGGTTGACCTGTGTATGTGAGATCTGTACCAAGAGAGTTTTTAAAGGTATCTTCAAGAGTGTAATTGCTTACAGTGGAATCCCCTGTGTTTGATATTGTAATGGAATAACTGATAAGATCCCCAACATTTACCTTATTATCGCTATTTGAGTCTTGCCAAATAAATGTTTTTTCCACATTTAGAGATGGGAATGCATCGATCTGTGTAAATGTAACATCGTCAGTGGTATTCCCATCAGTATCATCTCCATCATCCGAAGTATCTGAAACTACAGTGGAATTAATTGTAGATGCATTAACTGTTGCTGTGTTATTAATATAACCAAGATCGACAGCATCTGTATTTATTGTAAATAACCCGGTAATTGTTTTAGAGCTATTGGAACTAATTGTACCTGCATAGTCTCCTATATTTGTTGCAACTTTCGATAGGGCTGAATTTTTAGTAAAAATATATGGAGTTGCTCCTATACCCTCTTCAAGTTGAGCGCCCCAGAAATATGCGTAAGTACCATATTGTTTAGGGCTAAACCCAAATCTACCATTACCTACTGCAGCTCCAGTGGTGATTACAATTTCATACCTTTTATACTTGTAATTTTGATCTAATGTAAATGTCTTGGATACCTCAGAGGACTGAACATTACTATCAACATGTGGAAGATTATAACCGCCATGTGCAAAGAGTG
The DNA here is from genome assembly GCA_002703065.1 of Flavobacteriaceae bacterium. Classification (GTDB taxonomy): domain Bacteria; phylum Bacteroidota; class Bacteroidia; order Flavobacteriales; family Flavobacteriaceae; genus Eutrophosalina. The sequence goes on along the minus strand of PAEO01000007.1, from coordinate 8,396 downwards.
TAAAGTCTGTTCCAAGTGACCCCATAACATAAACAGAAAAGGTATAAGTGGTATTTGCTTGGACATCATATGTAAGATAAGTATTAGCATTTTGATTATTACCTCTAATTGCTCTTGCCCCATAGTTAGTGTCTGTAATTTGGTGGCCCCCAGATGGATTTGCCGGATTTACTCTAATATAGCCTCTACCCTCTGAGATTAAATTATTCCATTTAGTTGAACTGGTGAGTTCAGCATTTGTAAATAATCCAGGTGGCAGGTAATACTCAATTCCATCAGGTAGATATTGAGGCTGACTAGCATCTTCAGTAATGGATCTACTTCCCGTATGATTACTGTTGTTGTTATCAATATGGAAGGATTGTTTTAAACCGTTTATAGTAGCCCTATCGGTTGCAATCTGTTGAGTAAGGGCGGTATTTGATAGGCCGCCAACAAGGTTGTCTGATATGGTAATATTCTGAATATCAGTATTTCCATTATTGGTAATTGTAAAATTGTATCTTATTACATCACCAAGGTCAACAGCACCATTATTATTTACATCAACTGTTTCAAAAGTTTTTTCTAAATCTACACCAGTTACCTCAGGGATATTAAATACTGTAGGATCATCTGCTGCTGGTGTGGTGGGATCATCTGATACATCAGTAACTGGTGTTGACTGACCAAATGGAACGCTACTTACAACTATGCTATTAGATACCAGTGCTGAGTTAATCGTAGATTGCTCAAGGGTGTAAGACATTTGAAGTGTCAGTTGCCCATTGGTGAGTATCTCAGATAGTGACGACCCTGGTGTTGCATTTGTTAGGGTAAATGTAGATGTGGAGAGTATGTTTCCTGCTCCGTCAACAGTTGTGTCAGTAAGCTGAGGATTTAATAGGTTAAGATTCCCTGTATTTGAAACTATAATTGTGTAGGTGATCACATCGCCAGGGCTTATAAATCCATCACCATTTTCAAATGTCTGCGTGACAGTTTTGGTAATATTAATCTGTGGATTGGTCTGTAAAAATGTCCTTGTTGGATCATTTTCCTCAGCCGTATTTGGATCATCAGAACTATCGCTCACTAATCCAGCCGTTGAACTTGCAGTAGCTATAACAGTATTGGCAATAAATCCATTGGCAAGCATCTCAGGTGTAATGGTAACTGATGCGGTATAGTTGGCCTGTTCACCAACTTTAAGGGTTCCTTCTGATGAGCCAAGCGATGCAGATACAAATACAGGGCCAATAACCGAAGATGAAATGTCAGTAAAGTATGCGTCCTCTAAAGTGTCAGAAATGGTTACAGAGGAAAGCCTTATGTTTCCTGTGTTGCTAACCACAATTGTGTAGGTAACCACATCACCAGAGTCATTTAAACTGTTTCCGTTTTCATCTGAGACTGTTGCTGATTTTGTAACGTTAAGGGTGGGTGATCTTACAAGAGTGGTTTGGGTTATATCGTCGGGCTCAACCGTACTTGGGTCATCCGATACTTTGGATACTACAGTTGAGGTTGGAGTTAAGGCGGTTACAAGAAGAGTATTTGAAATTCCCCCTGTCTCAATATCCGATTGAGTTATGGTATAAGTTACCGTATAAGTATAAGAAGATCCAGCTAATAGGGTAGTCTCTGAAATGGTGGTTGCCGAGGCGGCGGAGGATTGTGATCCTGCTGGAAATGGTACTCCAGACTTATACCACACCCATCCTTTATCGGTATCTAACCCCCAATCATTCTCATAAGTCAATTCCCTTACTAGTCCAATCCAATAATTATTGTAACTGCCCTGTGCTCTTAACCAATCAGCCTCCGCTTTTGTATTAATCTCTAATAGATATATCCCCTCAGAAGGTCTGTGGTAAAGATTCCTATGCTGAGGCCAATAATTGTTACCAGTACTGGTCCAAAAATAAGAATGGCCCTCATATTGCCCGATATAGTTTTCACCGCTAACAGATGGAAGGGTATTTACAAGCGCATCCACTTCTATTAAAGCATAGTAATTCCCCCACCAAACGTTGTCATCAAAATAAATTGTGCTACCATCATCTTTAAAATAAGCAAAGCCATATTTCCATCTGTCCCAGTTTGTGGGATAGCTAGTANTAAATGTGTTAGATAAATCCTCAAAATAATCACTCGAATTAATGCTGGCTCTATTCTGATTAAGAGTAAATGAATCCGTTCTGGTTATCGGCGAATCATAACTAAGGGTTATTGCGTCAAAGTCGGTAAGTGTATCAGATAACTGAAGGCTAACAAGATCAACATTTCCTGTATTTGATACAATGATGGTGTACACGGCCTGATCTCCAAGACCTATTATACCGTCACCATCGTTATCTAAGGTATTTACAGATTTGGTGACTTGCAGATTAGAAATTTGATCCATAGTGACTTCTGCTGGGTCATCCTCTGTATTCCCATCACTATCGTCATTATCATCAGATATATCTGTTACACTTTGTGATCTTGAGGTTACAGTAAGGCTATTTGAAATAACTCCAGCGTTCACATCCTCAGTTGTAATGGTGTAATCAAAAGTAAATGAGATCGAGCCACCAGCTGCGATTGTTGTGACATACTCATTCCCACCGCCTGTCGTTGGGAGTAAGTTACCTTTTACGTCGGTCCAAGCTTGTTTATAATCAGGTAATATATACCTGTGGTTTTTGTGAATTCCTATAAAATACCAACTACCCTGATTTTGTAGCTTAGGACTTAGCCATACGACGTGCTCCTCATTAGAATTTGGAATGTATAGATATGCTTTATCTCCATAGGCGCTAAATTCATTGTCATTTATTCTATTAGCATGATCAGTCCAATAGTCATTAAAAGTAGATTCAAAATAGTGATGGCCTTGATACTCCCCAAGATACCTGTAGTTATTTACATTTGTCGAACTTATCGCTCCCTCTATCTCGACTATAGCCCTGATACTTTCGTTATCATAGGTATTTGCGTACTGAAAATTATTCCAGTTTGGTCGCACCTTTACAAAGTCATACATATTTGAACTGGAGCCAGAAGCATAAGTACTAGGTTGGCTGGACTCCCAGTATACATAGGGAGTTTCACTTGCATTTGAATTTCCATCATAGAGTTTTAGATATTTTTCCCCATACTGAGTATATTGGTAAGTTACTCCGTCTATGGTCTCCTGAATCCAATTACGACTAGCGTCCTTATCGTAATTATAAATATATGTGCCCGCATCTGAACCTTCTTCAAGTTGAATCCCCCAAAATCTTGAAGAACTACCTAAATTACTATTTGGTGGATGGAGTCCAACCCTTGCATCATTTGTCCCAGCAAGTGGGCTAGTGGTAAATGTAAAAGTATACCTATTGAGATATTGGGTCTGCTCAAGTTCAAAATCTTGAGACTTTATTGCATCAGCCCAGTTGTAGTTAGTATCCTTTCCATCATGAATTACAAAATGCCATGGAGCTATAGCAGCGGCATTTTTCTTTCCATAAACTGAGATTGTATAAGTTGTATTTGGCTTAAGCCTCATGTTTTTATAAACGTATGCATCATCATCATTAGNAGAATAGACATAATGCATTTGAGTATGGGTGTCGTCATTATTATTTGTTGTGCCAGAGTTTGGCAATTGATTCCATGTAAATGAAAAAGTCTCATTAACCCAATTGTAATAGTAACTATTAGTAGCACCATAGTAATCAACAATTTTATATGGAATTGAACCGTAGTTATTATCGCCTATACTGGATGCTGTATTATTTCCTACTTTGAGCCAACCATTTGTATTATCTTCAATTTGCCAAGAATAATCAAAATAGTTTTGACCTATACCTACTAGAGGATCACTTATCTGAATTGTTTTTGTTCCAGTTGATGTCTGTAGAATATCTGTAATCTCAAAGTCAGCAAGGTTTGTTTGTCCAATGTTATTAATATTTGCTTTATAGGTTATTACATCTCCTGCATCAGTTAAAGAATTACCATTTGTATCTGATATACTCTGGACCTCCTTTATAACCTCAATACCTTTTAAATTATCCAGGTTAGTAAAGGTTGGATCATTTTCAGCTGGGGTTGAAGGATCATCACTTACACTTGTCATAGTAACGGTTAATCCCGAGGGGGTTACAAATTCTATATTTGCAGTAACTTGATTATAAAGCTCCTGGGCAGAATCAATAATTGATTGGTCAAGGGTAACTGTAACTATATATGTAGCTGAAACACCAGGATCAATATATCCTCTTTGAGGATCTGCTTGCATAATAAGCGGTGTGGCATTTGTGACATCTGGGGACATGCTATAGGTGTAGGTGTAAATAGGAGACATACTGCTCCCTTTTTCAAGCTGCATTCCATAAAAAATAATCCCATNACCATTCATATGAGGAAAATTAATTCCCACCCTTGTAGTTCCAACACCTGTACCGGTGGTAAATGTTTGTGAGAATCTCTTAACATAATTAGTGGGATCCAAGTATAGCCTCTGTGATTTTTGGGCATTATCCCAATTAGTGTTTAAATTACTATCAGAAGTACTATCAATCCATTTTTTACCATTTGAATCGTCATGGAAAATCAGAAAGAACCCATCTGCTATTTCATTACTCGAATAACCATTACTGTATGGATAAGTAAATATCGAAAGAGTATAATTTGTATTATCCTCTAAGTTGGGTATTTCAACATATTTAAATTGCTTTTGAAAATTATCAATAGTGCCGGCATTAGAAGCGCTTTGATAAAATCGTATAAAATCATTATACCAGTTTTGTCCAGAATGAGNTTTAATACCACCAGCGAGACCCCCTGTACTATCTGTGTAACCTTGTGTTAATCCTGTCTGTGCTGAAGTAGCTCCAGTTGAGGGTCCAGCATAGTAGATAAATGTGTCATCTATAGCTGGAATCCATTTGTAAGTAGGGCCATGATAATAATAACCGTAACCGTTGTAACCACTTCTTCTTGAACCAGTGTTATGCCAATAATCATTTTCAATATTATAGTCGATTCGACCACTATTACTAGTTGATTTATAAGAAAAATTTGAAGACTTTCTAACGTAATTGTAGGGTGGTAAAACTGCCACATCAGTAGATGTGCTAGACCAAACAATTGGGGGGTTTAAAATAGTCTGTGACAACTGATTTGAAAGGTTGTCAGTAAGGGAATATGTTACGCTGACTTCCGATGTGTTGGTAACAATTATTGTATAAACTACTTGGTCGTTTAACTGAATTAGCCCGTCTCCATCTAAATCGATCGCATTAGCGGATTTTGTTATNCTAAGTCCNGGATTTAAACAGTTTACATCCCAAGCGATATCGACATAATCTTCAACGCCATTTGCGTTTTGATCAATAGGGGTGGTATATCCATCACTACCACTGGTTACCTTTCCATTGTTATTAACAGTAATGGGGTTGTCCCCGAGTTTTCCATCGCCATTTGGATCTGTATATCCAGCTTCAATAACATCTGGACAACCATCGTTATCTGAATCTAAGTTGAAAATATCAACAACAGTAGGTGTGTGGGTATTTGTCGGTGAGAGACCCTCAATCGCATCATGAGCACCATTATTGTTGGCGTCCACAAAGCCTGTGTCATTTGCATCTATCATCCCATCACCGTTGGTATCATGACTTTGGTAACCTGCTTCTCTAACATCATAAATACCATCGTTATCAGAATCGATATCTATTCCATTACCCTTTGAGTCACCATCTACATCACAATTAATTGAAACCTGTGGAGAGAGAACAATGCTATCAACTAAAATTGCAACATTGGAACCTGGGGCGTAAGCGGAAAGTAATATTGCTATTCTGTTTGTGGTTGGCCCAGTTGTAAACTGGAAGGTCTGCTGAGTCCAGGATGATGGGGTCACAGCCAATTGGTCAACGGCAAAATCTGAGTCCATACCCTGAACTTGAACAAGAGTCGATGCACCATCTCCATATGTGGGGGAGGATATCCCACCATCCATATGATAATAAGTAATATTATAAGTGGTGTTTGGATATACAAACTCCTGGATCATAATTCTATCAAAATCATCAATTCCATAGGAAGTCTCATTCCAATATGTTCTGGTATTTGCTGGATTTGCTGTTCCAGAGATTGTCGCGCTTTGCAATAATTCCATAAAGAATGGATTGGTTCCAGGAACTGGAGCCGAGGTCCAATTCACTCCATGAACAACCCTAGGATCCCAAATTCTACCCCTACCATCAACTGAGGTAAATGGAGAAACAACATTTGATACAGGGAATTTTGAATTAAAGTTTACATTAGAATTTACTGGTCCTCCTCCAGTGTCGTAATTATCAAATGTGAGACCATCTAATTGGAAGTCTATACATTTTTCAAAAGAATCTAAAACACCATCATTGTCATCATCAATATCCAAAAGGTCAGGAATACCATCCTGATCGTTATCTAAACCAACNGCAAAGAAGGTGGGNTCATCCTCGGTATTTCCATCGGTATCATCACCGTCATCACTCACATCCTTNGTGTCATCCTCTGCAGGGTTTGGATTTCTTGCAGATGAACCGCTAAAGCTTATTGTNTTANATACACCTCCCTCATCAAGAGATAATTGATTAACGGTAAAGGTTGCAGTNTAGGTAATTACCCCACCAACTGTTAATGTTGTNGCTGTNGATGCNTTGGTNCCACTGACAAAAACTGGGGTGCTATCAAGTGATAGTGGNCCACCTCTNGCTGAGGTTAGGGTGTCGACAAAAGTAAGGCCATTGATTTGATCACTACCCGTATTTGATACCGTTATTGTAAATACAATTTTATCTCCGATGTTATCAATCCCATTTCCATCATCAACTTTAACAGCTGTCTTTGTTACCTCAAAAGAGTTTAATACCCCTGTGAAGGTTATGGTCTTATCATCCTCGGTGTTGCCATCAGTGTCATCACCATCATCACTATGATCAATAGCCCTTAGCGTTTGAACACCTTCGGGGAATATATAGGCCCTGGCAATTACTTGATTCATTACACCCCCTGCAGTCACATCCCCAGCAACAATTGTGTATGTTGCAGTGTAAGTTGCTACCTCATCAACTTCAAGTGTTCTAAATGGAGATCCATTTGAGCTTGAAATAAATTGAACGCCAGTTCCATTTAGACTTCTTGTGTTACTTGAAATATCTGTTAGAATGTCTTCGGTAAAAATTGATCTCAATACTACATTACCATTATTTTTTACCTTAATAGTGTAGGTGAGAATATCTCCTGCCGATACAACACCATCACCATCTACATCGGTTTCACTAACTGTTTTGGTAACTTCTAAACTAGGTGTTGTGGTGATAGTGAAAACAGTTGGGTCAGCACCTGTATCTCCTCCGCCAATTAGACCATCATCACTTGTATCACTTACAGTTAATTGCCCTAAAAGGTCTGTCGCCGAAACTACCACTGAGTTGGCAACTCCTCCATTTTCCACATCATCTCCATCAANGGTATATGTTGCAACATAGGTCTTGAGCTGTCCCGGTAAAAGCTCATTTGGATCAGTTGTTGTTAGTGGATTGGTAAAAGTTAGTGTATTGGTTTGAAGGTCGGTAAATGTATCATCCAGGCTGAAGTCTTTTAAAGTGACATCACCCGTGTTTAAAATTGAAATATTAAATCTTATTACATCTCCTGCTCCTATTACTCCATCGGAATCATTATCAAAAGTTTGGTATGTTTTAGTAACTGTAATCGAAGGGTTTTTAGATATTGGGTGATCTATATTTAAAGAGGTGTCGGTAACAGTTTGTGTTCCCCCAATCACCCTGGGTGCGTCAGCCTGGACTGATGCCACATTTCTTGACCCTCCAAAATTTACTGCATTTTGATCTACGGTGAATGTGACCATAAATGTTGAAATCTCTGCTATAGCCAGGGTATTGGATGGTGATCCTGCAGATGATGAGATAAATGTCATTGAAGTGGATAATGATAATGTACCGGTGTCCAGCCCAGAAAGAGTATCTGTTATATTAATATTGTTAAGTGGTGTTTCCCCTGTATTGGAGATAGTAATGGTATAAGTAATTTTATCCCCCAGAGTTACCCCTCCACTTGAATCTTCATCAGTCACACTAGCTGTTTTGGTAATCTCAATAGATGGGGTTACCGTTAGATTAATTATCGTTGGATCATCCACAGCANCTGTNGATGGGTCATCACTTGTCGAGGTTGCTTGCAATGTCACGCCCGCAGGGGTTGTGAACGCGCCTGTCGCTGTAACTGTATTCACCAGTGTTTGATGATTATCAACTATTGTTGAGTCTAGAGTAAGTGTCACCTGATAAGTGGCCCCGTTACCAGGTCCTAATTCTATAACTCTTGGGTCTGCACTTATAGTTGCTGTTGTTGCAGATACAGCATTACTAAAT
>PAEO01000006.1 GCA_002703065.1 Flavobacteriaceae bacterium | reverse complement strand
GTTAGCTCTACATCATCTCTTTCTTTGAGATGTGGTATATGAAATTCAGTTGCCCACCAACCAGCACCTATTACACCAATTTTTGCTTTTTTCATTTTATCTCCTTCTCAAAACATTAATCTAAATGCATCATTAATGGCAAAAGAAATGGGAAGCCTATATTTTCATCAATATCTATCTTCATTATCGGAGCCATGTATTCTCCCCATTTTGTATTAATTTCACTTTCAGTGATATGTTTAATTGATTTTTGTAAATCATCAGTTTCAAAGTATCCAAACAAAGTTAGACCATGTCTAAAAATATTATAATTACGAATTCCAGCATCGCTTAGCATTTCTTTCATTTCCGGCCACAATTCATCATGACGCTTTTTGTATTCCTCTTCGTATCCCGGTCTTACTTCAAGTACCCATGCATAATTAGACATATTATTCTCCTTTCCATTGATTAAATAAGTCTCTCATTTTAATTGTTTCTGATAAAACATCATCATAAACCGTCATCATGTAATTTTGATGTACATATTCAATAGATAAATATTTATCATAACCAACCTCTTTTAATTTACCAAACATAGCTGGAAAATTTAATGTTCCTTCTTCTAATTTAGTCTGTAAATAACCACTTTTTGCTTGTCTCAAGTGAACATGACCAGCATGTTCCGCTAATACATCAACTGCATCTTGAGTATAACCTAAACAAGCAAAATGAGCATAATCCAAGGCAAGTTTTATTCCTGGAACTTCTGATAAAAGCTCTAGTACTATATCAGGACTTTCCAGATATGAATGAACATGAGGTTCAATCAATAATTGGATATTTTTTTTAGAAGTAATTTCGTTTAAGGCATTTAAAGAATTAATTGAATTCTTAAGAGCATCGTTTCTAGATTGACCAGGATTAGTAACACCAGGTAATATAAAAATGCTTGGTATATTAGCCTCCACACAAAAGTTAGTTACCGTAGATAAATCTTTTTTATTATCTTCTAAGTTATTTATGTCAGCTAAATTTCTATCCTCTAATGAATTACCAAATAGATGATATAAATTAGCGTAATTAATATTATATTTGTTTATTTCATTTATAATTTTTTTATAGTCTTCAAGAAGAGTATTTTTATCTAATGCTGATCGATAAAAATATCCCACATCGATTGCATTTATACCTAATAAATTAGATAAACCAGTCGACTCAGTTAAATTACACTGTGGAAAAGACCAAGATGTAACAGATAATTTCATTTTAAGCTCTCATTCTCCATTGGTCTAAGCCAACAGCTAAAATTAATACAGTTCCTTTTGCAACTTCTTGCCACGAAGAAGAAACATTCATTAAAGTTAATCCATTATTAATAGTGCCAAGTATTAAGACGGCAAATAGTGTTCCCCATACGCTTCCAATTCCTCCGTATAAACTAGTACCACCTAAAATAATTGCAGCTATAATCGTTAAAAGATGCGAACCTGCTGCATTAGGTGCTGCAGCACCCAACATTGCAGTTAATAAAACACCTGCGATTGCTCCACTCAAGCCAGATAAAACATATAAGTAGAATTGTACTCTAACTACTGGGACACCTAAAAGTAAACTGGCATCAGGATTATTACCAGAAGCATAGAGGAAACGTCCAAATTTAGTTTTTGACATTAANAACCATAATAGAAACATCACAACAATCATTATNATTAATGGTATTGGTACATTAAATATTCTNCCTACCCCAATATAATTAAATTCTGGAAGCATCATTGATTTTGTCAATCCACCGGTCANAACTANAGAAAAACCAGTAATAATCGACATTGTTCCTAATGTTGCAATTAATGGATTAAATTTTAATACCGTCGCTAAGAAACCGTTAAAAGCACCAATAAAAGCTCCTACAAACAATGACATTGCAACTGCTAACCAGATATTATCTATCCATCCAAAAAATATTGTTATCAATACACCAGTNAATCCNGCAACNGCNGCTACTGATAAATCTAGACCNCCAGCAATAATTAATGGTGTGCCTGCTGCAGCCATTAATCCTATATAAGACATATTTATCCCAATATTCATTGCATTGTTAAAGGAAAAAAACCAAGGTGACATCAATGACAATCCAATAACAATAACGATATAAAAAACAGATAGAACAGCAACACCTGACCATGACTGCTTCATTAGTGAATTAAAATTTGATAAATTACTCATATTTTTCCTTTAGTTTAAATNNGTATTTATATTNTCTCCTGCTGCTGCCATCAATTGCTCAACTTGAACTGATTGATCATATATTGATTTTACAGTTCCCCTATTAAGAACCATAAATCTATCTGCTAAACCATGTATTTCTTCAACATCCGAAGAAAAAATAATTATAGTTAANCCTTGATCACATAAATATCTTAATTTTTGGTAAATTTCTTTTCTAGCACCAAGATCTACACCCCTTGTGGGTTCCTCAATAATTAAAATTGAAACTTCATCAACTAACCATCTTGCTATACATGCTTTTTGTTGATTACCACCAGACAAAAAACGAAACAATTGTTCACTGCTTAAACATTTGATATCAAAGTCAGCAATCCATTTGTTGGTAAATTCTTTTTCTTTCTTTGTATCAATAAATGTTCTTGGAATAAAATTATTTAAGAATGGTATAGTCATATTATTTCTAAGACTTAATTCTGATAAAATACCNTCTGTTTTTCTCTCTGCTGGAATNAAACCTATACCATTTTTCTTTGCATCTTGAGGAGAAATAGGAGTGTAATCTTTACNAAAAAGAGAAATTTTTCCTTTTTCTGTTTTTCCAGAAATACCATATATTTTTCTTCCTAAATCTTCTAAACCTGATCCAAGCAGACCAAATACCCCTAGTATCTCACCTTTATAAACCTCAAAATTTAGATCATACAAATTTTTTGAAAAAGTCACGTTATNAAATTTAAGTGCTAAATCTGAATTTTCTTTTNTACTCTTATTTGGATATAAATTTTCAACTGCATTTCCTAACATTGCTGATAAGACTTCATCATGATTTGAAGAAGTCGTTTTAAATTCACCTGCATTTTTTCCATCTCTNAATACAACAATTCTTTGACAAACATCAAAAACTTCATCGAGATAATGAGAGATATAAATTATACCTACTCCAGCTTTTCTCGTTTTCTCTAGAGCTTCAAATAATGTTTTTGATTCTTTACTNGTTAAAGCCGCTGTTGGTTCGTCCATTATAAGTATCTTAGCTTTACCAACCATAGCCCTAGCAATTTCTACTATTCTTTGTTCTGGTAATGTTAATTCTTTAATTTGTTTTTGTACGTTTATATCGAGACCTAAATCTAATAATTTTTCACGTGCTANTTNATTCATTAGTTTTTNATCTGTAAATTCTATTCCNGCTATTTTTTTTGTTGGTAAATTNCCAAGCATTAAATTTTCTGCTACTGTCATTTCAGAATGGATTGAGAGTTCTTGAGGTAATAAACCTACACCTGATTTAATTGAGTCTGATGAGTTTTTTATAATTACTTCATTATTTGAGATAAAAATATTACCTTTATCTTTTGAGTATATTCCTGATAAAATTTTAATTAAAGTAGATTTGCCAGCACCATTTGANCCTANTAAACCAAGACATTCCCCTTCATTTAAATTAAGATCTACTTCATCAAGTACAGCAACTCCGGAGAATGTTTTTCTAATTCCCTTCATTGATAAAAGTGTATTATTCATATAAATTTATGAGGCCTCATATTATAATACAAGGCCTCAATAATAATAGGTTTAATCAGATGGTATTAGATTAAGAACATCTGCCATTGCTGGATCTGCTCTAACCTCAGCTAAATGAGCTGAAAAAGCTTCTTGAGGAAAAGTCCATGAAGCAGCTACATCATCATCTCTACAAGTTCTATCAGGATAGTACTCACAAATATTNGATGGTGACACCATTACNTGATTCATTAGNACAACANCATCAACAGGCTTGTTAGCAAGATTTGATAGTGCCATTGGAATTAAATAGTTTCCATATCTTTCTGGAAAGTATCCAACAGATGCAATAAACTCAGGTTCATTCATCATTGTATCCAATTCATCTGCACCCATTCCAACAACTATTGCATCATCACTTCTGTTAGCACCTTGCACAGCACGTAGTGCACCAGTAGATGTTTGATCATTGATGGCAGTAATTAAAATTGGTGCTCCTTCAGGAATTCTTCCAATTACGTTATTCATTTCTTGGAAACTTAATTCTAAAGTTTGTTTAGCATCATATACAATTACTCTGTCATCAGTAATATCAGGTAAAACAGCTCTAGCACCTGCTTCTTGACCACCAGATCTCATTGCAACTACTGCACCAGATTGTGGAAGAGCTCCAATTACTAAGTAAGCATCTTTTCCTACATCAGGACCCCACTTCGTAATGGCTGCTGTAGCTAAATGAACACCACCTATATATCCAGATTTTGGATTATTTGCTCCAAAAAAACCGGCCCCAGGCATTGGAATATCAATTGCTGTTACACCAATTCCATTCATATTCATTTTGTTCATAATCATTTCACCAAATGCAGCATCTGTTTGAAACTCAATTACATAATCAACATTTCTTGTAATATAACTTTCTGCATTTGCCATTGCAGTAGCTCCGTCTAATAAGTTATCAGTTACAAGAATTTCAATACCTGCAGCTTCGGCATTCGCTAAGATCCCCTCTTCAACAAGCGCACAGAAAGCGATATCTCTTTGAAGATTTGCAAAACCAAAAACGTAGTTTTTACCATTTTTTGGTGGATTTACTTTCATAGCTTCTTCCACCATTGCTTTTAATTGAGCTTCACTTAACATACTTGCATCATGATTGTTTGCATCAAAATGACCGCCAGCTGAAGCAAAACTTGCTGTAAAAGTAAGTACTAAAGCTATAATACCACTTTTTAAAAATTTTATTAAATTCATCAAATTCCCCCCTTGGTTGATAAAGTTAGATTATGTTATTATTAACAATAAAATAATTCAAGAAAATATATGTGAAGATTTCAACTATATATATAGTTTATTTCTATTGATGAGTTGGCTGCCATTTGTCTAGAGCTTCAAGAAACTTATCTTTTTCACCTTTATACATTGATATATTGGTGTCAGGATAAGGAAAGTTTCCAGCTACAACCTCATTTTTAAATTTGCTTAGAGCTTCAACTCGCTCACTATGGATCTGGTTGTGAAGACGACCCACATTTCCAAATGCATGTGCATGTTTTGGAGGATTTTTTTCTTCACTTGGTTCTCCACAAATATCAGCAACAAAAGACATTATTACATCACCAGCCATTCCAGCACCAAGTGAAAATGTTACAATTGAAGTTTTATAATTTACAGCTGCGAGTACTTCTTCAGCTATACATTCAGCTTCAACTGCAAAAACTCCTACATCTTCCATTCTTTTTAAAGTTTTAAATATTTGCATTGCCTCATCTGCACTTCTACCCCAGCCTCTTAAACCTCCACAGTAGTGGCTAAATGTAGGAATTAAACCAATATGACTATGAACAGGAATTCCTTCCTTAGAAAGTTTTTCCATTACGTCATAAGATCTTAAAGTATAATACATATCTGCACCATTTCTCATTGCATTGAAAGCATGGCTCATAATATCTTTATGTGAGTCAAGTTGTGCCCATGGGGTTCCAACACCTGTAAAGTGATTAGGGGCAATTGATCTAAGCTCTTGAATACTTCTTGGTCCTATAACAAAAAGATCAATTCCCGCCTCAATACAAGCAATAATTTCTTTTTTATTTGCTGGATTAGACATTGTTAATTTGGGTGTTGAACTTTTAGAATGTTTTAAAGCCTTTAAATCAGATACTGTATAGTTCCGATGAGCAGGTTTTCGACTGAAATCATATATACGTTTCATAAATATTTGATTAAATTAACTAAATTATTCTTATTAGCAACTCAAATAATAATAGGAAATTTTTATTTATTGTTAATTTTTTTAATAAGTAGCTCTTCCACCACTTAAATCGAAGATTGCAGAAGTTGTATAAGAATTTTCTTCTGAAACTAGCCAAGCAACCATTGAAGCTAATTCTTCAACTTTAAGAAACCTATTTCTAGGAATTTTAGATAACATATAATCAATATGCTCTTGACTAATTTGATCGAAAATTCTTGTTTTAGCAGCTGCTGGAGTAACGCAATTTACTGCGATATTTTTATCTGCAAGTTCTTTGCCTAGAGATTTTGTGATTGCCATTACACCCGCTTTAGCAGCACTATATGGCATTGCATTTGGATTACCCTCTTTACCAGCTATTGATGCAACATTTACTATTCTACCATAATTATTTTTTATCATCTGAGGTACAACATATTTACAGCAATAAAACACACCTGTTAAATCAATATCAATAACTTTTTGCCAATCTTCATTTGGGTATTCCCATGTTTTATGGTTTGGTCCAGCTATTCCTGCATTATTAACTAAAATATCGATCCTTCCACATTTATTTATAGTTTCATTTACAGCAGCTTCTACACTTTCTGCATTACTAACATCAGTTTGAATTTTATGGACATCACTTATGGTTTGAAATTTATCCAATAACTTTTTGTCATTCTCCCATATAACTACGTTAGCATCAGAATTAAGGAATCTTTCAACCACAGCTAATCCAAAGCCCTGAACTCCTCCTGTAACAATTGCAACTTTATCTTTTAAATCTATTTTATTCATGATTTTTATTATTAATATGATTTAGAATTAATTAAAATAAATTAATTTAACTTATTCTCCAAAAGATCTGCCTCTAACCTCTTTTTGGTTTTCATAAATTGACCCCACTGAATGAGGAGGTGGATAAGGCATCTTAATTGGATTATTTTCAACTCTAGCCTCTAAACAAGGATCACCTCTTACAATATTACCAGTATATACTTGATATATATTTTTAACAAAATCTCCCTCAGAAGTANTTGGCTTCAAACCTAAATCTAAAATACCTTTCAGCGGCCATGAATCTGCTGCTGTGTAACCTACAAATAATACTCTTCTAGATTTATTTGAATTATTTTTTTTTGAACCATGCAAACTTCTAACATGATGCAAACTGATTGATCCTGCTTTAGCAAGAAATGGTTCAGCAGTTTCTAAATTATAATTAGATTTTTTTGGATCAACAGCCCCTATAAATACACCGTCATGGTGATGATCATCTAAAGGTCCTTTATGCGAGCCAGGGACTGCCATCAAAGGACCATTTTCTTCTCCACAATCATCTAAGAATATTCCGACTTCTACAATATCATCGTTGGTATGAGGATAAAATGCCCAATCTTGATGCCATTCAATTGCTTCGCCTCCCTTGGCACTTTTAAAGTTAAGCTTTGTATGATCTCTTCTAATATTTTTACCTACTAATTTTTCTACAATATCTAAAATACATGAATCTGTTGTTATATTTTCATATGTTTTATGTATTAAATGCGGGTTCTTTAATCTTCTTAAATTTGGATTTTCAGATGAATGATCAGGCGATAAATCATAAATCTCATCATTTTCTTTTACTTCTCTAGAATTATTTACAAAATCATCAGTAACTTGTTGAAGTTCTTTTAACTTATCTACTGGTATAGCATTTTCTACTACTAAATACCCTTTTTCATTATATGAATTGACTTGTTCTGTTGTAAGCATGGATTAATTTTGTCATATTAATAACTTTTTGCAATAAAAAAAATTATTATTTTTGAGATTTAGAATAAATATAATTTGTTAGTATTATAGCTATTATTAACATTGCACCTAAAATTGTTAATTGTGACTCAATTTTAATTCTAGCAACATTTAATCCTGCTCTTAAAATAACTACTATCCAAAAAGCAATAAAAGTTCCAAAAATGTTTCCTCTACCACCAAAAATATATGTACCTCCCAACATCACCATTAAAACTATTTCAAGTTCTGCACCGGTTGCCATGTTAAATCTAGCTACAGCTAACCTTGATGTTGTTAGCACACCCGCAATACCACAAACTAAACCTGATAAAGTGAATAGTAAGAGTTTTATTCGATCAACTTTAATTCCGGAGTATTTAGCTGTTTGAGGATTAGTACCAATTAAGTAAAGTTGTTTTCCATATATTGTTGAGCTTAGAAGAAAACCTACTACTATTGCAAAGACAGTAAAAATTATAACAGGTATTGGAACTATACCGACATAACGATAATCAATTCCTATAAACCACGATGGATAGCCGCCTAGAGAAAAATCACTAGCTAATGATTGTGCAATTCCTCTGTAAAGAGTTAAGGTTCCTATTGTTAATATTATTGATGGTATTTGTAGCTTTGTAACAAGTATACCNTTAAATAAACCGCACAACGTTCCAGATAATAAAGCAATTACAATTGACATTGGCATACCAATTCCTGCATTATATGCAGTACCAAATATTACTGCTGTTAAAGCTATCATTGAGGCGATAGATAAATCTATTTCTCCTGAAATAATTATTAAAGTTAGTATTATAGCTATCAAACCGTATTCAACATATGGAGTTGCTGAGTCCATGATAAAAGCTAAATCAGCAAAAAAAGGTGATAGTTGAATTGATGATATAATGGAAATTAATAGTAAAATTACAGCAACCCATTCGGGCCGAACAATCCAATATCTTAATGATGGGTTATCACTTAAGTAATTAGAAATTTGTTTAAGCATTAAGACCGCCACTCAATTTTTTCATTCTGTAAATTATTAATTGATCAAGAGCTAATGCTACAACAATAATTAATCCATAGATCGCTTTTTGAAATTCTCCAGGTATATTTAAAACTGGTAATGCAACATTAATAATTCCAAGAAGAAGTATACCTAGAAATGTTCCTAAAACACTGCCTGAACCTCCAGTAATACTTGTGCCTCCAATAATCACACCCGCAATAACAATAAATTCAATTCCTACACCAGTAACTCCTGGATTTACATATCCAAATCTTGATGCGTAAAATAAACCAGCTACACCTGCTAACATTCCACAAACACCAAAACAAAATAATGTAACTTTAGTAACGTTAATACCTTTTAGATGTGCTGCGGTTGGATTGCTACCTGTTGCATAAATTTCTCGACCTAAAACTGAATGACGCATAACTAGATGAGTAATAATTACAATTACTGCACTAAAAATTAAAATTGCTGGTATAGAAAAAAGAAATGAAGTTTGAGAAAATGCAACTACATGTTCTGGAATATCATTTCTATCAATTTGTCTTCCCCCGCTAACAATAAAAACTAGACCTCTGTATAAACTTAATGTTCCAAGTGTTACTATAATTGAATGCACATTAAATCTAGTAACTATAAAACCATTAATTAATCCCATCACTAAACCAACAAATGCAGTGATTACTAATGATAACCAAAGTGATAAACCAGGAAATTGAATATATAATAATCCAATTACAATTGCTGAAAAAGCTAGTATTGATCCGATAGATATATCTACATGTCGACAAATGATAACCATCATTTGTCCCATGGCCATAACTAGAATTAATGGGATAGCGAGAAATACAGCACGCCAACTATCCATTGTCATAAATCTTGGATCGATTATTGCTGCTACAATTACAAAAACCACAATTATGGAAAAAATTCCAAGCTCTCTAATTCTTAAAAATTTATCAAATAATGTCATATTAATTTATTGCGTAACTCATTATATTTTCTTGTGTAGCTTCTTTATTTTCTAGTATTTTTGTAATTTTACCCTCTCTCATTACGATTACACGATGTGATAAAGAAAGTATTTCAGGTAATTCAGATGATATTAAAATTATAGCAGTACCTTGTTCAGCTAATTGGTTAATAATTTCATACATTTCTGATTTCACTCCAACATCTACACCTCTTGTAGGCTCATCTAAAATTAATACTTTAGGTTTTGAGAGTAACCATTTAGAAATTATACACTTTTGCTGATTTCCTCCTGACAACTCTTCAATTAATTGTCTGCCTGAGGTTAAAATTATATTGAATTTTTTAATGTAATCATTTGTTATTGATGAAACAATTTTAGAATTAATCAGTCCTAATTTATTTGATATATCTTTTGGTACCGCTGATGTTACATTGTCTTCAACAGCAACAGGGCCAAAAATACCCATTTGCTTTCTATCTTCTGGTACGTACGCAAAACCCTGATTAATAGCTTCATTTGGTGAATTATTTATAATACTTTTTCCATTATAAATAATTTCACCATCGTCAAATTTTTCTGCACCAAAAATACTTTTTGCTACCTCTGTTCTGCCAGCTCCTACTAACCCTGCAAATCCAAGTATTTCTCCCTTTTTTAAATTAAAGGAAATGTCGCTAAATTTTTTTGATAAAGAAAGATTTTTTACATTTAAAACATATTCATCATTTTTAAGAAATTGATTATCTTTAACTTCTGTTTCTTCAATATTTCTACCAATCATAAATTTAATAATTTCTTCATTTGAAACTTCATTTATATTTTTTGTAGTAATCAAGTCTCCATCTCGAAATATCGTTACTCTATCAGATATTTGTCTAATTTCTTCTAAACGGTGGCTAATAAAAATAATTGCCATTCCATTAGATTTAAGCTTATTTACTATTTCAAATAATTTTCCAACTTCATTTGGTGTTAAAGGTGATGTAGGTTCATCCATAATTAATATTTTAGAATTTTTGGAGAGAGCTCCAGCAATTTCTATCATTTGTTGATCAGCAATAGATAAACCTTCCATAATTTTTTTTGGGTCAATTTTTAAACCAATTGATTCTAAAATCTCATTTGACCTATTATTAATCTCTTGCCATTTAACTCTCGAAAGATTGTTACCATCCATGTGTCCCATGAAAATATTTTCTGCTACAGATAAATGAGAGAAGGATTGTGGTTCTTGATGAATTAATGAAACTCCATTTTTTTGAGCTACTATTGGAGACGTAATATTTATATTTTTTTCATCTAAAAATAATTTACCTTCAGTTGGCGTATAAACACCACTTAGTATTTTTACGAATGTTGATTTACCTGCACCATTTTCCCCAACTAAAGCATGAACTTCACCTGGTTTTAAGTCAAAATCTACATTTCTGAGAACATTAACACCGCTAAATGTTTTCCCAATATTTTTTGTTTTAAGTTCCATTTTTTGTTTATTTTATACTTCTATGATAGTTTTTTTAAAATAATAAGTCAAAATTTGAAATTATTCTTGATAAAAATAAGATTTTAATCAAGATGTTAATAATAATTCTAATAGGAGGAATAATGAATAAAATATTCAAGATAATTTCTGTTAGTATTCTAGGTTTGTTTCTAACAACTGGTGTTTTTGCTAAAACTGAAGTTGTATACATTCCAAAGAATACTGGTAACCCATATTTTGATTCAATTATAAAAGGATTTGAAGTAGGGGCAGAAAAATATGGTTATAATTTTTCAACAGTAGCACCTGCTACTGCAGACGCTACTTCACAATTACCTTTTATTAAGGCTGAAATTCAAAGAGGGGTTGATGTTATTGCAATTTCACCAAACTCAAATGATGCTCTTAATACGGTTTTTGATCAAGCTAGAAAAAAAGGTATTATTATAATGGTAGTCAACGGAGATATTCCTGGTAGTGAAGCTCATAGAGACTTGGCTATTATGCCAGTTGATTTCTCAACAGTAGGAACTGCTCAAATGACTCTAATGGGTCAATTAATTGATCATAAAGGACAGTTTGCGATTTTAAGTGCAACTACTGACGCTCCAGACCAAAATACGTGGATTAAAGATATGGAAGAAAATATCATAGGAAAAGGTATGTTCTCTGATATGGAATATCTAGGTGTTGTTTATGGTGATGACGATCCTCAGAAAAGTACTACTGAAGCTGAAGCACTTCTTGCAAAATATCCTGACTTAAGAGGAATTATTTCACCAACTACAGTTGGTGTAGCAGCTGCTGCACAAGTTGTAGAATCTGCTGGTAAATGTGATCAGGTTCAAGTTACTGGACTTGGAACTCCAAACCAAATGAGACCTTTCCTAAAAAGTGGATGTGTAAAAGCATTCCAACTATGGGATCCATCTGTTGAAGGAGAAATTGCAGGTTATTTATCTGTACAAATGGTTGAAAACGGAATGAAGTTGTCAGAAGGTATGACAATTAGTGTTCCAGATCAAGGTGATGTTGTAATAAATGCAAATAATTTAATTTATGCAGCACCAATGCTTGATTTTGTACCTGACAATATCGATAATTTTAACTTCTAAATTAATNATNTGAAGAGCAATAGAAATATTGCTCTTCATATAAGCAGGTACATAAATGGAAAATTTACCAATAGTTGACGCTCATCACCATCTTTGGGATTTANAGAACGAGAAAACTAAATATTCATGGTTAATGGTAACCGAAGGAGAGGCNTTTTTTGGAGATTATGGAGCTATAAGAAAAAGTTATTTGCTAAATGATTATTTAAATGATGCTAGANATCAAAATTTAATTAAGTCAGTTCATGTCCAAGCAGAGCACGATGATGATAGTCCTGTTAGTGAAACAGAGTGGCTTCAAAATATAGCTGATAATCATAATTCAAAATTACCAAGTGCTATTGTAGCGTTTGCAGATTTTTCTAAATCTAATGTAGTTGATATTCTAGATCAACATCAACAATTTAAAAACACAAGGGGTATTAGACAGATATTATCATTTAATNCAGAGGAACCAAAATACTCACATGCACCAGAAGATTATATGAAAAATACAAAATGGTTAGAAAATTTCAAAAATATGAAAAACAGAAATTTATCATTTGATATTCAAGTTTATCCTCATCAAATGGATGACTCTTATAATTTAGCAAAGAATAATGATGACATCTTATTTGTATTAAATCATACTGGAGAGCCATGTTATCAATCTAAAGAGTATATTGAACATTGGGAGAAAAATATGAAAAAAATTGCATCTTGTGAAAATATGGTTGCAAAAATTTCTGGCCTTGGAATGTTTAATCCAAGTTGGACAATCGATAGCACAAAGATTTTTGTTGAAAAATCCATTGAAATATTTGGTATCGAAAGATGTATGTTTGCTTCTAATTTTCCAGTTGATAAAATATTTAATACTTTTGATAATTATTGGAATTCATTTAAAACAATTACAAAAGACTACTCTGAAAATGATAAAAAAATGTTATTTTCTTCGAANGCAGAAAAATATTATAGAATTTAATAATGTCTTCAAAGATTAAAGACGTAAGGGCAAAACTTTATACTTGGAAGGGTCCAATTCAAGAAATACATGATAATTTTTGCACTAGTGCAGCAGATTTACTAAATAAAGAAAATATCAGTGCAGATGGAATGTCAACTTTCAAATTTTTAAGTTGGTTGGTAGTAGAAGTTGAAACTGAGGATGGNCATATTGGTCTTGGTAATGCAGCTCTTTCACCAAAACCATGTAAGTCTGTAGTAGATAATTACTTAAAACCTTCAATAATTGGTGAAAGTGTTTGGGATTATGAGCACATTTGGCAAAAGATGTATCGACAAACTTTAGCTTGGGGACGAAAAGGTGTNGGGATGACAGCAATTAGTGCAGTAGATATAGCTATATGGGATGCACTAGGAAAAACTNCTAAACAACCAGTCTACAGACTACTAGGTGGTAAAACAAAAGAAAAACTACCTTGCTATGCTAGTAAATTGTATAGCCAACCNCTTGATACTTTAGCAAAAGAAGCGCAGGAATATTTAGATCAAGGGTTCAAAGCTATGAAACTGCGTTTTGGTTGGGGGCCAAAAGATGGCGCAGAAGGAATGAATAAAAATATTGAGTTAATTAAAACAGTTAGATCAGTGGTTGGAGATAATGTTGATTTGATGGCTGATGTTTATATGGGCTGGACATTTGAGTATGCAAAAAGAATGATGCGATTAATTGATAATGAAAACTTAAGATGGTTAGAAGAACCTGTAATAGCTGATGACATTGATGGATATGCCGATTTAAAAGCATCCTGCAGAACACCTATATCTGGTGGTGAGCATGAATATACTCTTTTTGGATTTAGACAACTTTTAGAGAAAAAAGCAGTAGATGTAGTTCAATTTGATACAAATAGAGTTGGAGGAATCACACAAGCACACAAGATTTGCGCTTTAGCGGAAGCATTTCAAATACCTGTTATACCTCATGCGGGACAAGTACACAATTTTCATATATCTATGAGTAGTATTAATGCTCCTATAGTTGAATACTTTCCGTTTTGGCCAGTAGAAATTGGTAATGAATTGTTTTGGTATATTTTTGATGGAGAACCACAGGCTAAAAATGGTTTTATTGAACTAGATGATAAAAAACCAGGTCTTGGTATAGAATTGTCACAAAAATATCTTAAAAATTTTGATATTGAACTTTAATAAATTAAAATTTGCCAAGATCATCAGCAAATTGTTTTGCTAAATTGGTACCGAATTTAGATGGCCTTAAACTAGGACTTCTATCATAAATTTTTTTTACACCCATTCTATATGCGCATATTCTTTTTCCATAACAAGTTAAAGAATCAATAGATTGCATTGAAAATACAATGGAGGGGAGTATTTTTTTGTAAACCTTTCTAGCTTCACTGATTTTTTTTCGTTCTAGTAGTTTGTAAATTTTTATAAATATATCAGTGCCCTCTAATGAAGGTATGATACCTTTACAGCCTGCTAAAAAATTATCAATTATTTCCTGTCCTCCTCTACCATTAAAAACACTTAAATTTTT
>PAEO01000005.1 GCA_002703065.1 Flavobacteriaceae bacterium | reverse complement strand
CAAGCTAATAGATCCAATTGCAGCAGAAATCTTAGCTAAAATAGTTACTTTCGGTTTATCACTTTTAAAATAATCTGCGGCATTATATAAAAAATAGAACGCACCAAATACTTGAATTAACATACCAATAATGAAAAAAGATAGAGATATAGTATTATCGTCACCAGAATGGCTAGTAGTTCTTCCTAAATCGCTTATAAAATTTGAGAAGAAATTATAGTATGGNGTTTGTTTATTNATNTAATTNCCACCACCATAAAAAATTGNTGCGGTAGTAAGGCTACCGAGGAAGGATAGTATAAACCTTCTTGTATTTTTTCCTAAGTTTCTTTTCATAGATATTTAATTATACATAATATATATTATGCGTAAATTTAATTACTTGTGATGAATTCTATTATTTCTACCTTCAAATTCACTTGCTGTTACATTTTGCGATTCGAGTTCAAATAAATAATCATTTATATCAAAATAATTAAATGTTTCTCTTTCATTAATTAATCTTTCAACAACATCATTCATATTTGATGCTGTTATTTCTAGTTTTTCAGGACCATTTGGCCCAATAACTCTTGTATAAGCTATAGAAAGTTTAGTATTCTGACTACCTACAGGCTCCTTAACTTTGTCATATTTATGCTCAACAAATTGTGGTATGCCAACAGAAATTTCACCCTCTGTGCTATATGTCACGTTAAGCATTCCAAGATTTGTACCTGTTCGTACTGATTCTCTTATTCTTGGAACTCTAATAACAACTATTGTTTTACCGTCATAATTAAAATCTGAGCAAGTTGCTCTAATTTTTCCATCAGACATTGACAAAATTTTTCTAGTAATCATTGTTTTATATTGAGCTACATTATTGTATCGTGCAACCTCATCTTGACATCCGACAATCTCTAAATTATCAGTTATACCAATTATTACTCTTCCACCGTGGGTATTATGTAACATATTTACTGATTCTAATTGCTCCTCCGCTTTCTGCTCAATTTCAGGACTTGAAGGATCTCTATGTGCAGAATAAATAGATGTTTTGACTTCTAAATCCAAATTTTCATGATTTGAATTTAATATATCTAAAATTGCCTCAATTTCTGAGGAACCCTTGTACTTTAAATTTGGTGCAAAATCTTTATATTCATCAAGTTCTCTTATTCGGGCTGCAATTAAAATACTAAGATTTTTTCTAGCTCCACCATAGTATAGCTTTCTGAAATCTTTCTTTTTATCTTCATTGTCCAATATCTTAAGTTCATTTTCAACAAAATTACTTAAAATGCTTTTAAAATTTTCTACTCTCCCTGAACGAGTTCTTAGATTTGTATCTAAATGGCCATTTATATCCCAAAAATTAAGAATTTCATATAAAATCTCAAACCAACATACAAAAATTGATCCAAACAAAACTACACCCTTAGAATTAAGTTCGAATTCAGTCGGATAAAGTTCTTCAATTGCTAAAAAATAATCGTGAAAAAGTTTAGAAATTTCATGATGATTTCCAAAATATGGTGATTCTGGGTTATCTTCTATCTTTCCTAAACTATCATGATCCATTAAAAATTGAAATAATGAAATATCCTTGTTATTTGCTTTATACTTTGAAACAACTTCACATATTTGAGCCATAGTAGCATTAACATTTTTTTGAGATGAATTTGCAATCGGTATTCCAGGTTTAAGTCTGTGATAAAGCTTAAACTTTTCATCTTTTAGATACTTATTGAAAAATTTTGATACTGATCTCTTAAGAATTGAGGGCTTATCAGTAGCTCCTTCAAGCGTTCGCTCATGAAGCTCCCAAACTATACTTGAATCAAGGGGTGTTTGATTTTCATTTACATCTTTAAAAATTCTCATTTTATCAATATCAAGCATTGATTTATCATACAAAAGTACATTTAAAAAATGTTTATCTTCTTTTTGACTTTGATCATAACCAAAGAGTCTATGTTGACCATCAATAATATGAAGATCTCCATACACATTAGGAAGTTTTAAAAGACCATAACAAGACTTATCAAGCTCACTTGAATCAATTTTATTGTTTACATACCATTTCTTTGGTATTGCTAATTCTTTAAAATTTGAATTACTTAAAGATTCGGACGATAAAATTATATTATTAGGAAATTGTCTATCATTTTCTGTAAGGTATTCTTTAACATCTTTCAATTTATTAGGTCTTATAAATCTTTGATATGTTTCATTCAAACCTTCATCCTGAGTTCTATGAATTACCGTAGTTAAATCTATTAATCTTGAAGGATTGGTAGAAAAAGCATAACAAAAGCCATCTGTTAGAGCAGATTTATATCTTGTAGCTCTAACCCATGTGTCATTACCAATTTTTACTCGCTGATTAAGTACGTGGCATAGAAAATTTGCAAAAGCTAGTCTGTTATATTTTTTTGTATACGAATTTTCAACTGCTTCTAAATAATCAACTTTTGTTATATCTAAAGGAAGTATACCTGCTTCTTCTAATGTATTTTTTTGTCGAATTGTAAGTTTTTGATCGCAAGCAAAAATATGAAATAGCTGCTTTGTGTCGTAATTAGTAATTAAATAATTTGCAAAACCATTATTATTCATTCTTTTTTTATCTAATATAGCTTGATCAATTTTTTCATCTATACCAGATTGTACGGTTGTTGCTTCAATACAAAATGCTAATTTATTTTGTTTTCCTAAAAATAGACCATCTATCTGTTGGCTTTGTCCATTCTCACTTCCCCAGAAATATATAGTTTCATTATCTCTTCTATTAACTGAAAGCTTACTTATCGAATTTTCAAAATAGTCAAATAATCTCCAAATTCGATTTTCAAAAAGATTGCCTTTATGTGGTTGTCTATTTTGATTGCCATCTTCAACAATCTTCTTATCTTGTCTGTCTCTTCTATTTCTTTCTGCATTTATATCAGGATCTGATCTATCTTGAAATTGAATAATATGAGGAAAATTAGGCATTAAAACAATCTCCCATCATATTCATTATAGTTTGTGATAATTAATTCTCCAGCCATCCCTCTATTATTTTTGGAGCCTGAAATAGTCCTCATTACTTGTATTTCATGAAATTGAATATGTTCGCTATGTACGTAAATATCTTTTGTCATATCAGTATTTGAGTTAGAAATCATGTAGTTAACCCCTCTTTTGTCAAGTTTAACACAAAATTTAGCTAACTTTCTATGATCTTTTTCTCCAAAATCAGATTTTGAGTATTGTGTGAATGACAATTTATCTAATGGTATATAAGGCGGATCAAGGTACACAAAATCACCTTTTTTAGGATCTATATTTTCGTAACTGTGACATGCTATTTCAATATTTTGCAATGCATTATGAACTTTTATTAGGTTTTCTTCATCAACAGAAAATTCTCTTTTATCTCCCATAGGTACATTGAAATGTCCTTTAGAATTTTCTCTGTAAAGACCATTAAAACACATTTTGTTTAAATAAATAAAATAAACAGCACTGTTAATGCTATTTAGGTCATCTTGATTGAATGCTTCTCTTATTTTTAGATAGTTTTCCTTAGAATGTGTTATATCTTGAAAAAGATAAAGTTCATCTATCAATTCCTGAAAATATGCTTTATTTTTGATAACATTGTAAGTATTTATTAGTTTAGAATTTATATCTGAAAGATAGGCTTTTTTTGGTGGATTACTAAAAAACAGACCTCCAGATCCAACCATAGGCTCAAAATATGTGTTTATATTCTTAGGTTTGAAAGAGTTCAATTTTTCTGCAATACGATATTTACCGCCTGCCCATTTAATAAAAGGTCTACTCATCTTTATACTTATTTAATCCTGAAATTTCATCTGCAATATCGCCAAATAACGCCCAAGAAACAAAGAAACATAGCCAAATAGCTACAAAACTAAACCAAAAGCCTTCTACTTGCATTAAATCGGGCCAGAATAAGTATATTCCGCCTAGAAGCAATAAGAAAAGTGTATTGAAGCATCCCATTCAAAAATGTAAAGATTATTGGAACTTGTTACAATTTTTAAAGTAAAGAACAATGAGAAAGAATTTTGAGGATAACTCAAAAGGAGCTTTAATGCTAGCAAATCTATTTATCTTTCTTGCCTTCTATTCTTCTGACTTAAATGATAATCAACGTATTGACAGCGATGGAATGATTGAAAGAACCTATTACTTAGAACAATATCGTCAAGAAGATCAACCTTCTTTCTCAAATGCCTTCAGAGCTGCACGAAAAGAATTAGGTCCTGGTAAAATCTTTATGTGGAATAATCGATACTTCACTACCAATTTTTATTACGAAACTGTGATTGTCATTGCGGATGAAGTTATAGATGTCAATAAAGAAAATAAAACTTATGCTTCCGAAGAAACATTAGGAGATGTTGTAGCAGTGAGATCGTACAAGGATAGCGATAAATACGAGATTAATTATACTTTTTTAAATAAAATCACTAAATAATATTATAAAAGCTGTTTTATTTGAGCTGCTGCTTCAAAAACACCTTGTTCAGCGCTTCTTGGCTTCCATCCAAGAATATTCTTGGCATTATTAGAATGATAAATTCTTGTAATATCTAGATCTGGTGTTAAATGAGCTACCTGCTTATCAAACATAGCATACAACCTTACAAGAAATGATGGNAGTTCAATTCTAGGCGCATTATATCCATTTTCTCTTAATAATTTGGCTAGCTCTGGAAACCAAATATGTCTGGTAGATGCTATAAATCGTTTTCCTACTGCCCTGTCATCTATCATAGCTTGCACATGCAAGTCAGCAATACATTTAATATGAACAATATTAATACAAATATTAGCAGCAAATGGCAATGACCCATCAATCATGCGCTTAACAACTAAATTTGATGTTCCTACATCATTAGATAAAGATTCTCCTACAACCAGTGAAGGATTTATAGCTACAGCCTGCATATCGGTTTTATCTTTATTCTTTTCTATAAAATCCCATAAAAACTTTTCAGCTTTTGTCTTACTGGTCTGATATGGTGCTACATTCATGCTTAAATCAGTCCAATCAGTGTCATCATATTCATTTTTATGATTAGATCCACCTACAGCTGCAACTGAGGAAGTCATTACAAAACGTTTGATGTTGTTCTTTAAAGCAGCTTCTAGGCACCTTCTAATACCATCTACAGCTGGTTTAACCACTACATCATAGTCCTTAGAGTAACTAGTTGGTATTGGTGAGGCAATGTGCTGAACATAATCGCATCCAGCTACTGCTTCATCCCATCTTTCATCTTTTAATAAATCAAGCTCACAAAACTCAAGCATTCCCGTCGTTGATATTTCCTTTTCCACCGCATCAATGACTTCTTGTTTACGATCTAAGGACCGTAATGACGTTCTTACTTGATATCCTTCTTGAATAAGTTTTGAAATTAAATGAAGGGAAATGAANCCAGAACCACCACTGACAAAAACTTTTTCCACTANGACTATTNAGGCTTTGGTAACCAAATCATTACCATTTGGAAAATGATTATAAAAGTATGAAATGCTAAAATAAATATTTTTTTGGTATGAAAAGCTACTGATAAATGTGAAAATAAAAAGAACAAACCAACAGAAATACAAAAGATAGAACAAAAAGCCTTTGCTATNTTTCTNACTTTATCTCCTCTATTAATTGCTGCTCGTAANGATTGAGCTAGATGAAAAGCTTGTACAGTCATAATAGACCAAACNAGGAANTAAATCATTAGTGGTGAAAAATCCATNTAATAAGATAAAAAATAAAAAAATAATTGGAAACCATTTTAANATAACTAGGTATATAAAATATGAAAGNGACATTAAGAGGCATAACAAATGGAGTTAAAAAATATGTATAATAATGTTGAAAAATTCGTNTTAGCAGGTGTAATTTTGTGTATCGGTTCCTTGTTTTTTCTAATGGATCAATCCGAAGAAGTANAACTGTCCGATAATATCTCAGAAAGCTTTAGNAATGAAGGCACTGTGGATGTAGANATTACCTCATTAGTTAATAACACCAANATGGGTAATTCAGTCAATGATGAAGCCATGCCTACTGAAACAGTGNCAACATTTCACAATAATGTTGAATCANTNGAAGTAATTGAAACNANCNCTGTACCCTCNTTNAATGACGCATTTTTAGNAGCTAGAAATGAACTAGGTCCTGGAAATACGTTTGAATGGAATGGAAATCTTTNTNCTACCAATTACGCTGATGAAGTATTTGAAGTCTTACAAAGCGAAGTTGCAGTAGAAGATATTTTAATTGATGAGACTGAACCACAACTCAGTCAAGTTGATGAAGACGAAAGTCTTGCTTACAGTAACTCAAAATAGTTATCTCTAATTACCTCGAGTACAAAAAAGGCGCCAAGTCGAAGGCGCCTTTTTTATTTTATGATACTTTTGGAACTGGCATATCGCTGCCAAAGATTTTTTTCAGATCTGAAAATCCACCGATNGGTACTCCATCTACGAANATTTGAGGGACAAAAAANTCTTCNATACCAATTTCTTTTAATTTACGTTTTGAAATATTGTATTCTTCTACATCTACCTCAAAGTAGGCAATACCTTTTTCATCAAGCAACTGCTTGGCTCCTTTACAATATCCACACCATACAGCAGTAAAAATAGTTATTGCTGCACCATTAAAATCTTTCTCGGTAATCGTTTCTTTAGTAAAAGTTGGATTATTGTTATAGGAAACAATTGCCTTAAGTANGTCTTGCTCAACTATTTTCTCTTGAACAAAAACAGCAAATAAAATTACAATTAATATTGAAAAGACAGTTTTTTTCACATTTTCCCCCTTTAAGTGAACGCAAATATAANCATTAAATTATTCTTCAGTAAGAAAAATCAAGGCTAATAAAAATAATGTGAAAGGATACATTGTACCGCTTGATATNAAAGCACTTCCAGCAACAAAATACTTCATATAACTTGCTCCAAGCATTACAACTGCAATCATAGCTGATCCAAGTAATTGAATTTTATTAAATTGAATACCTATCAAAAGAAATATAGGTCCAATAATTTCAAACAATACAACCAAATATCGGAGAAATTCAGGAAGTTGTTTTACCAAACCTCCAANTTCCGAAACCGGTAACTTGTTGATACCA
The DNA here is from genome assembly GCA_002703065.1 of Flavobacteriaceae bacterium. Lineage (GTDB taxonomy): Bacteria > Bacteroidota > Bacteroidia > Flavobacteriales > Flavobacteriaceae > Eutrophosalina. The sequence goes on along the minus strand of PAEO01000005.1, from coordinate 878 downwards.
GCTTTGAAAATTATAGCAGCTAAAACTAAACGCGCAATGANGAGAACAAATGCTCTATAATATGTTAAATCAATATTCAAAATTATAATGTTAAATGTGTACCATCGCAATATGGCGCATTTTTTGATTGTTTACAACCACAAAGTGNTACTTCTTTTGATGTATCTGACTTAAAGACTATAGGTTTATGATCAGTTTTTTCATGACTACCATCACAAAATGGTTGACCTTCAGATTCACTACACTGACACCAAGCATAATTCTTATCTTTTTTAATATCTAATACATGAGGTTNTTTTTTNNTCATTTTATCTTCCTTTCATTTTTAAATATTCGCGTGTNCTCCACTACAATATGGAGCGTTATTTGATTCTTTACAACCGCATAAGCTTACTTCTGTATCCTTATCAGCACTAAAAACAACCGGNGCTTTAGTATCGGCTGCAATAAGTTTTTGAGAATCTTCTGAGATCAAGCTTATTTCTTGGAGATTCTCTACCANGTTTTCATTTCGCTTATTCACTTTTGTGTGACTTCCATCACAGAACGGTTGTGTCTGAGATTCAGCACATTCACACCATGCGTAGTTTTTACCTTTTTCAAGTGTTACTATGTAAGGTTGTTTTTTCATATTTTTATCCTTTCAAAAATGATTTGAAAAATTATACAGTAATATTAAATTCTACAAGTAGGCACTATTTTTTAATATAGTAACAAAAAAAGGACCATTATAATGAAACAACAATGTTTTGAAGACATNTGCGGATGNACGGTAGACTCCTGNCCTATCACTTATTCTATGAAGATGATTGGAGGTAAATGGAGACCAATTATTATTATGAGAATAGCACAAAATATTAATCGTTTTGGTGTGCTTC
>PAEO01000022.1 GCA_002703065.1 Flavobacteriaceae bacterium | reverse complement strand
TGATTCATCCGAATTTGATGTCGTTATTGTAGGTGGTGGAGCTGGTGGAACTTCTGCAGCAATACAGTCTGCTCGAAACGGAGCCAAAACTCTTTTAATCGAAGAAACAGAGTGGTTAGGAGGTATGTTGACTTCGGCTGGAGTAAGTGCTATAGACGGTAATTACAAACTACCCTCAGGATTTTGGGGTGAATTTAAAGATAGTTTAGTTTCTCACTATGGTAGCTTGGAAGCTTTAAAGACAGGATGGGTTAGTAATGTTCTTTTTGAACCAAAAGTTGGAAATGAAATTTTAAAATCAATTACTCAAAATGAAAAAAACTTAAAAATTTTATATTCAACCTCAACTCAGTCTGTTTCAAAACATGATGGAAACAATTATAATTATCAAATCAAAACCTCAGAGGGGACTTTTCTTTCAAAAATACTAATAGATGGTACAGAACTAGGAGATCTACTTCCGATGCTTGATGACGATTATGACGTTGGAATGGATAATAATGAAATGTATGATGAAAACATTGCTCCTGAAATCAAAAATGATATCATTCAAGATTTAACCTTTGTTATGATTCTTAAGAATTATAATAAAAAAGTAAAAATTGATAANCCTGAAGGATATGATGCTTCNGAATTTTACTGTTCAACTTCTCATAAAGATTGTCCTGAATCNGATAAAGCACTTTGGTCACCTCAGCAAATGATGAATTATGGCAAATTGCCNAATGATAAAATTATGATCAANTGGCCNATTTATGGGAATGATTATTACTCAAATTTAATTGAGATGAGTAAAGAAGAGAGAGAAGTAGTNTTTGAAAAAGCTAAAAATAAATCNTTAAGATATCTATATTATATACAAGATGAGCTTGGGTTTGACAATTATTCTATCAGTGATGACGAATANGAAACAGNTGANAATTTTCCATTAATTCCATATTACNGAGAAGCNCGNAGAATGAAAGGTCAGGTTACTTTTTCNCTTAATTACATTAAAAATCCATATGATCAAAAACACAAGTTATACAGAACAGGTGTTTTAGTGGGAGATTATCCAGTAGATCATCACCATGACGCTCATCCTGAAAAAGAAAAATTACCAAAACTTGCNTTCTATCCAATNCCCTCATANAGTCTGCCATTTGGNAGTTTAATTTCTAANAAGAATTCAAATTTTCTAGTCGCAGAAAAATCAATTTCAGTTTCAAATTTAGTTAATGGAACAACTAGATTACAGCCAGTAGTATTACAAATTGGACAAATAGCCGGGTTAATTGCTTCAGAAAGTATTAAACAGAAAAAAAAGCCTAGTGAACTAAATATTAGGCATATTCAGTCATTAATTTTAGAAAATGGAGGATATATACAACCTTACCTTGATGTCGAAAAAACTCACCCACATTTCAAAGCCTTTCAGAGAATTGGTTCAACAGGTATCTTAAGAGGAAAAGGAATAAATGTTGGATGGTCAAACCAAAGTTGGTTTTATCCAGATAATGAAGTTGACTTAGAACTTTTTTTAAATGATTTATCCCCATTTATTGATTTATCTACCTATCCATTAAATGGTTTAATGCTAAAAGATTTAAAAACTTGGATAGAATCAATTATCAATGAAAAAATTGATTTTAAGTCAGATTATTTATCACTGAATCTTACTGATTTTAATTTTGATAGAAAAGTAAACAGAGGTGAGTTGGCAGTAATAATTGACTATTATCTAAATCCATTTATACAATCAATAAATTTTTTAGGAGAAATTGAATAGTACACTTTCTATTAAAAGAGCAATTATAGAAAATATTGATTCTATAATGGATATTGTATCTAAGTGTACCCAANATATGATATCCAATGGCATTTTTCAGTGGAACGATGATTACCCATCTAGAGAAACCTTCTTGAATGATATTGAAGATGAAAATTTGTATGTCCTTTTTAAAAAGGATAAAATTATTGGATGTGTTTCTTTTTGTAATAAAATGGATGAGTTTTATGAAAAGGTAGAGTGGATATCAGATTCAAAAAATAACGTATATGTACATCGATTAGCAATTACGCCTTTTGAGCAAGGGAATGGATATTCTAAAATTTTAATGAATTACATTGAAAAAGAATGTAAAACAAGACATGTTGATTCTATAAGATTAGACACTTTTAGTGTTAATGAAAAGAACAATAAATTATATGAAGGATTAGGATATAAAAAACTTGGTCAAATATATTTCAGAAAACAAAGTGATTATCCATTTAACTGTTATGAGAAATTGTTAAGATAGAATGATTATTTTTACAAAAAAATTATATGTCTAAGAAAAAACCTGATCAGGTTGCGGATAATCCAGGATTACTTCCATATGCATCTAATGTTGGAGCACCCGCTATAAAGGCAACAAATCTAACTAGCTATAAACAAGAAAAACTTGTTAAAACAAATAAGTTTTTTTCATCTAAATATGATGAAATCAAAGAAGAGTATAGAAAATTAATGGAGTCTTATGAATGGAATCAACTCATTTATAATTCAAGCTTTAGTTTTAAACCTGAGAAAGGTGAAGTTTATCATCTATATCAAAGATCAAATCAAAAACTCTTTTTATCAATTATTCAGCCTAATGAATGGGACGAAATATATATTGGATCATTTAGACTTGATTCAAATGATAAATGGGAAAAAGTAGAATTTCAAAATGATTAATATAAATTTAAACTCATCNAAAAAAATTTATTTTTCATCNGATAACCATNTAGGTGCACCTGATCAAAAAGTGAGTTTTGAAAGAGAACTTANNTTTATCTCNTGGCTTGATTTAATTAAAAAAGATGCTCAAACGATTTTTCTATTAGGAGATCTTTTTGATTTTTGGTTTGANTACAANCACGTAGTTCCAAAAGGATATACAAGACTTTTTGGAAAANTAGCNGAGCTTTCNGATAGTGGTATCGAAATTTTCTTNTTTATTGGAAATCATGATTGTTGGGTNAAGGATTATTNTGAAAAAGANTTAAATATTAAAGTNNTNAAAAANCCNACAAAATTTCAAATTGATANTAANAAATTATTTGTTGGTCATGGTGATGGNTTAGGTCCNGGTGATTATAAATACAAGTTTTTNAAATTAATTTTNAGAAATGNAATTACTAAAAAATTNTTTTCTTTCCTTCATCCTGATATTGCAATTTCTTTNGGAAATTANCTNTCAAGAAAAAATAAAATNATCTCAGGAAATGACAANAAATTTTCAAATAAAGAAAANGANCTTCTTTATCATTTTTGCAAAGAAAAACTTAATGAAGAATATTTCAATTATTTTATCTTCGGACATAGNCATTNNCCTTTAGAAATTGATTTAGGNAATAATTCTAAATATCTNAACACNGGAGATTGGATTTCATTTTATTCATATATAGAGTACGATGGTANTTCTTTTAGTCTTAAATACTTCAAGGATTAATTTTGATAGAAAANAAAAAAATTGAATACGAAAACACCGTAATNATAGGTGTAATTAATAAGAATCAATCAGAAAGTATTGTAAAGGATTATTTAGATGAGTTAACATTCTTNTCTGAGACAGCTGGNGGAGTNGTAAAAAAAAGGTTTGTTCAAAAACTNGAAAGTCCAAATCCAAAAACATTTATTGGTACTGGGAAAATAACNGAAGTACAAGCTTACAATAANAAAAATGATATAAGTTCAGTNATTTTTGATGATGAATTGAGNCCAACTCAGCAAGGTAATCTTGAAAGAANTTTGAGATGTAAGATAATAGACAGAACAGGACTTATTTTAGATATTTTTGCTCAAAGAGCACAAACTAGCTATGCAAAAAATCAAGTNGAGCTTGCACAGTATCAATANTTGATGCCTAGATTAAAAGGTTTATGGACTCACTTAGAAAGACAGAANGGGGGNATAGGCATGAGAGGACCGGGNGAAACAGAAATTGAAACTGATAGAAGAATNGTTAGAGATAAAATAAGCTTATTAAAAAATAAGCTAAAGAACATAGANAAACAAATGTCTGTACAGAGAGGAAATAGAGGNAGTTTAGTNAGAGTATCTCTTGTNGGTTATACCAATGTAGGTAAATCAACACTTATGAACTTAATNTCNAAATCAGATGTTTTTGCTGAAGATAAATTATTTGCAACNCTNGATACAACTGTNAGAAAAATTGTTNTAGAAAATCTTCCATTTCTAATGACTGACACNGTTGGTTTTATNAGAAAACTNCCAACACAATTGATTGAATCTTTNAAGAGTACATTAAATGAAATNACAGAATCAGATTTAGTATTACANNTAGTNGATATTTCTCACCCAAACTACNAAGANCATATTGAATCAGTTAATGTTATATTGGANCAAATAAAATGCTCAGAAAAACCTTCATTAATGGTTTTTAATAAAATTGATAAAATATCAAATGAAGAACTTGAAAGTTTAAAGTTNAGNTTAAANGGTAACAGAGAATATATATCTGCNTTTAAGAAAATAAATATTNATAGTTTAAAAAANAAAATTTACAGTGAGGTAAGAAAAATACACATTAAGAGATTTCCTTATAATAACTTTCTCTACCCAGATCTAGATTAAATATCAAGACTCAACCCAATTCCCATAACTTCTCTAACCTGAAGTCTTTTTATTGAATTATCATCATAAATGAATTGGAATATAAGATTGGTTGTCAGATACTTATTTATTTTCATTATAGTAGTTATAGTATAATCTAAGTCAACATTTCCAGGATTTTCAAGGTAATCTGAATAAAGACTCAATCTATTCTCAAGCTCAACATTTTCTAATAATTGAACTTTAAAGTATGAACTCAAAGAAGCACCAATTTCAAATCTGTTATTTTTACCTTTTTTTACACCAAAATAAGTTTCCTCTTCAGCTAAATTCTGTGTAAAATCTTTGTTGACCATAATTAATCTTCCTGTAAGAGGAGCAAAGTTAACCCACAAATCTTTTGTTTTTCTCCAGTATAATCCAACACCAATTTGCAAGTATGCTGGTGAAAAAAATCTACTTAGTTCAGTTTTTGTTTCCTCACCTCCTGAATTACTATACCTAAATCCTTTAGTCCATTGGGTTTTAAAATTTACAAACGATGAATAGCTCCAATTTCCAATAAGGTTATTTGTAAATTTTTTACCCAAAAGAGAGTTAATCTCAATTCGATCATCAGTTTTTTTGATAAATTTTGCACCTCCAATACTGTTTAGCCCGTAAGCAGTAATAAGTTTAGTGTCCCAGTTCCAGCCATTATTTTCAAAGTTGAAATCATAATCTAGTTTAATAGTTCCCGATACACTAGTCTGACCTCCTGCTGTCCAATAACTATAGCTCGATTGGTTTCCAAGAAAAGTGAATTTCCCAGATTTCTTCCAAAAAGAATTTAGTTCAAGTGAGTCAATCTCATTTTCTTCTTGAGCAATTGAAATTAAAGGGAAAAGGAATATAATTAAAAGAACAGCTTTTTTTATCAATCCTGCTAATTGAATAATGATCCCAAATATTGCAACATTATTTTTCATTTTTTCCTTTTAAATATTGGAACAGACGAGCATGCTTCTCCGAACATCAGTGACTTTACTTCGTTTTGAATTTTATTCACAATTAAAGAATAGTAGTAATTTTTATTAGCGTAATTGGAACAACCCTTCACTATTACAGATTTTTCTTTAAACTCACTTAAGTCAATATTTTGAATTGAATTTATAATACTATAATTATTATAATCTTCTTCAGATCCAATAAAATTGTTAATTCCATTTGCTTTTAACTTAGATGAAATTAAAAGGTAAGCCCAATGGGGAATGATTGCATTATTTGAGCATTTTATGAGGACTAAATGGTCATTATAATCATTCCAATTATGATTATTGACTTTATCTCGAAAGTCTTTTTCAATTAGAATCAACTCGTCCTTTAGCCACATTTTTAAATCAAAAACAATTATTTTTTTTTGATTTATGAATTCGTCAAAATCAATTGTAACTAATGAGCTTTCAGCAACCCTATTTTTTATTTCATGTGACATTACAGAAATCCTAGCTCAAGTTTAGCTTCTTCACTCATCAAATCCCTAGACCAAGGTGGGTCAAATGTCATTTCTACTTCAGCGCTCTTAACTCCTTCAATTGATGCAACCTTATCTTTTACTTCTTGTGGAAGACTTTCAGCAACTGGACAATTAGGAGTTGTCAATGTCATCAAAATTTTAACATCATTAGCTTCATTCAAGAATACATCATATATCAATCCAAGTTCATAAATATCTACAGGGATTTCGGGGTCATAAATTGTTTTAAGTACTTTAACTACAGTTTCTCCAAGCTCTTTTGGATCTATCATATTTTTTCCCATAATTAATTTAATTTACTATATGCTAATGCATAAAATTTAATTTGTTTTAACATAGATGATAGACCGTTAGCCCTGTTAGGAGACAAATGCTCTTTTAGCCCAATTTGGTCAATAAAATTCAAGTCAGCATTTAAAATTTCATTAGGTTTTCTATCATTTAAGACACTTAGTAAAATTGCTACTATTCCTTTGCTAATTATTGCATCACTATCAGCCTGAAAATTTATTAATTCATTTTCAAAGCTTGCCTTAAGCCAAACTTTGCTTTGACAACCTTTAATTAAATTATCTTCAACCTTAAATTTAGTATCCATCGGAGCGAGACTTTTAGATAAATCAATCAAATATTGATATTTCTNNGTCCAATCTTCCATAAAAGAAAAATCTTCAACTAAACTTTGTCCTTTCTCTGAAATTGTCATGATAATCAAAGATACGAATTAGCTTAACATTTGTTTTGCAAATGTTATTGCCTTGATTAATTCATCAATCTCTTCAATAGTATTTATAAACGAGAAGGAAGCTCTGACTGTGCCTGATATTTTAAAATAATCCATAATTGGTTGAGCACAATGTTGGCCGGTTCTAACTGCTATTCCAAATTTGTCAAGAATAGANCCTATATCATATGCATGAAGACCATCTATGTTAAATGATATGACCGATGTTTTGTTAGGAGTGTCACCATAAATTATCATTCCATCAATTTGCTTAAGTTTATTTGTTGCATAATCTAGCAAATAGTCTTCATACTTTTTAATATTATCAAGACCAATATTATTCAAATAATCTAGGGCATATCCAAAAGCAATGGCACCTGAAATATTAGGTGTTCCAGCTTCAAACTTGTGTGGTAAATCTGCATAAGTAGTTTTTTCAAATGTTACTTCAGAAATCATTTCACCACCACCCATGTATGGTGGAATAAGATCTAATAATTCTTTCTTTCCATATAAAAATCCAATTCCTGTTGGTCCGCATAATTTGTGTGCTGATGCTGTGAAAAAATCTACATCAAGTTTTTGCAGATCAATATCAAAATGAGCGGAACTTTGAGCACCATCAACTAATACTACAGCTCCATTTTTATGAGCAATTTCTATGATTTTTTCAATTGGATTAATTACGCCAAGCGCATTTGAAACATGATTTATAAATACTAGTTTAGTTTTATCTGAAATTAAATTCTCAAAAACTTTTAAATCTAATTCTCCATTTTCTTTTAAAGGGATAACTTTTAGTTTAGCATTATTTTTTTTTGTCATCATTTGCCATGGGACAATGTTTGAATGATGCTCAAGACCTGATACAATAATTTCATCACCACTTTTTAAAATATCGGTATATCCGTTAGCAACGATATTTATTGAATGAGTTGTTCCAGATGTAAATATTATTTCTTTTGTGTCACCTGCATTGAAATGCTCTTTGATTTTAGTTCTTGCAGATTCAAAATCTTGTGTCGCTTCTTCACTTAAAGAGTGTACTCCCCTATGAATATTTGCATTATAATTATTGTAATAATTAGAAATTGAATTTATTACACTTGTGGGTGTTTGAGACGTTGCCGCATTATCAAAATAGATAAGAGGTTTATTGTTGATTTTCTTACTTAGAATAGGAAAATCTTTTCTAATATTTTCAACATCAAAATTCATTATAGTTCAAATCCAAGATTAACACCTAATTTACCAGCAATAATCTTTTTAATTTTTGTTTTTAAAGGTTTTATTTTAACACTTTCTAAAACATTATTTGCAAAAGCATAAGTTAATAGTGCTTTAGCTTCTTTTTTTGGTATGCCTCTAGTTTGTAAGTAAAATAAGGCAGATTTATCTAATTGACCTATTGTACAACCGTGTGAACATTTGACATCGTCAGCAAAAATTTCCAACTGAGGCTTAGTATTTACAGCTGCCTTGTCCCCAATAATTATATTATTGTTTTGCTGAAACGCATTTATTTGTTGAGCAATTTTATCTACGATTACTTGGCCATTAAAAACTCCAACGGAGTCACCTATAAAAATTCCTTTATAATCTTGGTGACTTGTGCATGACGGATTAGCATGATGAACTAGTGTATGATGATCTGTAAGCTGTTTTTCATTTAATATTGTGACACCATTAAGTATNGAATTTATTCCTTTGCCATTTTGATAGAAACTCAAGTTGTTTCTTGTAATGTTATTTCCAAAAGAAAAGGTATGGCAGCTTGCTTCACTATTTTTTTCTTGATGAATGCAAGTATTATCTATCAATGAATTGCTAGTGTTATCATTTTGAACTTTATAGTAATCTAAAAATGCATTCTCTTCAACAAATATTTCAGTTAATGAATTGGTTAATGCACCGTTTTTTTCGATTGAATAGTGGCTTTCAATGATTTCAACTTTAGAGCTTTTTTCAACTATAATTAAGTTTCTNGGCTGTAACATTAAAGAATTATCACTTCCTGTATTGATATGGACTATTTCAATTGGCTTAGCTAACTCAATATTTTTAGGAACATGCACATAAGCACCTTCTTTTGAAAAAGAGGTATTTAACAAACTAAATGAGTCACTTTTGTTAGTTAATTTATTAAAATATTTACCTAATAATTTTGAATACTTTTCCTTGTTCAGAATCGCTGATAAAATACATATATCAACACCATCGTGTGTAGTTTCTGACCAAAAAGGATCGTACATTCCGTCAATAAAAACGATTTTATATGACTCTATTCCACTGATAAAAAAGTCCTTAACTTTGTCAAAATCTAGAAGGTGTCTTCTTTTAGAAAATATTTTTAGGTCTTCATTTAGTACTTTTTTTATTGGTGTGTATTTCCAATCTTCATGTTTCCTGTCCGGAAAGCCAATTTTCTCAAAATCTTTAATTGATTTTGATCTAATTTCGTGAATAGACGAATTTATATCAGCATCTAATTCAAATGCTAAAAATGATGAAACTAATTTATCTTTTAGAGACATATTTATTATTTAAATCCAATCGTATCCTTTTTCTTCNAGTTCTAGAGCTAAATTTTTATCCCCAGATTTTGCAATTTTTCCGTCTTGCAAAACATGAACATAATCAGGCACAATATAGTCTAGTAGACGTTGGTAGTGAGTAATAATTACTGTAGCATTATCATCAGTTCTTAGTTTATTTACTCCATTAGCTACAATTCTCAGTGCATCAATATCAAGNCCTGAGTCTGTTTCATCTAAAATTGATAGTGATGGTTCTAGCATAGCCATTTGAAAAATCTCATTTCTTTTCTTTTCACCACCTGAAAAACCTTCATTTAATGATCTTGACAAAAACTTGGAATCAATTTCAAGAAGGTTTGCTTTTTCTCTAATTTTAGAAAGCATTTTATTAGCTGGCATTTCGTCTAAACCTCTTGCTTTTAAATTTGAATTTATTGCAGTCTTAATAAAATTTGTAACTGAAACACCAGGAATTTCTATTGGATATTGAAATGACATGAAGATACCTTTGTGAGCTCTTTCATCTGCTGATAAATCTTCAATATTTTCATCTTTAAAATAAATATCACCTTTGGTTATTTCATAATCTTCATGCCCAGAAATAACAGAAGATAAAGTGCTTTTCCCAGAGCCATTTGGTCCCATAATAGCATGAATTTCCCCTTTTTTAACCTCTAGATTGATACCCTTTAATATTTTTTTGCCATCAACACTGACATGTAAATTTTCAATTTTTAACATAATAATAATTTATCCAACAGAACCTTCAAGTGAAATTTCAAGAAGCTTTTGAGCTTCAACAGCAAATTCCATTGGTAATTTGTTTAATACCTCTTTACTAAAACCATTTACAATTAAAGCAATGGCTTTTTCAGTATCTATTCCTCTTTGATTACAGTAAAATATTTGATCTTCTCCAATTTTACTAGTTGTTGCTTCATGTTCTATTTGAGCAGTTTTATTTTTTGCTTCTATGTAGGGAAACGTATGAGCTCCACAACTNTTCCCCATTAAAAGTGAATCNCATTGGGAAAAGTTTCTGGCATTTTCNGCATTATTTCCTATTCTAACTAAACCTCTGTAACTATTTTGTGATTTACCTGCAGAAATACCCTTAGAAATGATAGTACTTTTAGTATTTTTTCCTAAGTGAATCATTTTTGTTCCTGTATCGGCTTGCTGATAATTATTGGTTACAGCAATTGAATAGAATTCCCCAATACTATTATCCCCCTTAAGGATACATGATGGATATTTCCAAGTAACTGCCGAACCTGTTTCAACTTGCGTCCAAGAAATCTTAGAATTTGTATGACATAAGCCTCTTTTTGTAACAAAGTTGTAAACTCCNCCTTTTCCTTGTTTGTTTCCAGGATACCAGTTTTGTACAGTGGAGTATTTAATNTCAGCGTCATCCAAAGCAACTAATTCAACAACAGCAGCGTGTAATTGATTTTCATCCCTTGACGGAGCTGTACAACCTTCAAGGTAACTAACGTAGCTTCCTTTATCAGCAATAACTAAGGTTCTTTCAAATTGCCCAGTTCCAGCTTGATTAATTCTAAAATATGTAGAAAGTTCCATTGGGCATTTCACGCCTTTTGGAATGTAACAAAATGACCCATCTGAAAACACAGCNGAATTAAGTGCAGCATAATAATTGTCTTTTTTGGGAATTACTGTTCCTAGGTATTTTTTTACCAGTTCAGGATGATTTTGAATTGCTTCAGAAATGGAGCAAAAAATAATTCCTNTCTCAGCTAANGTATCTTTAAATGTAGTTGCCACNGAAACTGAGTCCATTACAATGTCAACGGCAACTCCAGCTAATTTTTTTTGTTCTTCTAAAGAAATNCCTAGTTTATCAAAAGTTTTTAATAGTTCAGGATCTACCTCATCAAGACTTTCATATTTTGGATCTGTTTTTGGAGCTGAGTAATACGAAATCTTTTGAAAATCTGGCTTTTTATACTTAACATTTGGCCACTCAGGCTCTTCCATTTTTTCCCAAGCTTCAAAAGCACTTAACCTCCACTCAGTCATCCANCTAGGTTCATTCTTTTTAGCTGATATTTTCTTAACNATNTCNTTGTTTAATCCAACAGGAAATGTTTCAGCATCAATATCAGTTGTAAAACCNTATTGGTACTCNTGTTGTTCAAGTTCTTTNTTTAATTCTTCTTCTGTATANGCCATAANTATANTGNAAAACTTTCACCGCAACCACAAGTTCTATTTGCATTGGGATTAATAAAAACAAATCCTTTTCCATTTAGACCTCCTGAGTAATCTAGTGTTGTACCAACTAGNTANANAAANCTTTTTTTATCNACTGCAATTTTAATTCCGTTGTCTTCAAAAATCTTATCATTACCATATGAGTTTCTATCAAATTTTAATTCATATGAAAGCCCCGAGCATCCTCCACTTTTAACACCAACTCTAATAAAATGTGCACTTGGATCAAATCCATCATGCTTCATTAATTTGGTTACTTCATATTTAGCTTTTTCAGCAACTTTTATCATATTCTGCAAATATAACCCTTTAATAAATATTTATAATCTAAATTTGAATTTCATTAAATTTCAATTATTGTACCAAAACAAGGAATTTATATGCAAGAAAATTCAAAAAAACTAACTAACCTAGACCAAATTGGAGAATTTGGGTTAATTGACTTAATAACAAAGGATTTTCAAATTGTAAATGATACTACAGAATTATCAGTTGGTGATGATGCAGCAATTTTAGATTATAAAAGTGATAAATCAATAATAACTACAGATATGTTAGTTGAAGGTGTACATTTTGATTTATCTTATTTTCCATTAAAACATTTAGGATATAAATCTGTAGTTGCATCAATCTCGGATATATGTGCAATGAATGGAATTGCAAAGCAGATAACAGTTTCTATAGCAGTTTCAAATAGATTCAAACTAGAATCAGTGCAAGAGCTTTATTCTGGAATTATGTTAGCATGCAAAAGATATAATGTTGATTTGGTTGGTGGAGATACAACATCATCTTTAAAAGGATTGGTTATCTCTGTAAATGCCATTGGTATACCTGCAAAATCTGGATATATTACACGAGCTGGATCAAAACATAATGATTTAGTAATTGTTTCAGGCTCCTTAGGTGGTGCTTATTTAGGATTACAAGTTCTTGAAAGAGAGAAACAAGTTTTTTTAGTTAATCCAAACAGTAAACCAGATATTTCTAATTATAAACATATAGTAGAGCGTCAGCTTAAACCAGAAGCACGAAACGATGTGATTGATTTTTTCATTGAAAATAAAATTAAACCAACCTCAATGATTGACATCAGTGATGGTCTTTCGTCTGAAATTTTACACTTGTGCAAAAACTCAGGATTAGGTTGTAGAATTTATGAAGAAAAAATTCCAATAGCTCAGGAATCTTTAGATACTTGTGAAGAATTCAAGTTAGAGGCGAGTACAATTGCTCTTTCTGGAGGAGAGGATTATGAACTATTATTTACCATTGATTCAAAAGATTTAGAAAAAGTTGAAAATCACCCTGACTTTTCTGTGATAGGACACATGACTAAAGAAAGTGCTATTAATTTAATTACTAAAGATGGTAAGACTAATCAAATTACTTCAATGGGTTGGAAGTCTTTTTAATTACTCATTAAGCTTTCAATTTCTTCAATTTCAATTGGAATATTAGCCATAAGATTGGTTGGATCACCTGAACTGTTTATTACTACATCATCTTCAAGTCTGACTCCAAACCCTTCTTCCATTATATATATACCAGGCTCAACTGTTAGTACGTTGTTTTTTTCAAAAGGAATTTTCAAATCACAATAATCATGAGTATCTAAACCTAAATGATGAGATGTACCATGACTAAAGTATTTTTTATAAGCAGGTTTTTGTTTGGTCTCACTTTGAATATCTGATTTATCAAGTAATTTAATTCTTATAAGCTCTGAAGTCATGATTTTGCCAACTTCTTTATGATAATCACTCCATAAGATACCTGGCCTGAGTAGTTTTGTAACTTCATTTTTAACATTTAAAACAGCATTATAAACTATCTTTTGTCTTTCAGTAAATCTTCCATTAACTGGAATAGTTCGTGTCATATCACTAGAATAATTCGCATACTCAGCACCAACATCCATTAAGATAATTTCTCCTTCAAAACATTGTTTGTTGTTTTTTATATAGTGCAGATAATTGGAGTTTTTTCCAGATGCTATTATGGGCGTATAAGCAAATCTTTTTGATCTATTTTTTAAAAATTCGTGAGAGAATTCTGCTTCAATTTCATACTCCCAAACTCCAGGCTTCACAAATCCTAAGACTCTTTTAAATCCTTTTTTAGTTATATCACATGCCTTTTTAATAAGACTTAATTCAATTTCATCTTTAACAGATCTTTGATATTGTAGAATTGGATTACTCTTTTTGAAGCTTAATCCACCAAAATTTTTAAGTTTTTCAATAAAACGATCTTCTCTAGTTTGAGTTTCAACATTTTGCCTGTAATGTTCGTTAGTATTAATATAAACCTGATCAGCTTCTTTTAATATTTTACTCAAGATTTCATCAAATTCCCCAAGCCAATGAACATTCTTAATTCCAGAAATTTCAAAAGCGTCATATTTGGTTAATTTCTCTCCTTCCCAGTGCACAATATGGTTATTAGTTTCTCTGATAAAAAGAATTTCTTTAAAATTTTCGTTTTTCGAATTAGGGAATAATACTAAAATACTTTCCTCTTGATCGATGCCGCTTAGATAAAATATATCTCTATGTTGTTCGAATGGAAGCGTAGAGTCTGCACTTATAGGATATATATCATTTGAATTAAAAAAAGCAACACTGTTTGCATCTAGTTTCTTTGCAAAATTTTTTCGATTTTTAATAAAAAGGGTATTATCAATTTGATTATATTTCATAAATGGTAATTACCCAAATTTATAAAATAAATAAAGATGAAAAAGATACTTTTTGCACTCCTTTTAGTTTCCTATCTCGGATTNTCTCAAAATGCTAATACATCTTATGATGCCATTGAAAAGTCTGAAAACCAATATAAAATTGATCTACAGACATCTATAGTTAAAAACATNGAT
This sequence comes from Flavobacteriaceae bacterium, assembly GCA_002703065.1. Lineage (GTDB taxonomy): Bacteria > Bacteroidota > Bacteroidia > Flavobacteriales > Flavobacteriaceae > Eutrophosalina. The sequence goes on along the minus strand of PAEO01000022.1, from coordinate 39,433 downwards.
TTNANAAACATAGGACCTAGTGTTATGAGTGGACGTGTNACTGANTTNGAGGTAAACCCTGAAAATACAACNGAGTTTTATGTTGCATATGCATCTGGGGGGTTGTGGCATACAGTAAATAACGGTACAACCTTTNATCCAATAATGGATAATAGTATTACTCAAAATATTGGAGATTTTGATNTTGATTGGAATTCTAGAACAATTTATGTTGGTACNGGNGAAAGTAACTCATCTAGATCTTCATANCCTGGGATTGGTATTTTAAAATCAACTGATAATGGAAAAACATGGATTAATGTTGGGCTTAGAGATTCNCATCATNTNAGTAGAGTTATGATAAACCCTAANGATAGTAATCATGTTGTGGTTGCTGTAATCGGACATTTGTACACAGAAAATGATGAAAGAGGAATATTTGTTACATATGACGGAGGTGAAAACTGGAAGAAATCTTTATTTGTAAATAATAACACAGGAGCGATTGATTTAATTTCAGATCCTAAAGATTTTAATGTACAATATGCTGCTTTTTGGGAAAGAAGTAGAACTGCATGGAATTTTATTGGAAGTGGAGATGACTCAGGAATCTACAAAACTAATGATGGAGGAAAAACATGGAATTTGCTTACAACTGAAAACTCAGGATTCCCAACNGGTGAAGGAGTAGGTAGAATAGGCTTAGCAATTTATGATTCAAATACTTTATACGCTGTTTTAGATAATCAATTTAGAAGGGAAGACAAATCAACAGAAAATTCTGATTTGGAAAGAATAGATTTCAAGGACATGACGATTGATCAACTATTAAAGTTAGAAGACAAAAAACTTGAAANTTTTTTAAGACAAAATGGCTTTTCNAGAGATGAAAGTTCAAAAACTATTAAAAGTAAAATTCAAAAAGGCGAATTAGTTCCTAATGATTTATATAAGTTTTTAACTGATGCTAATGCAGAACTTTTTGACACACCTGTAATAGGTGCTGAGGTTTATAAATCGGTTAATTCTGGAGTTACATGGACTAAGCAAAACGATGAATATCTAGATGGAGTTTATAATAGTTATGGCTATTACTTTGGTAGAATTCATGTTTCCCCAAAAGATTCTAATCAGATTTATATTTATGGTGTACCGATTATAAAATCAAATGACTCAGGAAAAACATATACAAGAATAGGCGCGAGTAATGTTCATGTGGATCATCATGATTTATGGATAAATCCAAAAAATACCAATCATTTAGTCCTTGGTAATGATGGTGGAGTTAATATTTCATATGATCAAGGGGAAAATTGGATTAAGTTGAATCAACCCTCTGTTGGACAATTTTATTCAATTAATGTAGATAATTCTGAGCCATACAATGTTTATGGTGGGCTGCAAGATAATGGGGTGTGGATGGCTAAAAATACATCTGTTGAATCACCCTCTTGGTACGAATCTGGACATAATAACTGGACAAAAATTATGGGAGGTGATGGTATGCACATTCAAATTGATAGTAGAAACAACAATATAGTTTACACTGGTTTACAATTTGGTAATTATTATAGACTAGACTTATCAAAAGAGAGCAGAAAAAATATTAAACCTAAACATAAACTGGGCGAATCGCCATTAAGATTTAACTGGCAAACTCCAATACTAATTTCACCCCANAATCAGGACATAATTTATTTTGGAAGTAATAAGCTGCACAGGTCATTTAATATGGGAGATGATTGGGAAAATATCTCGGGNGATTTAACTCAAGGAGGTAAAAAAGGAAATGTGCCTTANGGGACTATTGCATCATTTGATGAGTCAACTTTTGCATTTGGTAAGATAGTAGTTGGTTCAGATGACGGCAAAGTTAGTTTAACTGAAAATTCTGGAAATACATGGAAAGAAATTGGAAATGGTCTTCCGAAAGATTTGTGGGTTAGTAGAGTGATTTTTTCAAAAATTGATAGCAATAAAATTTATCTTACCCTCAACGGTTATAGAATTAATGATTTTAATCCTTATGTTTTTGTAAGCAATGATAATGGAGAAACATGGAAGAATATTTCCTCAAATTTACCTCTGTCTCCTGTTAATGTAATAAGAGAAGATATCAATAGCGATAAAGTTTTATATGTGGGTACTGATAACGGAGTGTTTGTATCTCTTGACAGTGGTGAATCATGGAATCCATTTAGCAAAAATTTGAATAGAGTAGCTGTACATGACTTAGTTATTCATCATGGGCAAAATGATTTATTAGTAGGAACTCATGGACGGTCTATATACAAAACAAANCTTAATGTATTTAATAATTACATAGAAAAATACAAGAAAGGAAATAACATAACAGTTCTTGATGTATCTGAGATAAAGTTTTCAAGATCCTGGGGAAGATCTCCTAATTACAGTGATGTAGTCTACAATGAAAAAGTAAATATTGATTTGTTTAGTGAAAGTGATATAAATTTAGAATATTCCATATTAGATGAAAAAGGGAACACACTTAACAGTGGTAGTATAATAATTAATAATGGATTTAATACTATTAGTTTTTTACCAATCATAAATGTTGAAATGAATGAAAAGAAACTCAAAAAACTAGATTTTTCAACTAATAAAGCATCGGACGGAAATATTTATTTTGGAAAAGGAAAATATACATTCAAGACAAGTGACTTTCAAGAAAGTTTTTTAGTTAAATAACTGATAATTCTTGTTTCTAATTTTTTTGTGGACTAATTTTATTAATGAAATTTTCTAGATGAATAAAATCTTTAAATCTTCAATAGGCAGAAAAATTGCAATGGCTCTTTCTGGGTTGTTTCTTGTAGTTTTTTTACTACAGCATTTTATAATAAATTTTACATCTGTTATTGATCCCAAGATTTTCAATGCGTTTTCACATTTTATGGGCACTAACCCTCTAGTACAATTTGTTTTACAGCCAATTCTTATTGCGGGAGTTTTATTTCATTTCATTATGGGATTTGTTTTGGATTGGCAAAACAGAAAATCTAGACCGGTTAAATATGTGTCCTACAAAGGAAGTGCAAACGCTAACTTCACTTCTAGAAATATGATTATTTCTGGTATTGTTGTATTATCATTTATGGGTCTACATTTCTATGACTTTTGGGTTCCTGAAATGAAGTATAAATATATTGATGTATTGCCTGAAAATCCTGAGAGATATTTTGAGGAACTGGTTCATAAATTTGAGGATCCTGTAAGAGTTGGAATTTATTGTTTGTCATTTGTTTTCCTTGCATTACACTTGGTTCATGGTTTTGCATCGTCTTTCAAATCTTTGGGAACTGACAATAAATATGCTCCAGCTATTAAAAAGATTAGTTATGCCTATGGAATTTTAATTCCACTTGGTTTTTGTTTCATTGCTATATTCCATTATTATTCAACACTATGAGTATTCTTGATTCTAAAATACCCAACGGTCCAATTGAAAAAAAATGGTCTACACATAAAAACGATATAAAGCTTGTAAGTCCTGCAAATAAGAGGGGGATTGACGTTATAGTTGTTGGGACTGGATTAGCTGGAGGATCAGCATCAGCTACCTTAGCTGAGTTAGGCTACAATGTGAAAGCTTTTTGTTTCCAAGATTCGCCCAGACGAGCGCACTCCATTGCCGCTCAAGGAGGTATTAATGCTGCAAAAAACTATCAGGGTGATGGAGATTCTGTGTATAGGTTATTTTATGACACTGTTAAGGGTGGAGATTACAGATCTAGAGAAGCAAATGTTTATAGATTAGCTGAAGTTTCATCTAATATTATTGACCAGTGTGTTGCTCAAGGTGTACCTTTTGCAAGAGAATATGGAGGTTTACTTGACAATAGATCTTTTGGAGGAGTATTAGTTTCTAGAACTTTTTATGCAAAAGGTCAAACAGGGCAACAGCTTTTATTGGGAGCTTATTCTGCAATGAACAGACAAATTGCCAGAGGAAAGATAAAGATGTATAGCCGACATGAAATGATGGATTTAGTTATTGTCAATGGTAAAGCAAGAGGAATAATAGCAAGAAATCTAATTACTGGAGAATTAGAACGTCATTCAGCCCATGCAGTAGTTATTGCATCCGGTGGATATGGAAATGTGTTTTATTTATCAACAAATGCTATGGGAAGTAATGCTTCTGCCGCATGGAAAATTCATAAAAAAGGTGCTTTTTTTGCAAACCCCTGCTACACTCAGATACACCCAACCTGTATACCAGTTTCTGGTGATTATCAATCAAAACTAACATTGATGTCNGAATCACTTAGAAACGATGGAAGAATTTGGGTTCCAAAAAAGAAATCTGATGCTGAAGCAATTAGAAATGGGAATTTAAAACCAACTGAAATCTCTGAAGATGATAGAGACTATTATTTAGAGAGAAGGTATCCATCATTTGGAAACTTAGTACCAAGAGATGTGGCATCTAGAGCAGCTAAAGAAAGATGTGATGCTGGATTTGGAGTTAATAAAACAGGAGAGGCAGTATATCTAGATTTTTCATCTGCTATAATTAGATATGGAAAAGAGAAAGCACTTCTCAGAGGAATAGATCAAAATAACGAGCAAGAAGTAAAGAGATTAGGGAAAGAGGTCGTGAAGTCTAAGTATGGAAATCTATTTCAGATGTATGAAAAAATAATTGATGAGAACCCATATGAAACTCCGATGATGATATATCCAGCTGTACATTACACTATGGGAGGTGTTTGGGTAGATTATAATTTAATGACGACAATACCAGGATGTTTTGCCATTGGTGAAGCTAATTTCTCAGATCATGGAGCCAATAGATTAGGAGCATCTGCATTAATGCAAGGATTAGCTGATGGATATTTTGTATTACCGTATACAATAGGAGAGTATTTATCTGATGATATTAAAACTGGAAAAATTTCAACTGACTCTAAAGAATTTAAAGATGCAGAAAAGTCTGTCTCTGAAAAAATAGATTCTTTGATGAAAAATAAAGGCTCAAAATCCGTAGACTATTTTCATAAGAAATTGGGTAAAATTATGTGGGATAAATGTGGAATGTCAAGAAACGAGAAAGATTTGAAATCTGCCATAAAAGAGATTCAGGAACTTAGAAAAGATTTTGAAAAAAATGTAATAATACCAGGTGATAAAAATTCATTCAATGAATCATTATGTAAGGCAATGCGATTAGCAGATTTTATTGAACTTGGAGAATTATTTGCTATGGATGCTTTAAAGAGAAATGAATCATGTGGAGGTCATTTTAGAGAAGAGTTCCAAACCAAAGAAGGAGAAGCAANGAGAATGGACAAAGAATTTTCATATGTTTCTGCTTGGGAAAATAAAGGAGAGGTTCACAAATCTAAACTACATAAAGAAAATCTAGAATTTTCTAATGTAGAATTAAAAAATAGATCATATAAATAATGAAATTATTTTTAAAAATTTGGCGACAAAAAGACAATAAATCAAAAGGAGCTATTGTCAATTATGAAATAGACAATATATCTCCTGATATGTCATTTCTTGAAATGATGGATGTTTTGAATGAAGAAATTATTTCCAGTGGTGGAGACCCTGTTGCATTTGATCATGATTGTAGAGAGGGAATCTGTGGGTCATGCTCTATGTTTATTAATGGTGAACCTCATGGACCTGATAAGTTGATTACCACATGTCAGCTTCATATGAGAAAATTTAAGGACGGAGATACTATATATATAGAACCATTTAGAGCAAAATCTTTTCCTGTAATTAAAGATTTAGTTGTTGATAGATCAGCTTTCGATAGAATTCAGCAAGCAGGTGGATACATTTCAGTCAACACCTCTGGTAATCCTCAAGATGCTAATTCAATTCCTGTAGAGAAAGAAAATGCCGATAAGGCTTTTGATGCAGCAACTTGTATTGGTTGTGGAGCTTGTGTTGCTTCCTGTAAAAATTCTTCTGCAATGTTATTTGTATCAGCAAAAGTNTCACAATTTTCATTACTTCCTCAGGGTAAGGTTGAGGCAACTGACAGNGTCTTAAATATGGTTAAGCAAATGGATGAAGAAGGATTTGGTAATTGTACTAACACGGGAGCTTGCCATGTTGAATGTCCTAAAGGAATTTCATTAGATTACATAGCTAAAATGAATAGTGAGTATGTGAAAGCTAGTCTTAAGAAATAGCTATAACCTTTCTCTTATTACCCAGTTNGCCCTTACTTTAATTGTATCGTTATAGTGATAAGTTGGTTCTGGTTTNATTTTCTTTAAAAAATCACCTGTATCCCAAAGATTATTTTTATTTAGATCATTTATAACTCTAATTGTGTAATCTCCNGGAAGAATGTTTTCAAAAGTACATGGATCTGAATTTGATGTTAGAAAATTAGATCTTATAATTTCACCTTTTAAATTTAAAAGTTCAACTATAAGTTTATCAAAATTGATTCCGCTGAGATTTAAATATAGATTGCCGTAATCTGACCTTTTTTTGGTNGTGAAATTATAGTTTAAGGTATCATTTGTATTTTCAAANAAATCAATAATTGCGTTAGGCATGATTTCTATTGAATATCTATCACTTGGTAAGATTTCAAANTNAAAATCTATTTTATGATTGTTGAATTCAGTTGTAAAAGGAATTAGAGTTGAATCTTTATTAATGATTGTGATTTTTGAATTATCTAAATCAATAATTGGTATCGTGGTTTTCAGAGAAAATTGATCACCTAACTCAAATTTATCACTGTATTTTGATATNATGAGAGTGTCATTTTCATACTCTCTTTTAGCCAGTTTAAATTCATCAAAATCCAATTTATTTTTTACCTCAAATCTTAGTGTNTCATAATTAAATGATCTAAACCAATAATTAAGTGTGTCTCTATCTTCTTCTTTGGTAATTATACTTTCAATATTTTCATTTAATAAATTAATTTTCAATGAATCTATATTCCCCCTATATCCAAAACTTACTCTGTTGCTAAATTCTTGATATGGCTTAAAAACTTTGTATTCAGGAATTTCTTTAAATAATTTTAGATCAAATTCTGATTCTGTTGGAATTATAATCGTTGAATCAATGAATGCTACTTTATCGCTCAAAGGGTCAAATAGTAAATTATTGTTATAATCTTTTAAAGCTAATAGTACATATTCCCCCTTTTTTAAATTACTAAAATTAAAAAAGGTACTATCAAGGGTGCTTGAAATATATAAAGGTTTTTCTTTGTATACAGTTGAGTCATTAAAGCTTTCATTTTTTGGGTATAACATTGCAGTTATGTATCCTTCTTGCTTTCTTTCATAACTGTCATATATATTCCCCTTAAGCTCAAGTGAATCTACATAAGAGCCTGTAGAAAAAACATATTTATAAAATGGTAACAGGTTACCTTCATTATTGTCCTTTATGCTTTCTCCAAAATTGAAAACAAAAGTTGTTGAATCAGAAAGTGGTTCATTGATTTCAATATCAATATGTTTTGATGCGCCCCCTTGTGGAAAAATAGAATAATTTGATTTATCTATAGGAGGAGAAACTACTAATTGCGAATTAAGTTTTTCAAGTTTAATATACTCATCAAACGTAATTCTGATCTTTTTCTCATCAAAATTAATTGAACTATTTTCAGGCTTAGAACNTAAAACTTTAGGNGGTATTTCATCTTTTTCACCACCCTCAGGCGTACTCCTCTTTGCACATGAGTATAAAAGCAATAATAAAGTAACACATAAAATTCCCTTTCTCATATTTAAATGCAAAGTAAAATTTTATTTTCAATTCAATTCATCGTTTAGATGTTAAAGTGCTATTTTTGTAAAATGTCTGATGAAATTTTTAAAAAAATCATATCTCACGCGAAGGAATATGGTTTTGTTTTTCAATCAAGTGAAATATATGACGGCTTNAGTGCTGTTTATGATTATGCTCAAAATGGTGTTCTTTTAAAAAATAATATCAAAGACTATTGGTGGAAATCAATGGTTCAATTAAATGATAATATTGTTGGTATAGATTCTGCTATTTTTTCTCATCCCACAACATGGAAAGCTAGCGGACACGTAGATGCTTTTAATGATCCAATGATTGATAATAAAGATTCCAAAAAAAGATATAGAGCTGATAATTTAATTGAAGATTACATTCAAAAAATTGAAGCAAAAATTAATAAGGAAAAAAAGAAGCAGCATAAAAGATTCGGAGAAAATTTTGATGAAAAAACTTTTCTATCAACTAATCCAAAGGTTTTAAAATATCAAAATGAAATTGATTTAGTTAATAAAAGATTTTCTGAAGCTTTAAATCAAGACAATCTTGAAGAGCTAAAAAATATTATTGAAGATTGTGGAATAGTTTGCCCAATTTCTGGAACAAAAAACTGGACTGATGTAAAACAATTCAACCTGATGTTTAAAACGCAGCTTGGCTCAACTGAATCAAATTCAACCGATTTATTTTTAAGGCCTGAAACTGCTCAAGGTATATTTCTTAATTATTTGAATGTTCAAAAAACAGGTAGAATGAAAATTCCTTTTGGAATTGCGCAAATTGGAAAAGCTTTTAGAAATGAAATTGTTGCTAGGCAGTTTATATTTAGAATGAGGGAATTTGAGCAGATGGAAATGCAATTTTTCATTAAGCCTGGTACTCAAATGAAATGGTATGAACATTGGAAAAATGTGAGATTAAATTGGCACCTCTCTCTTGGTTTAGATAAAAGTAATTATAGATTTCACGATCATGAAAAATTAGCACATTATGCTGATGCTGCATGTGACATAGAGTTTAATTTTCCCTTTGGATTCAAAGAATTAGAGGGAATTCACTCTAGAACTGATTTTGATCTTGGGAATCATGAAAAATTTTCTACAAAACAAATTAAATATTTTGATCCNTCAGATAATTCAAAGTACACTCCTTACGTGCTTGAAACCTCAATTGGTGTAGATAGAATGTTTTTGGCTATTTTTTCTTCTTCTTTAAAATTTGAAAAACTAGATGATGGAACTGAAAGAACTGTATTAAAAACACCATATATTTTATCACCATATAAAGTTGCTTTCTTGCCACTAGTTAAGAAAGATGGACTTCCCGAATATTGCAGAAAAATAAAAGATAAATTAAAGCTTAAGTTTAGTACTGTTTATGATGAAAAAGATGCTATAGGTAGAAGATATAGAAGACAAGATGCTATTGGAACACCTTTCTGTGTAACGATAGATCATCAAACTATTGAGGATGACACTGTTACAATTCGAGATAGAGATAGCATGAAACAAGATAGAATTCATGTGAATGAAATCCATAGTTTCTTAGATTCATCACTAGATATTAATAATTGGTTATTAAACAGTGATTAAAATTCTTTCCTACAATATAAATGGGATAAGAGCAGCAATTCGAAAAGGTTTTGTTGAGTGGCTTGAAGACTGCAATCCAGATATTATTTGTTTACAAGAGACAAAAGCAAATATTGATCAGTTTGATCAAANTGTTTTTAAAAAATTAGGCTATAATGATTATTGGTTCTCAGCTGAAAAAAAGGGATATAGTGGAGTTGGAATATTGACAAAGTTGAAACCTAATAAAATTCATTATGGTGTTGGAATTGANTACATGGATAGAGAAGGTAGAAATTTAATGTTAGATTTTGATAATTTCTCTGTTATGAGCCTATATCTGCCCTCAGGAACTAATATCGATAGATTAGGATTTAAATTTAAATATATGGATGATTTTTTTTCTCTTATAAATGAAATAAGAAAATCAAAAAAAAATTTAATTATAGCGGGAGACTACAATATATGTCATGAAGCTATTGACATTCATGATCCAATTAGAAATGCCAAAGTATCTGGTTTTCTTCCTGAAGAAAGACAATGGTTAGATAGATTTTTAAAATCTGGATTCACAGATACTTTTAGATTTCTTAATAAAGATCCTCATCAATACTCTTGGTGGAGTTATCGTGCAAATTCAAGAGCAAACAATAAAGGATGGAGAATTGACTATCTTTTATCCTCTGAAAATTTAAATAAACATATTAAAAAATCGTACATAATGAATGATGTTCATCATTCTGATCATTGTCCAATTGGAGTTAATATAGAATTATAATGGAATATAATTATTTACCAGATACTAATATTAAGGTTAGTAAAATATGTCTAGGAACCATGACTTGGGGAAGACAAAATACTCAAGAAGAAGCCTTTGAACAAATGAATTTTTCTCTAGAAAACGGTGTTAATTTCTTTGATACAGCAGAACTTTATCCTGTTCCNGCNACNCCAGATAAATATGCNGATACAGAAAAAATAATCGGTAANTGGTTTTCAAAAACTGGAAATAGAGATAAAGTTATTTTAGCTACAAAAATTGCTGGACCTGGTGATTATACTGCTCATATCAGAAAGACAGGATTTAAGGGAAATTCAATTAATGAAGCTGTTGAGGGAAGCCTAAAAAGACTTCAAACTGATTANATTGATCTATATCAATTGCATTGGCCAGAAAGAATTACTAATACATTTGGTAACAGAAGTTTTCAATATTTTAATGATTCTTGGGAGGATAATTTTGAGGAGATTTTACATATTTTAAAGTCATTGATTGATGAAGGTAAGATAAGACATGTTGGGCTTTCCAATGAAAACCCTTGGGGAATTATGAAATTTCTTGAATATGTAAAAAAAGGCTTACCTAAAATGATTACTATACAAAATCCTTATTCCTTATTAAACAGATTATTTGAGGTTGGAAGTTCAGAAATATGTAAAAGAGAATCTGTTGGATTATTAGCATATTCTCCTCTTGGATTTGGTGTGCTTTCGGGAAAATATATGAATAAAAAGATGCCTAAAAACAGTAGGTTAGATTTGTTTCCAAATTTAAAACGATATAGCAACGTGAATTCATTTAAAGCAACTGAATTATATAATGAAATTGCTAANAAACATGGAATTTCTCTTACAGATCTATCATTGTCTTTTGTCAATGATAGACCATTTGTAACAAGTAATATAATTGGAGCTACATCGATTTCTCAGTTAAAAGAAAATATAGAAAGTGTAAATGTGAAATTGAGCCCTGAAATAATTAAGGAAATNAATTCGGTGAATGAACTAATTCCTAACCCTGCTCCTTAAAAATACTTTTTACGACCTCTTTAACGTTANAAAGTTTCTTAACATTAATTTTTGNTGAATTAAAATCTTGTTTTATATCACTCGAAATATANATGTTCTTGTAGCCTAATCTTTGAGCTTCATTAACTCTCTTTTCAATACTTGAGACAGATCTCAATTCACCTGANAGATCNACCTCTGCGCAAAAACATGAATGTTGATCAATTGCNAAATTAATATTTGAGGATANTATTGCACATATTACTGCAAGATCTGTAGCAGTATCTTCAATTTTAAATCCTCCAGTAACATTAATAAAAACATCCTTAATTCCAATTTTGAATCCAGCTCTTTTTTCTAAAATAGCTAATAGCATATTTAANCTTTTAGAGTTAAATCCATTTGAAATTCTTTGAGGTGTTCCATAAACAGCAGAGCTGACAAGAGCTTGAATTTCGATCATTAAAGACCTACTTCCGTCAAGAGTAACAGAAACAGCTGAGCCTGATGATTTTTTTTCTTTTTTAGATATGAATAGTTCGCTTGGNTCACTNACTTCATTTAATCCATTAGAATTCATTTGATAAATTCCAATTTCATCAGTTGAACCAAATCTATTTTTTTTAGACCTTAAGATTCTATATTGATTTTGTTTATCACCTTCAAAATGAAGAACAACATCAACCATGTGTTCTAATATTTTCGGTCCAGCTATNCTTCCTTCTTTAGTAATATGTCCAACAATAATAATTGGTAATCCTGTATTTTTAGCTAGTTTAATTAAAATCCCAGTACATTCTCTAATCTGTGTCAAGCTTCCTTGACTACTTTCATGTATGTCAGTTTGTATGGTTTGAATAGAATCAATGATTAAAATATCAGGTTTAATTTCTTCGATATTTTTTAAAATTAGTTCTAGATTAGTTTCAGTTAGAATAAAACAATTTTTCAGGTTGTTAGTAATTCTATGAGCTCTTAATTTTATTTGACTTGAACTTTCTTCACCTGAAATGTATAATACTTTTTCACTTGAGCTTAACGAATTTTGCAGTAAAATAGTAGATTTTCCAATTCCAGGCTCACCTGAAATTAATACAACAGAGCCTTTAACAAGTCCTCCNCCAAGAACTCTATTGATTTCATTTTCAGAGAAGAAAATTCTTTGATCATTTGAATAGTTTATATCGTTAATATCAACAGCTTTTGATTTGGAAATAAATTTATAATCATTTTTATTTTTAGTATTTACTATTTCTTCTGCAATAGTATTCCACTCTCCACAAACTGTACATTGTCCAAGCCATTTTGGATATTTTGCTCCACAATTAGAACAAGAAAATGTAATCTTTGTTTTTGATGACATTATTGTAAAGAGTTATTTGCGCCAGGAAAAATAACGGTTGGTTTAAAGAGCTTCGCTTTACTCAGGTCCATAGAAGCATATGAAATTATTATTACTTCATCACCTTTTTGGACTTTTCTAGCAGCTGGCCCATTTAATGTAATTTCACCACTATTTTTTTTTCCTTTAATAACATAGGTAATCAATCGTTCACCATTATTAATATTAACTACTTGAACCTTTTCTCCTTCAATAATATTTGATGCATCCATCAATGTTTCATCAATTGTTATACTTCCAATGTAGTTAAGATCAGCTCCTGTTACTAGAGCTCTGTGAATTTTAGATTTTAGCACCTCAATTTGCATCCGCCAAATATACTAATTCAGAAGATAATTATCTATCAATCTAACACTATTAACTTTAACACTAATGAAAGCTCTTAATCCTATATTAAAGTTATTTTTTTTGATTTCAAAAAGTGTTTTTTCATCCCTTATTTCAAAATACTCGAGCTTAAAGTTTTCAACTTTGTTAATTTCTGATGTTATATGAGCTTTNATTTTATTGTAAGGAATTTTCATTAAATTTTTTTTTGAAAAAACTAACATTTCATAAATGATATTGGAGTTATTGTAATCTTTTCTCTTCAATAGTTTGTTCCTCGAACTTAAAGCCAATCCATTTTTATTTCTTACTGTTTCACAACGAACAAGATTTGTTCCATGAAAGCTTTCATCAATTATTTTTTGAACTATTAATATTTGTTGAAAATCTTTTTCACCAAAAAAAACAAAGTCTGGTTTGAAAAGGTCTAAAAGTTTGGTGACTATTGTTGCAACTCCGTTAAAATGATCTTCTCTAAATTTTCCTTCCATTACTTCACCGATATAACCGAAATTAAATTTTTGAGGCTCTATGTTTTTACCATAAATTTCTTTAGCAGATGGAGCAAAAATTTTGATATTTTTAGAAATATCTAGAAGTGTTTCAATGTCTTTATTTAAGTTCTTTGGGTAGTTTATAAAATCATTGTTATCATTAAATTGAGTAGGATTAACAAAAATTGAAACCCAAACAGTTTCTGAAGCTTCTAAAGCCTTGTGCACAAGGGAGTAATGTCCTTCATGTAACGAACCCATAGTTGGTACAAGACATATTGGATTGTTATTTTTCTTTTGTTTCTTTAACTCAAGAGTCAATTCATGTACTGAAGAATATAAATTCATTAAGAAAACTTTAACAGCACGTAAACTTAACACTTTACATTTAATCTGGTAATATTTTTGTACTTTTGTATGCCTATTTTNAAGTAGGATTATATGGAAGGAAAAAAAGTTTTGTTTATATCATCGGAGGTTGTTCCATATATGCCTCAAACTGAAATCTCAAATTTGACGTATAACTTACCAAAAGTTGTCAACGAGAACGGTGGTCTTACAAGAATTTTCATTCCAAAATATGGAAATATTAACGAAAGAAGACATCAATTACATGAAGTCATTAGATTATCTGGTATTAATTTAATAATTGATGATATGGATATGCCACTTATCTTAAAAGTCGCATCTATTCCTAAAGAAAGAATGCAAGTTTATTTTATAGATAGTGAAGATTACTTTAAGGGTAGATCAGGNTACTCTAAAGATGATGATGGGAATTTATTTGATGATAACGATGAGAGAGCTATTTTTTTTGTAAAGGGTGTAGTTGAAACAATTAAAAAATTAAACTGGGCACCTAATCTTATTCATATTAATGGTTGGATTGCATCTCTTCTTCCGCTCTACCTAAAGTATTATTTTAAAGATGATCCAATTTTTCAGGAAACAAAAGTTATAGTATCTCTTTATAAAGACCAAATTNAAGGTGATTTGAATAAAAATTTTGTTAATAAAATTAACTATGATGGTATTGAAGGAGATCCTTTAAAATCTNTAAGTAAACCAACATATGAAAATTTATATAGAATTTCAGCTGAGCATGCAGATGGAGTAATTTTGACTTCTGACTTAAAAAGTAAATATTCAGATATATTAGATAAAATTAAAGTGCCAATTTTAGAATGTAATTTTGATGATCCTGAATACAAGGAAAAATACACTAATTTTTACAACTCATTTTTAAAATAAATGAAATCAAAGTTTTTAATACTTCTATTAATAACATTGTTTTCTTGTACTAAGGAATACAATACGATTGGAACAGATATTTTAAAATCTGATACCTTTAAAACNAATGTTGAATTAGTTCCAATTAATGTAGTACAAAAAGCTATACCTCCATTTAAATCGAATGCTTTGCCTGCTTATCAGTTAGGTTCAATAAATGATAATTTATTTGGTAAATCAGAGGCTTCATTCATAACACAAGTTAACCTTTCTGAGATTAGCCCCAACTTTGGATTATGGTCTCAACAGAGAGAAAATGATGGAGATGATTCCAATATAGCGGTAATTGAAGAAAATGAAACCGTTACAAATGTATATTTAGATATACCTTTTTTCAATAATACCTTTGATAGCGATGGAGATGGAGTAATTGATATCTATGATGTTGATNATAATGACATTAACAGTGATAGCGATGGAGATGGATTAACAGATATCCAGGAAAGAGCTAATGGAACAGATCCTTTAAATCCTGATACAGATGGTGACGGAATAACTGATGATAAAGATACTGATACTCAAAATCCTAATTCTGGTGCAACTCTTTATGATGTGGACTCTCTTCTTGGAAATAGAGATGCTAGTTTTAAGATTAAAGTACAAGAGTTAGATTATTATTTGAGATCTTATNACCCCACTGATAACTTTGAATCTTTTCAAAAATATTACTCAGATGAGATACAACTTTTAAATTTTAGTGGATTCACAATTCATGATGATGAAGTTTCTATAGATACAAATGAGATTGTTATTTATANAGAGGATGATCCAGACACTGATGATGTTGATGAGTCGGAGGAAGTTAAGGAAAGATTAACGCCGAGACTCAGACTGCCTCTTNATAAAGATTTTTTTCAAAGAAAAATCATAGACCATGAAGGAAGTGATGACATGACTAACGCCGATAACTTCAATATTTACTTTAAGGGACTTGTTTTACAAGCTTATGATTTTTCAGAAGATCTTCTGATGATTTTGGATTATTCTAATGCTAAGATTAACATTGAATACGAGTATGATAAGTATAATAAAAATGATACTGATGATAATACATCAGATGACACCATTGATAAGGTAAAAGCTAATTATGAACTTAACCTTAGCGGAAATCAACTCAATGTTTTCAATAAATCGGCATACAATCAGGATATTCTAAATAACTTAAACTCATCAGAGAACTTAAGTAGAGTATTTCTTAAAGGTGGTGAAGGGCTTATTGCAGAAATTGATTTATTTACTGATAATGATGGTAATAATGTTTTAGATGAAATTAGAGCTAACGGATGGTTAGTTAATGAAGCTAATCTAACAATGTATGTAGATAAAGATAAAATCAATGAAAGTGGAAATCTTATTGAGCCTTTTAGAGTTTATTTATATGACATTGATGCTAAAACACCACTTCCAGATTACTACATCGATAATTCAACAGGTCCAAAAAAATCTAATGTAAAGATAGTTCACAGTGGAATCCTTGAACTAGATGAAGATGATAAAGGTTTAAAATATAAAATTAGAATTTCTGAGCACGTAAAGAATATTGTCCGTAATGACTCTATTTCAGCAAAGCTTGGATTAGCTGTTTCATCTTCAATTTCAAACTCTGTTAACACAGATGTTAAAACAACAGATGTTATGAAATACATTCCTCTAGCAACAGCAATTAATCCTTTAGGGACTGTTTTGATTGGACCTAACCCAGAGCCTGAAAATTTTGATAAGAGAATGAGGTTGGAAATCTACTATACAGAAATAAATAATTAATTTTTTCTAAAAAGATTAATTAAAACATTTCTTTTTGTTCTTGAAAAAGNNGAANCNANAAGTANTTCTATNATAACAGAACTTAATTTAAGTCCTTTTAATATAATTTTTTCAATTCCTGTAAAATTACCTTCGATATATTTTATTGAAGACTTTATGACTTCNGTTTTTGATTTGATTTTAGTTTTTTCATTAATTCTAGAGGACAATCCATGATAATGATTGCAATAAATATCATTTAACATTATTACATTATAATTCATGTTTCTAGCTTTTTTACATAGGTCCATNTCNTCNTAATACATNAAATAATTTTCATTCCATCTTCCTATGATATTGAATAATTTCTTTGAAATAAAAATAAATGATCCTGAAATCCAATCNGGNCTAAANTGATCCAATTTCTCAAGTTGACTTTTACTCTTGAGNCTNAANAATCTATATAAAGCTCTAGCAATTCCGTTGAANCTATATAAATTCAAAAAAATACCATANGCATGAGTGTTTTTATTTTTATTGTTTAACTGTTTAATTCCNATGATAGAATTTTNAAAATTTAATTTTTTANTGATTAGATTCTTTAAACAATCATTGGGAAGATANGTGTCTGGATTAAGGAATAGNANAAATTTATTAGATGCTTTTTCTGCACCTATNTTACANCCTTTTGAAAAACCACTATTAGATTTATTTTCAATCCACAAAACTTTAGGAAATTTTTTTTTAAATGAATGAATAAAATCNTCNCTTGAGTTATTATCAACTACTATTATNTCAGGATTGATATCAATTTGGTTATTAATACTATGAATNCATTTTTCTAATGGAATCCAAGATTTATAGTTTACTATTATGATTGAAAGAGTAATTTCATTCATAATTTTTTTCTNAGTCTAGCNACTGGAGCACCGATCATTTCTCGNTATTTTGCTACAGTTCTTCTAGCTATTGGATAGCCTTTTTCATTNANTANCTTAGTTAGTTGATCATCAGTGAAAGGACTNTTCTTGTTTTCCTCTTCTATAATTTCTTCTAAAATTTTNTTTACTTCTATAGTTGAAATCTCTTCACCTTTAGANTTTTTNATGCCNTCAGAAAAAAATGATTTAATAAGNTTAGTTCCATAAGGTGTATCNACATATTTACTATTNGCNACCCTNGAAATAGTNGAAATATCCATATNAATTTCTTCTGCNATATCTTTTAATATCATTGGTTTTATTTTNGTTTCATCACCNGAAAGAAAGTATTCTTTTTGNAAATTGATAATAGAAGACATTGTCATAATTAAAGTTTGATTTCTTTGTTTTATGGCATCNATAAACCATTTAGCTGAATCNAATTTTTGTTTAATAAAAAGAACCGCATCTTTATGACTCTTAGATTTATTTTTAGANTCATTGTANCCCTNTAGCATATTTCTATATTCTTGTGAAACATGTAGTTCNGGAGCATTCCTAGANTTNAGTTCAAGTTTCAATTCACCTTCAATTATCTTAATTGTAAAATCTGGNACAATTGAAGAATTGATTTTNNTNTTTTCATTATATGNTCCACCAGGTTTAGGATTAAGTTTTTCTATTTCTGAAATGGCATCTTTAAGGCCNNCATTATCTACNCCAAGCTTTNCCNTGATTTTTTCAAAATGTTTCTTTGAAAATAAATCAAAGTGATTTTCTAAAATTTCNGTAGCTATTTNTATATTTTTTGTTTGGTTTTTTCTANTGAGTTGAAGTAAAAGACAATGTCTCAAATCTTTAGCACCNACNCCAGGNGGGTCTAANANATAAATTTTTTCTAATATTTTTTGTATTTCATATTCACTNGCATCTATTCCTTGTGTAAAAGCAAGATCATCAGAAATATCTAANAGTTCTCGNCTNAGATANCCAAGATTATCTAAACTTCCAATTANAAATTCAGCTATTTGAAGATCTTTACCTTTTAAAGAAAACGAATGAAGTTGTGTTTTNANAAACTGATTAAAAGANGTTCCAGATNTAAATGGAATATCTTTTTCCTCTTCATCAGAATAATTATTTGATCTCAATTTATANTCTGGAATATCATCATCTGANANATAATCNTTNATATCAAATTCTTCATTATCATTTGAATCATTTTCAAAATCCTCACCATCANANATTTCATCTGATTCTNTTTCNTCNNTNNTAGTATTATCTAATGCAGGATTTTCTTCAATTTCNCTTGAAAGCTTTTGTTCAAATTCTTGAGTTGATAATTGAATCAACTTCATAAGTTGTATCTGTTGAGGAGATANCTTTTGAGATAGTTTTAATTTTAGTTTTTGATTAAGCATACTTAATAACTAAAATAAAANTACNAAATATGAGGTGATATATTTTAAAACTCTGCGTTTTTTGGAGTTCTTGGNAATGGAATAACATCTCTAATGTTATTCATGCCAGTTATAAAAAGTATTAATCTTTCAAGNCCTAAACCAAATCCACTGTGTTTTACGGTNCCGTATTTTCTTAAATCCAAATACCACCATAATTCTTTCTCATCAATTCCTTGTTTTTTGATTCTATCTTTGAGAACTTCCAATCTTTCTTCTCTTTGAGACCCTCCAACAATCTCTCCAATTCCTGGAAACAATATATCCATTGCTCTTACAGTNTCCTTATCATCATTAAGTCTCATATAAAAAGCTTTAATTTTTGCAGGATAATCATACACAATAACAGGGCATTTAAAATGTTTTTCAACTAAAAANCTTTCATGTTCACTTTGAAAATCAATTCCCCATTCAGAAACTGGATATTTAAATTTTTTCTTTTTGTTAGNNTTNGAGTTTCTTAAAATATCAAATGCTTCTGTATAACTAATTCTTTTAAAATCATTATTAATTACAAATTCAATTCTTTCAATAAGTGAAAGTTCAGATCTTTGATCTTTAGGCTTAGTTAATTCTTCTTTTTCTAATCTATCATTNAAAAATTTAATATCACTTTCGCATTTTGAGTAAACATGAGTTATAATTTTTTTTATGAAAGATTCAGCTAAATCCATATTATCATTCAAATCATAAAATGCCATTTCTGGTTCTACCATCCAAAATTCAGCAAGATGTCTAGATGTATTAGAATTCTCTGCTCTAAAAGTTGGNCCAAAAGTGTAAACATTACCTAAACCTAATGCAAGCGCTTCGGCTTCAAGTTGTCCAGAAACTGTGAGATTAGTTTCCTTTCCAAAAAAATCTTCACAGNGATCAATATNGTTGTCTTTTAATGTAGTAACTCTAAACATTTCCCCAGCACCCTCAGCATCACTTCCAGTAATTATAGGTGTATGAANATAAAAGAAACCCTGTTCATTAAAAAATTTATGAATGGCATATGATATTTCAGATCTTATTCTAAAAACNGAACTTATTGTTTTCGTTCTNACTCTNAANTGAGCATTNTCTCTAAGAAATTCAAACGAGTGTTTTTTTGGTTGAATNGGAAACTTATCTGGGTCACTTTCACCTAAAACTTCTAAACTTTCAACTTCAATTTCATATTTCTGTCCACGTCCTTGGCTTTCTTGAACTTTTCCTTGAATTTTTAATGAAGCTCCTGTATTAATTTTATCTAAAATNTTCTTTTCAGTATTTTCATAATCAAGTACGCATTGTAAATCTTCAATACATGATCCATCATTTAAATTTATAAAGCGATTAGATCTAAATGTTTTAACCCAGCCTTGNACAATAACTTCTTTATTGAGANTATTACTTTTAAGAATAGAATTTATTGTAGATAATGTTGTCATATTATACTGAAAGAATTTCTTTTTCTTTTGNANTAAAGATTGCATCAATTCTTGAAATATATTTATCAGTAGCTTCTTGAATATCTATTTCATAATTTGATTTCATATCATCACTTGCATCAGACTTTCTTATTTCATTGTTTGCATCTTTTCTTGTGTTCCTAATACTAACTTTTGCATTCTCTACTTCAGATTTCGCAACTTTTACAAGTTCCCTTCTTCTTTCCTCAGTTAGAGGTGGAATACTAATAATAATTGATTCACCATTGTTCATTGGGTTAAATCCAAGATTGCTCACTAATATTGCTTTTTCAATATCTTCAAGTTTATCTTTTTCCCAAGGCTGAATTGAAAGTGTTTGCGAATCGGGAGTATTAACATTTGCAATTTGATTGAGTGGAGTTAAAGATCCATAATAATCAACTTTTATACTTGAAAGCATATTTGGATTTGCTTTACCAGCTCTAATGTTTAAAAGTTCTTTTTCTAAAAACTTTATTGAGTTATCCATTTGCTCAAAACTAGCCTCAATAATAAAATCTAATTCTTCCATTTAATTTACTATAGTTCCAATTTGTTTTCCTTCAGTTATTTTATTTAGATTTCCTGGTTTGTTCATATTAAAAACAATAATCGGAAGGTTATTCTCTTTACTTAAAGTAAAAGCCGTTGAATCCATTATTTTAAGATTTTTAGTAATGGCTTCATCAAATGAAATTTTATCAAACTTAACAGCATTTTTATTTTTTTCAGGATCTAAGTTGTAAATTCCATCTACTCTAGTCCCTTTTAAAATTACATCAGCATTAATTTCAATAGCTCTTAAAACAGCAGCAGAATCTGTAGTGAAAAATGGATTTCCTGTTCCAGCACTAAAAATAACAACTCTCTTTTTCTCTAAGTGCCTAACGGCCCTTCTTTTTATATAGGGCTCGGCAATTGCTTCCATTTTAAGTGCTGTTTGTAATCTTGTTTGAATACCCATACCTTCAAGGCTGCTTTGTAGAGCAAGGCCATTAATTACAGTAGCAAGCATTCCCATATAGTCAGCTTGAACTCTATCTATTCCTTTACTTGCTGCGGATACTCCACGAAAGATATTTCCTCCACCTATAACTACGGCAATCTCCACTCCAGTTTTTACTAAGCTG
This sequence comes from Flavobacteriaceae bacterium, assembly GCA_002703065.1. Classification (GTDB taxonomy): domain Bacteria; phylum Bacteroidota; class Bacteroidia; order Flavobacteriales; family Flavobacteriaceae; genus Eutrophosalina. The sequence goes on along the minus strand of PAEO01000022.1, from coordinate 18,126 downwards.
CTAATTTCTTTACAGTATAATTGAATTCGATCGGGGTCAATTCCATGAGAGTTATCACCCATTAGAGCCTCTCCACTAAGCTTTAATAAAATTCTTTTGTAAAGCATATTTGATGATTATGTAAATATAATCATTGCAATTTAAAATGATAGCTTGATTTAAACTAGAGCTGATCTTTTAAAGTCTGTAATTGAACATTCAGAATTTACAGATTTAACATAATCAGTAACTGAAAGCTTATTATCTTTAATGAAAGCTTGGTTTACTAAAGTATTTTCTTTAAAAAATTTCTTCAACTTTCCTTTTGCAATATTATCAAGCATAGCTTCAGGTTTACCTTCAGCTCTAAGTTGGTCTTTAGCAATTTCAATTTCTTTTTCAATAACATCTTTACTAACCCCATTCTCGTCTAAAGCAACTGGATTCATTGCTGCAGCTTGCATAGAAACATTTTTAGCAACTTCTGAAGCTCCATCAAAAGAATTTGATAGCCCAACAATAGTTGCAATCTTATTTCCAGCATGGATATAGCTTCCAACAAACTCTGAACTTATTCTTTCAAAAGAACCAATTTCAAGTTTCTCTCCAATAACACCTGTTTGTTCAATTAATTTTTCCTGAACAGTCATATTCTCAAAATCACTGCTCAGTAACTCATCTTTAGTGTTTGCAGATAATGCAATGGTTGCAATTTGGTTAGCAAGTGCAACGAAAGATTCATTCTTAGCAACAAAATCAGTTTCACAATTAAGAGATATAATAATTCCAGTATCATTAGCGTCATTTACTTTAGCAATGACTGCACCTTCACTAGAATCTCTATCAGCTCTTTTTGCTGCAACTTTTTGACCTTTTTTTCTCAAATTTTCAATTGCTAAATCAAAATCTCCATTAGCTTCGACTAGAGCCTTTTTACAATCCATAATTCCAGCACCTGTGCTTTTTCTTAATTTATTAACATCTGAGGCGGTTATATTACTCATATTAAAAACTATTTTTTTTCGTTATTATTATCGCTTGGCTTATCATCACCTTTCTCAGCCTTCGCTTCATTTTCTGCTTTTTCTTTAACTCTTGCTGCTAATCCATCTTTAATCGATTCAGTTACAGCCTCTAATATGATTTCAATAGACTTTGAAGCATCATCGTTAGATGGTATTCCAAAATCAACTTTATTAGGATCTGTGTTGGTATCTACCATTGCAAAAATTGGAATATTTAACTTGTTTGCTTCCTGAATTGCTATATGTTCTCTTCTAATATCGACAACAAATAATGCTCCTGGAAGTCTTGTCATAGATGTGATTGATCCAAGGTTTTTTTCAAGTTTTGCTCTGGTTCTATCAACTCTTAATTTTTCTTTTTTAGACAATGTTTCAAAGGTTCCATCTTCTTTCGTTCTGTCAATTGCTGACATTTTTTTTACAGCTTTTCTAATTGTAACAAAATTTGTAAGCATTCCACCGGGCCATCTCTCATTGATGTATGGCATATTTACTTCAGATGCAGATTTCGAAATTATTTCTTTAGCTTGTTTTTTGGTTGCAACAAATAAAATTTTTCTTCCAGATGATGCAATTTTTTCAAGTGCTGAGCATGCTTCATCTAACTTATTAATGGTTTTATATAAGTTAATAATGTGGATTCCGTTTTTTTCGGAATAAATGAATGGAGCCATGTTAGGGTTCCATTTTCTAGTAAGATGTCCAAAATGAACACCTGCCTTTACAAGGTCTTTGACTTCAATTTTTTTTGCCATTTTTTTAGTTTACTTTCTTTAAATAATTAGCAACATATCTTTCGATAGTTTAGATGCTAAACTAAATTTCGCTGAGCGAAATTCGACATCAATATGTTTATGAACTTTTAAATTCTAAATTCAATAAGAATTATCTCTTAGAGAATTGGAATTTCTTTCTAGCTTTTTTCTGACCAAACTTCTTTCTTTCAACCATTCTTGGATCTCTTGTTAGAAGCCCTTCGCCTTTGAGCGCTGGCTTATTGTCTTCCGAAATCTGACATAAAGCTCTAGAAATAGCAAGTCTAATAGCTTCAACTTGGCCAGTAGTTCCACCACCATAAACATTAACACTTACATCATATTTTCCAGCGTTGTTTGTTAAATTAAAAGGTTGCATAACCTTGTATTGCTGGGTAGTTGTTGGAAAATACTCTTTATAGTCTTTTCCATTTACAGTGACATTATCTTTTCCTTTCGAAAGATAAATTCTTGCAACCGATGTTTTTCTTCTGCCTATTGTGTGTACTACTTCCAAATTATAAATCTTTAACATCAATCATCTCAGGGTTCTGTGCTTCCTGATTATGAAGATCATCGTTATATACTCTTAAGTTTCTAAAAATAGCTGCCCCCAATTTATTTTTTGGTAACATTCCCTTAATTGCTTTTTCAATTAAAATTGATGGGTTTTTATCAAAAATTTGTTGAGCAGTTTTAACTCTTTGTCCACCAGGATATCCAGTATAGCTAATATATTCCTTATCAGTCCATTTTTTTCCAGTCAAATTAATTTTACTAGCGTTAATTATGACAACATTATCACCGCAATCGATATGAGGTGTGAAACTTGCTTTATGTTTACCTCTAAGTATTTTTGCAACCTTAGAGCACATTCTACCTAAATTCTGTTCTGATGCGTCAACAAGAAGCCATTTTTTTTGAACGTCTTCTTTTCTAATGGATAATGTTTTAAAACTATTAGCTTTCAAATCCTATATTTTATGGGCAGCAAAACTACAATAATAAATTATAATTGCAAATGTTTTAATGAATAAAAACACTAATGAGCTTCAAGCCAATTATATCCTTCACCTACATCAACTTTTAAGGGTACATTTAATTGATATGCATTTTGCATTTTTTCTTGAACCATATCTTTAATAATATCAATCTCGCCTTTAGGACAATCAAAAATTAATTCATCATGAACTTGAAGAATTAATTTAGATTTTAATTTCAGTTTTTCTAACTCATTATCAATTTTAATCATTGCCAACTTAATAATGTCAGCAGCAGTTCCTTGAACAGGACTATTGATAGCATTTCTTTCAGCTGAAGACCTAATAATTGTATTTCTTGAGTTAATGTCATTTAAATACCTTTTTCTGCCCAAAAGTGTTTTTACATATCCATTTGATCTTGCAAATTCAATTTGTTTGGATGTAAATTCTTTTAGCTTGGGGTAAGATTTATAATAGTTGTCAATTATTTCTTTAGATTCTGATCTGCTTAGATCAGTTTGATTACTTAATCCGAAAGCAGATACGCCATAAATGATCCCGAAATTAACAACTTTTGCGTGACTTCTTTGTTCTTTAGTTACATTCTCTAAATCTATATTAAAGACTTTTGAAGCTGTTGATTTGTGAATATCTTCGTTGTTATTAAAAGCTTTAATCATATCCTCATCATTACTTAATGAGGCGATCACTCTTAATTCTATTTGAGAGTAATCAGCAGAGACTAAAACATGATCTTGGTTCCTAGCTGTAAATGCTTTCCTTATTAATTTTCCGTTATTTGTTCTAATGGGAATATTTTGAAGATTTGGATTTAAACTACTTAGTCTTCCTGTTGATGTTAGTGTTTGATTAAATATTGTATGAATTCTTTTTGTTTTTGGATTAACCTGTTTAGGTAAAGCAAGAACGTAAGTTGACAATAATTTTTGAAGAGATCTCCAGTGTAAAATGTAGGCGATTACAGGATGATTTTTGGCTAATTTTGATAATATTTCTTCACTTGTTGAATATTGTCCACTTTTTGTTTTTTTTGGATTTGAAATTATTTTCAAATCATCAAACAAAACTTCTCCCAACTGCTTTGGTGAAGCTAGATTAAATTCCTTACCACAAAACTCAAAGATTTTATTCTCACTCTCTTTCAAAGAAATCAAAAATTTATTTTCAATTTCATTTAATAGATTTTCATTAAGATTAACACCTTCATCTTCCATTTTAGTTAAAACAAATCCCAAAGGCATTTCTAAATCATGAAATAATTTATTGAATTCATCTTTCTGAATTTCACTAGAAATTTTTTCAGATATCATATGAATAACACTTACTTTTTTAATTGAATCATCATAGGACATAGCATAATAGCTTGCAATTGATTCTAAATCATCTCGCCTGTTGCTGTCAATAATGTAGTTAGCAATTTTAATATCAAAAAGAATTTTTCTATCAAAACTAATTCCGTAATTGTTTAGAAATCTTACGAAAGTTTTTATGTCATAAACATACATTCTTTTACTTTCGCTAAAAATTTTAGATATACTTTTGAGTTTATCTTCAAACCCTCTTTCATTAGTTTTCAATGAATATGTTGTATTTTTAGTCCAGCAAAAATCAATCGAGTTTTCTTCAATATTAATTGAGAAAAAATTCACTTTTTTAATTCCGTTTAGTAGTAAGGATAATGAAGTTTCTGATGAAACGACTTGATTTAATATGTTTTTTTTAACTTTTTCTTCACTTGAGTTTGAGAACAAGTCATAGTTATCAACATCATTTGAGTTTTGGTTAAATAATTTTTTATAAGTCTGTTTTAATCTTTTGAATTCAAGTTCATCAAAAATACTTAGTATTTTATCGTTATTAGGTTCAGATATTTTAAGGTCATCAAAATTGTACTCAACAGGAACATCCGTAATAATTGTAGCAAGTTTTTTAGAAAGAAATCCTAAATCTTTATTCTCAATAATCTTTTCCTTTATTTTCCCTTTCAGTTCATCTACATTTTCAATTAGCCCCTCCAAAGAACCATATTCCTTCAAAAATTTTTTAGCAGTCTTATCTCCAACACCTGGCAAACCTGGGATATTATCAACAGAGTCTCCCATCATTCCTAAATAATCTATAACTTTTGATGGATGATCAATTTCAAATTTATTGTTAACTTCATTAACACCCCAGATTTCAACTCCATTACCAAATCTTGCTGGTTTGTAAAGAAAAATATTTTTTGAAACAAGTTGAGCAAAATCCTTGTCTGGTGTAACCATATAGGTTTCATAACCATCTTTCTCAGCACTTAATGCAATTGTACCAATAATATCATCAGCTTCAAATCCTTCCTTGTCGATTGTGCTGATTCCTAAATTATTCAAAATTTCGTAAATAATAGGTACTGACTCTAAAATTGGTTCAGGTGTAGCATTACGATTAGCCTTATACTCTGTAAAAATTTCCCTTCGATCTTTAGACCCACCCTTATCAAAAACTACTGAAAAGTAATCAGGTTTTTCTCTATTAATGATGTCAAATATTGAGTTTAAAAATCCCATTATTGCACTAGTGTCAAATCCTTTAGAATTTATCCTCGGATTTTTTATAAATGCATAATATCCTCTAAATATTAGAGCATAAGCATCAATTAAAAAAAGTTTTGGTTTAGTCATGTAATGTTTTCTAAATTACAAAGTAATGACCAGAAATTTTAATAAATAAAATGAATATAAAATTATATTAAAAATCTCGTTATCAACATATTACAAAATATACTATTTTTGAAAAAAAAACACATGTCTAAATTTGGTGAACTTATCAATGGTAATGTCCCTGTACTTCTAGATTTTTATACTGACTGGAATGAGTCATCTTCTTCAATGCACCCTGTTTTGCGAGATGTAGCAGCTGCTGTGGGTGATAAAGGAAAAGTCATAAAAATTAATGTCGATAAAAACAATGAATTAGCTCAGGCACTAAGAATTAAAGGGTTGCCAACACTAATGATTTATAAGTCAGGTGAAATGGTTTGGAGGCAAAGTGGCGAACAAGACGCCAATACATTAATAAATCTAATTAAGGAGTTTATTTAGATATAAATTCTAAATTATAATCATTAAACATTTTTAACTCTTTCTCTTTAATAGTAGAGTCAAATTCATATTTAACCACTATATCTATAATTTGTTCAAATAAAATTAGCTCTTCGTTAGCCATTGACTTAATGTAAGAAAGATTTTCATCATTTTTTGCAGAAATCAGTTTATCTATTCTTGATGAAATTACATTTCTAATTTTATTGTAGAGTGATCTCGATGATTTAAGTTCACCCTGTGAATACAAAGGCTCTAGGAAACTAATTAAATATGTATAAAAATCATAGTCACCATAAATAATTTTAAATGATTCTGAAACATTAATATAATCAGTGATAAAAGGTATAGTTTTACTTAAATCAGTATCAAAAATTAATTGATTTTCAATTAAAGACCTTAATCTTTCATTGAAAGTAAATATATTTTCAGCTGAAGTTTCAATATCAAAGTTTGAATCAATATTCATGGCATTTGAGTAATAGTTAATCTGATCATAATATTTAGAATATATGTGTTTAAATAAATTTCTGGCTTTGACATCTTCATTTAAAGTAAAATAGCTTTCAATGTATGGTTGACTCAAACTATAATAGCCAAAGTAATCTAGTGGCATTTTTTCAAAAGAAAGATCTAAAATTTCTAAGGCCTTTTTGGTGTCTCCAATTTTAATCAACTCATTTCCAAGTCTGTGTAAATTACTTCTAAAAGTAATGCTATTCTTTCTTGTTTCTGGGTCATGATATATTTCATTAGAATTGCTATTTCCCCATTCCCATTTTTTAACTATATCATACATCTTATATGGATCAATTCTGCCCATCTGATATGGATTTTCTGGATCTAAATTTGTTTTTATTGGAACAAGTTTGTAAACTAATCCATCTAATTGTAGATAATCTTTCATCCATAAATATTCTGAGTCTTTGTAACTACCACCGGTAAAATATATTGGCCTTTCCCAATCATTGCTTGAAAGAATGTCAAGCATTAAAATTTGATTTTTGTAAAGACCAGATTCAGGTAAATCAATATCTATATAGTCTATAATTAGTTCCTTGTCATTTTCATTTACAAGACCACTCTTCAATACATTTTCTTTATTGACATTTATTCTAACTTTATTAGTAGGATAGTAGACCATATTTTGAGTAAACGCAGGAACCTCATTAAGATCACTTTGCTCATAGCCATATTGTTGTAATAAAAACTTGTACTTTGTTCTTTCATTATCACTACTAATCCAATTCATGAAGTCTTTAATGTCCCATCTTACAGAATCAATAAGTGGTTCATATTTTATATAATCCCTGATTCCGTGAGCGTATTGTTTATGTTTTAATTTTGATTTTGTTGGGTCACTAGAGTATGCTCTTCTTTTAACTTGATCCATATACCAATCTGTAGCAATTAAGCTTGTGTTAATAGTTCTTACATCTGTTCTGTGCTCTTCGATCTCTTGGGCATACCACAAGGCAAAAGTGTCATTATCTCCAATTGTAAAAATGATTGCTTGCTTATCTTCATCAATAGAGTCTAAGTAAGCTTTTGCAAGTGATTGAGCTGTATACCTTTCTGATCTATCATGATCATCCCAATTATTAAAAGCTAGAAATAGAGGGCTTAATATGGTGATAATAATAGTTGATATTGATGCAATTTTAGTTTCAAAAATTTTCTTTATATAATTATATATGTATATAAAACCAAAACCAATAAATATTGAAAAAGCATAAAATGATCCTACCAAGGCATAATCTCTTTCTCTTGGCTCAAAAACTCTCTCATTTAAATAAAATTTAAGCGCTATCCCGGTAAAAATAAATAGTAAAAATAGAGGCCAAAATATTTTAAAATCATTTCTAAATACAAGTACAAATCCTAAAATTCCAAGAACAAGAGGAATCATATAGTATTTATTCCGAGCTTTATTATTCAAAACATCTTTTGGTAAATTATCTTGTGAACCAAGTCTGGATTCATCAATAAAATTAATTCCTGAAATCCAGTTTCCATTTTCAATGTCAAACTTCCATTGATTATCATTTTGCCTCCCTGAAAAATTCCACATAAAATATCTTATATACATATGAACTACTTGATATGAAATGAAATAATTTAAATTAGCCATTAAATCAGGTTTTTCAATATCTAAATAACTAGCATAACTTGAGAAGAATTGAGTCATTTCATCAGCATCTACATCATTATTGTTAATTTCATTTTTAAAATTTGTTACGATTTGATTTAACTGATCGTTTTGTCTGTACTCTCTTTTGATTTCAAAATCTAAAAATCCATAATATTTCATGTAGTTCTCAGCATTATCTGAACTCCACATTCTTGGAAAAAAACCTCTGTGTGAGCTATTTGAATTTATTTTGCCATTCTTCCAGTCATTTACTATAATATATTTATTTAAAGTTTCATCTCTTTCATACTTAGGCTTATCGTTTTTATAAGGCTGTTCTGCATCCTGACCTGCATAGGCATCAGAGAACATAGGTCCATAAAATAAGTAAGTGTCAGGATACTGTTCTAAATTATAATAAGCAAGGAGAGATCTTGCATCTTTTGGTGAATTCTCATTGATTACTGTTTCTGCATTTGATCTGATTGGAATCATCATCCAAGAAGAAAATCCAATAAAAATATATGTAATGCAAAGTAGAAGTGTGTTTAATGTATATAGTTTCTTTTTTTTACTGTAGCTTATCGATTTATAAAGTAGAAATATTACAAGAAATGCTGAAAATATTGTCCCTGAGTTAAATGGAAGACCAAGATCATTAACAAAAAATACTTCTAAGTAACCAAACAGTTTTAAAGTTGAGGGTAATAATAGTTTAAAAATAAATAGTAAAATTGAAACTGAAACAACATTTGCAATTAAAAAACTTTTTAATTCAAATTTTGAATACTTTTTAAAATAATAAATAAGGCCTATTGAAGGTATCGCAAGCAATCCCATGAAATGTACTCCAAATGATAATCCAATAACAAATGAAATGAGTATTAGCCATTTGTCAGATCTTTCATTTTCAAACTCACTTTCCCATTTTAACCCTAACCAAAATAAAACAGAGAGAATTAGAGTAGCCATGGCATAGACTTCAGCTTCAACAGCATTAAACCAAAAACTATCAGTGAACATAAAGGTAAATGTTGTTAGAAAAGCTGCTCCAAAAATTTTAAAACTTTCTTCTGAACTGATTTCACTTTTTACTTTTAGAATTTTCTTACCGAGTAAGGTTACAGACCAAAACATAAATACAATAGTTAATGCACTAGATGTAACTGACATCATATTAATTGCATAAGCAATTTGTGTGTTTTCAAAAGCTAGTATGGAGAACACAGCTCCTAGCATTTGAAATAAAGGTGCCCCTGGTGGGTGTCCAATTTGAAGTTTTGCAGAAGTTGAGATGTATTCTGCACAATCCCAATAGCTTGCAGTAGGTTCTACAGTTAAAAAATAAACAATAAATGCACAGAATCCGCTTAAAAAACCTAGAAGCCTATTATATTTTTTAAAATTCAATTCAATAAATTTTCATAACGAAATTAATTAAACAAAATTAATATTTACAAGAACTAAATTTTATTTTAAATAATTCAAACCCGCATATTTTTAGAATTCTAAAAATTACTATTAAGGCAAGTAGTTGCAATATTGATGATTGGAAAATTGTGGAAATGAAAATTGAATAAATTTTCTTTAATTTGTATTGTGAAAAAAATGTCCTATTTGTCCTTTGCATTATCGATTATATTATTTATCGTTTACAAGTTTTCTAACTCGTATGTAGATAATAATGGAATTTTAATAGAGTATTTTTATTTACTACCTATTGGTTACTTATTCCTTTATTTATCTTTTATATTGTTTATTGTAAATAGAATAAATACCAAAAAATATTAAAAAAAGAGTTTTAAATTATTTACTCCAAACATTGTTTTAAATAACCAACATTTATTTTAAATTTGCACGCACTTGGCCTATGGTGTAACTGGCAACACGTCTGGTTTTGGTCCAGAAGAGTCTAGGTTCGATCCCTAGTAGGCCAACAATTTAATTGCTAATATTTTATATATTTGCTCAGCTGATTGAATTGAGGGGACATTGTCCCCTCCTTTATTATATAATAAAAACTAATTATGGATAATTTATCATTGATTGAATCTTTTTCAGAATTTAAAGATGAAAAATTTATTGACAGAGTTACTTTAATGTCAATATTGGAGGAAGTTTTTAGAAATACCCTAAAAAGAAAATTCGGGGATGATGAAAACTTTGATGTTATTATAAATCCAGATAAAGGAGACTTAGAAATTTGGAGAAACAGAGTGGTTGTTGCTGACGATGATGTAGAAGATGATAATAGCCAGATCTCATTAACTGATGCAAGAAAAATAGAACCAGATTTTGAAGTTGGTGAAGATGTTTCTGAAGAAGTTAAGTTAATAGATTTAGGGAGAAGAGTTGTTCTTTCTTTGAGACAAAACTTAGTTGCAAAAATTCATGAGCATGACAATGGTATCATTTACAAACAATTTGTTGATTTGGTTGGTGAAATTTATACTGCTGAAGTTCATCATATTAGACATAATGTGGTTATACTTCTAGATGACGATGGAAATGAAATTATCATGCCAAAGGATCGTCAAATTCCCTCAGATTTTTATAGAAAAGGAGATTCTGTGAGAGGTATAATTGAAACAGTTGAGCTTAAAGGAATTAAGCCTTCAATAATTATGTCAAGAACATCACCTAAATTTCTAGAGAAACTATTTGAGCAAGATATTCCAGAGGTTTTTGACGGATTAATTAATATCAAAAAAGTTGTTAGAGTTCCAGGTGAGAAAGCAAAAGTAGCTGTCGATTCATATGATGATAGAATTGATCCAGTTGGAGCTTGTGTTGGTATGAAGGGGTCAAGAATTCATGGAATAGTTAGAGAATTAGGGAATGAAAATATTGATGTTGTCAATTATACTAATAACACTCAGTTATTTATAACTAGAGCATTAAGTCCAGCTAAGATAACTTCTCTTAAAATTGATGAAGAAGCAAAAACAGTTCAGGTCTATCTTGANGCTGATCAGGTNTCTAAAGCAATTGGAAGAGGTGGNTACAATATTAGATTAGCAGGTAAATTAACAGGATATGAAATAGATGTCTTTAGAGAAGGTTCAGAGGAAGATGTTGAGCTCACTGAATTTTCAGATGAAATTGATTCTTGGATAATTGATGAATTCAAAAAAGTTGGTCTTGATACTGCAAAAAGTATTTTAGAAGAAGATGTAGAAGATTTGGTAAAAAGAACTGATCTTGAGGAGGTGACAATAGTAGATGTGAGAAAAATATTAAGTGATGAATTTGACGAAAATTAATGTCTGAATTAAAGAAAATAAGGTTAAATAAGGTTATCAGGGAATTTAATATTTCCCTTGAGAGAGTTGTGGAATTTCTTTCTTCAAAAGGTGATGAAATTGAAGCAAGACCAACTACAAAAATCACTCAAAGTCAGTATGATATATTATTAGCTGAGTTTAAATCAGATAGATCTAGTAGAGTTGAATCTCATGATCTTATTGAGGAAAAAAATAAAGAAAAAGAAGAGCTCAGGGTAAAGTTCGAGAAAGAACAAGAACAAAAAGTTCAATCAAGTACTATAACTTCTAAATCTTCTTTTCACAAGTTCAAAAAAGTTGGAGAAATTGATTTAAATCCCAAAAAAGAAATCTCGCCTATAAATGAAGATACTGTAATTTCAAATGAAGAAACAGTTGAAATTACAACAGTTGGGGATTCAAAAATTCAAACAAAATATGAGAAACTTTCAGGACTCAAGAAAACTGGTGAAAAAATAGATTTAAATAAATTTAGTAAGCCTGAGGAAAGCGATTCTGACAGTAAGAATAAAAGGAAAAGAAGGAGAATTGCAAAAGACGTAATCAATAAAGAACATCTATCAAAAAAACCACAGTTTAAAAACAAAAAATCTTCCATTAGTGTTTCATCACCCTCAGATGATGAAGTTCAGAAGCAGATAAAAGAAACATTAGAAAAACTACAAGGCACATCAAAGTCTAAAGCTGCTAAGTATAGAAAAGAGAAAAGAGATACTCACAAAAAGAGATCAGAAGATTTAGAGCAAATTGAATCAGAAAAAAAAGTTATTAAAGTTACAGAATTTATCACTGTGGGAGAAGTTGCTACGATGATGGATATCTCTGGAAATGATATTATTTCTGCATGTATGTCCCTAGGTATTATGGTTACCATGAATCAAAGACTTGACTCCGAAACACTTACAGTTGTAGCTGATGAATTTGGTTTTGAAGTTGAATTTGTTACTGCTGAAATTAAAGAGCAAATTCAAGATGATACTGACAAACCGGAGGATTTATTGCTTAGAGCACCTATTGTCACTGTAATGGGTCATGTTGATCATGGAAAAACATCTTTACTAGATTACATAAGAAATGAAAACGTGATAGCTGGAGAGTCAGGCGGAATCACTCAACACATCGGTGCTTACAATGTTAAATTAAAAAACGGAAATAGAATAACCTTTTTAGATACACCTGGTCACGAAGCATTTACTGCTATGAGAGCCAGAGGAACTCAGTTAACAGATATTGTTGTAATTGTAATTGCAGCAGATGATGATATTATGCCTCAAACAAAAGAGGCCATAAGCCACGCTCAAGCTGCCGGTGTTCCAATTGTATTTGCTATTAATAAAATTGATAGAGAAGTTTCTAATCCGGATAATATAAAAGAACAACTTTCGGGAATGAATTTATTAGTTGAAGACTGGGGTGGTAAAATACAATCTCACGATATTTCAGCTTTAAAGGGAACAGGCNTAGATGAATTAATGGAAAAAATATTACTTGAAGCTGAAATGCTTGATCTCAAAGCAAATCCTAACAAGGTTTCAAATGGATCTGTTATTGAAGCAAGGCTTGATAAAGGTAAAGGATACATATCAACACTTTTAGTTCAAGCTGGAACCCTTAGAATTGGAGATTATGTTTTAGTTGGGCAATATAGTGGTAAAGTTCGAGCGCTATATGATGAAAGAGGTAAACAAATTAAAGAAGCAGGGCCTTCTGTGCCTGTTTCGGTTCTAGGTTTGGATGGTGCACCTCAAGCTGGCGATAAGTTTAATGTATTCGAAGATGAAAAAGAAGCTAAACATATTGCTGCTAAAAGAACACAACTTGTTAGAGAACAAAGTGTAAGAACCCAAAAGCAATTAACTCTAGATGAAATTGGCAGAAGAATTGCTTTAGGTGATTTCAAAGAGTTAAATATCATTCTTAAAGGAGATGTTGATGGTTCTGTTGAAGCCCTTTCCGATTCTTTTCAAAAACTTTCAACTGATGAAATTCACATTAATATAGTTCACAAAGCTGTTGGAGCCATTACNGAGTCGGACATATTATTAGCATCAGCATCAGAAGCTATCGTTATTGGATTTAATGTAAGACCAACTGGTAATGCAAGAACAATTGCTGATAAAGAGGAGGTAGATATTAGAAATTATTCTATAATTTATGATGCTTTAAATGACCTGAAAGACGCAATTGAAGGGATGCTTTCACCTGAATTAAAAGAAGAAATTACTGGAACTGCAGAAATTAGAGAAACATTTAAAATTTCGAAAGTTGGAACAATTGCAGGTTGTATGGTCACAGATGGAAAAATCTTAAGAAAATCAAAAGTTAGACTAATAAGAGACGGAATTGTTGTTGTAACAACCGAGCTTTCCTCTCTAAAAAGATTCCAAGATGACGCCAAAGAAGTATCAAAAGGTTATGATTGTGGTATTCAACTCAAAAACTATAATGACATTAAAATTGGAGATGTTTTAGAATGTTTTAATGAGTTGAAAATCAAGAAAAAATTAAAGAAGTAATTAGTTTTTTGGTTTAAAAATAAAAGCTGATTTAAATTCTTTTTTTATATCTCTTAACTTTTTTTCAGCATTAATTTTAGACTTATATTTTCCAATTCTGACTTTGTAGTTTGGTGTCTCAAAGTAGAAGTATAAACTATCTGACAAGTATTTTTCAGAAACATAATTCATTATAGAATCTCCATTTTTATAATTACCGCTGAAAACTTGAATTGAGTAGTAATTTGAATCATAAATTTCTCTATCAATACTCTTTTTTATTTTTAAAATTGAATCAAGTTTTGGATCATTTTTTAAATCATATTGATTGACCTGAGAATTAATTTTACAACAAAAAAATAAACATGATAGAAAAAGTATTTTTTTCATTTCACAAATATACTAATTCACACCAATTTTTGTTTAAAAAGTTAAATGTTAAAATCAGAAAAATGATTATAAATATGTTTTAATAATTGATTATTGTTTACTATTTTTGACCTGATATAATAAACAAGTTTTTCAATTGTTGAAAACAATAGGCAACAAACAAAATTATCTGAGAAAAAGCATGATTAATGTAGTGAGATTTTTCCCCATAATTTTCTTAATATTTTTTATTTCTTTTTCAGCATATTCGCAAGAAGCTGATATAGCTAAAGGTAAATCTCTTTTTAATGCTAATTGTGCCGCTTGTCACAAGCTGAATAAAAATCTTATTGGACCAGCATTGGCAGGTGTTTCTGAAAAGTATGAAAAGGACTGGTTATACAGCTGGATTAAAAACAGTAATGCATTGATTAAATCTGGTGATGAAAGAGCTGTTGCAATTTGGGAAGAATATAATAAAGCTGCAATGAATGCTTTTCCTCAACTATCTAATGAGGATATTGATAATATTCTAGCTTACACAGACTATAAACCAGAGCCTGTTGTTACTGTTGCTGCNGCAGCTGGTTCTGCTACAGNTACTCAAACTGAAGGTTCGGTTTCAACTGATATAATTTTAATTGTTTTAATTGTTATTCTTTGTGTTTTAGTTGTGATGTTATTNTTAGTGAATAAAACATTAAAAGCAATTGCAGAGAAGAATGGAATTAAATATGAAGATAAAAAACCAGTCTTTTCTGTGCCTGTATGGAAACTGTTTATAAGAAATCAATTTCTTGTTTTTTGTTCAGTTGTGTTCCTGCTTCTATCCAGTGCATATTTTGCTTACGGATGGATGATGCAGATAGGNATAGATCAAGGTTATATGCCAGTTCAACCAATACACTATTCACACAAAATACATTCAGGTGCTAATCAGATTGATTGTCAATATTGCCATTCTTCTGTCCGAAAGTCTAAACACTCTGGAATTCCTTCTTTAAATGTTTGTATGAATTGTCATCAAAATATTGCTGAATATAATGGGGAAGAGGACTTAGAAAAAGGTTACACAAAAGATTTTTATACTGCAGAAATTAAAAAATTATACAAGGCTGTTGGTTGGGATGAACAAAGTAGAACTTACACTGGTGAAACTGAACCAGTAAAATGGGTTAGAATTCACAACCTTCCTGATTTTGTNTACTTTAACCATTCTCAGCATGTTAATGTTGCTGGAATAGAATGTCAAACTTGTCATGGACCANTTGAGGAGATGGAAATTGTTTATCAACATTCTTCATTAACCATGGGATGGTGTATAAATTGTCATAGAGAATCTGATGTTAAAGTAAAGGACAATGAATACTATACTAAGATTCATGAAGAATTATCAAAAAAGTATGGTGTTGAAAAATTAACTGTTGCCCAGATGGGTGGTTTAGAATGTGGTAAATGTCATTACTAATTAATATTAATGAGTAGAGAAAAAAAATATTGGAAAAGTGAAATTCAGTTAGATCAAAACAATGGTTTGGATCATCTCGAACAGAATGAATTTGTCGAAAAAATACCTGTTGATAACAATATTTTTNNNGATGAAAANATNAATGANGTNTCNGCTAACAGAAGAGATTTTTTAAAATATTTAGGTTTTAGNACTTCTGCTGCGGTTCTAGCTAGTTGTGAAGGACCGGTTCATAAATCAGTGCCATATGTTATTCAGCCTGATAGAATAATTCCAGGTATTTCAAATTATTATGCAACAAGTCTTTTTGATGGATTTGATTCAGCCAATGTATTAGTCAAAACTAGAGAAGGAAGACCAATTAAAATACAGAATAACAAACTGTCAAAATATAATGGACATGCTAATGCAAGAGTTAATGCATCTGTTTTAAGTTTATATGACAGTAAAAGAATTCAAGGTCCTACAATTAATGGAGAAGATGTTTCTTGGGATACTTTTAATATTAACATTAAAGCTCAACTTAATTCATTAAAAGCTTTAAATCAAACTGTTGTGTTATTGACTTCAACAATAGCGAGTCCTACAACAACAAAAATTATAAACTCATTAATTGCAGAGTATCCAAATATCAAGCACGTTGAATATGATTCAGTTTCTGAATCAGCAGCTTTGGATGCTCACGAAAAAATGTATGGAACAAGAGGCTTGCCTTACTATGATTTTCAAAAGGCTAAATCAATTGTTTCATTTAGTGCTGATTTTCTTGGAGATTGGCAAGGATCGAACTATGACCATGATTATATCAAGGGAAGAATTCCAAATAGAGGTGTAGATGGAAAGGCATCTATGTCAAAACATATTCAAATCGAGTCTAATCTATCAATTACTGGGTCAAATGCTGATTTAAGAATTCCATTATCAATTAATGATCAAAAGTTTTTTTTAGCTCATTTATATGATTCAATTTCAGGAAATAATAGTCAATTAAAAAAATTACCCGAAGCATTAGTAGCTAAGCTTAATTATGTTAAAGCTGAATTATTATCAAAAAAATCTGAATCTGTAGTTGTGTGTGGGATTGATGATGTTAATGCTCATTTATTGTGTAACCGTATAAATGATGTTTTAAAGTCTAGCGTTGTAAATAAAAGCAAAGTTTCTTATGTAAGAAATGGAAGTGACTCTAATGTAAATGAATTTATAGATGATATAATAAATGGAAAAATCAAAGGTGTTATAATGAGTGGAGTAAATCCATCTTATACCTTGCCTAATTCAGATGCTTTTTCTGACGCTCTAAAAGCTTTAAACTTTAGTGTTTACTTTACAATGAGTGCTGATGAAACAAGTGAATACTCATCTCATATTGCAGCAGCTCCTCATATGCTTGAATCTTGGGGAGATTTCGAATTTATCAGGGGAGAGTATAGTCTTTGCCAGCCAACAATTAAACCTCTATTTGACACAAAACAATTTGAAGATTGTCTTCTGACTTGGTTAGGATCTGATAAATCCTTTTATGAACAAATAAAGGATAACTGGAATAACAATATTTTAAATTCTACAACTTCCTGGAATAGTGCTTTACACGATGGCATTTTTTCATCAGAAAGCAATTTATTTAGTAGAAAAAATAATTCAATTAATTTTTCAAACAGTGCTAAACAAATTTCATCTGGCGATGATAATGGTTTTGATCTGATTTTATACTGTAAAACTGGGATGGGTGACGGTCAGCAAGCAAATAACCCTTGGCTACAAGAATTCCCTGATCCAATAACAAGAGTATCGTGGGATAATTACTTGACTGTGTCAAAGTCAGATGCAGAGCAGTTAGGTTTAAAAAATTATAATGAAGCTAATGGTGCTCTTAATAGTAATTATGCAATTGTAAATGTTGGTGAAAAAGAATTGAAAGTTCCAGTAGTTATTCAACCTGGACAGGCAAAAGGTACTGTCGGACTTTCACTAGGATATGGAAGATCAAAAGGCTTAAAAGACGAAATGAAAACTGGGGTCAATGCATTTTCTTTTTATAATGGGTTTTCTAAAAATCAAAAGGCTCAAATTACCGCTCATTATGAAATTCATGAATTTGCATGCGTTCAGTTACATAACACATTGATGGGAAGAGGTGATATCATCAAAGAAACATCTCTTGAAACATATAATACCAAAGAAAAAGATTATTGGAATGCAATTCCAAAAGTATCTAAGAATCATATTGAAACACCTGTTAACTCTAGAGAAGTTGACATGTGGCAAGAATTTGATAGATCTATAGGTCATCACTTTAATTTGTCTATTGACTTAAATGCATGTACTGGTTGTGGTGCATGTGTTATTGCATGTCATGCTGAGAATAACGTTCCTGTTGTTGGTAAAGCGGAAGTTAGAAAATCACGTGATATGCATTGGTTAAGAATTGACAGATATTATTCATCTGAGGAATCATTTAATTCCGATATTGAAAAGAAAGATAATATTTCTGGAATAGGACAATCTCTATCTGTATTTGGTGAGATGGAAGATC
>PAEO01000021.1 GCA_002703065.1 Flavobacteriaceae bacterium | reverse complement strand
TGAACTGCCATATATCAATTATATCACCATTTAGAATGATTTTTTTAGGTTTGATAGTTCTCAAATAATTAATTAATTCATCAGCTCTGCACCCTCTTGTACCTAGGTGAATATCTGAAAGAACAACTAAATCTATATGCCTTTCTTTAATCATTACTAATTTTATGATAATAATGTGAATCAAATGTTTTCAAAATAATAAGTTTATGTTAAAATTTAAAAATTAATGTGGACAGATTCTGTCTACATTAATTTTCATTAGTTTTGTTTAAGTGAAAGTGATACTACGTGAAACATAAAGTGTTCCCTTTGGGAACACCCTAAAAAATTAAGCTATCTAAAATGAATAGCTTATGAGTGAGTTCGAGTGCAGTATCACCCACAATTTTATTTTACATTATATTTTTATTATATCTTTATTATTTGTCGAAAAAATATAATATTCAATAAAATATCATGAAGTATCTAAAGCTCATATTGGTTATCTTTTCGTTAAACTCCTTTGCTCAAAACTTTGATCAACAAGTAAATGATCTTATTCAAAAAAATCTTGATGAAATAATAGAATTAAGACACTGGTTTCATCAGAATGCTGAGTTGAGTAATAGAGAGTTCAAAACTGCAGCAAGAATTGCTGATGAGCTCACAAAAATTGGATATAAACCACGGACTGGAATTGCTAAAACGGGTGTTATTGCAATTTTAAATGAGGGAAAACCTGGACCTGTTGTAGGACTTAGGGCAGATATTGATGCTCTTCCTGTTAAAGAAAGAGCTGATATTCCTTGGGCATCTAAACAAAAGGGTATTTATAATGACGAGGAAGTTCCTGTAATGCATGCTTGTGGTCATGATATGCACACAGCTATTTTGTTAGCTACAGCTAAAATTTTATATGATATTAAGGATGAAATTCCCGGTCAGGTTAAATTAATTTTTCAACCAGCTGAGGAAGGTGCACCCCCGGGAGAAGAGGGTGGTGCTGAACTTATGGTTAAAGAAGGTGTTTTAAAAAACCCTGATGTTGATGCAATTTTTGGGTTGCATGTATGGTCTGGATTGTATGCAGGTCAAGTTTATTTACGTCCCGAGGGTATAATGGCAGCTGTGAATGAATTTAGAATTGATTTGAAGGGGGTTCAAACTCATGGGTCAACACCATGGACAGGAAAGGACCCAATCGTTACTGCGGCGCAAATCGTTAATTCTTTACAGACTATTGTTAGTAGAAGTTTACCACTCACAGAAGCAGGAGCTGTAGTTACAATAGGTAGTATTCATGGTGGTGTAAGAAGTAATATTATACCTGAAGATCTTTACATGCTTGGAACAATAAGAACATTGGATAATGGTATGAAAGCTACAGTGCTAAAAAGATTGGAAGAAATTGTGTATAATGTTGCAAAATCAAATAATATTGAAGCTAGCATAACATATTTAGTTTCATATCCTATAACTTATAATGATCCATATTTATATGAAGAAATATTACCAACTTTAGAAAGAGTTAATGGTAAAAAAAATGTTCGTTTAATGAAGGCAATAACAGGTGCTGAGGATTTTTCATATTTTCAAGAAAAAGTTCCTGGAACATATTTTTTCATAGGAGGTCAAAAGCCTGGTGTTGATCTGTCAACTGTAGCACCTCATCATACTCCTGATTTTTATGTTGACGATTCTGCAATATCCACAGGTATTCGATCAATGGTAGGGTTGACATTAGATTATATATTTAACAATTAATTTTGGCATGATTTTAGAAATTTTTTTTAAAATATTAACATGAAAAAATTACTTTATTTAATTGTTGCAATCACAACTTTTGCTTGTAACACGACTACAGAGAAAGAAGAGAAAAAAAGTGATGTAGCTGTTCAAGATACTTCACTATCATTCAATTTAGAAAATAGCAATATTAAATGGACAGGTACAGAACTTACTTCAAAAACTCACTATGGCAGTTTAAAACTAACTCAAGCTGACCTAGTTATCGTTGATTCAAAAATTACTAGTGGTGAATTTTCTGTTGATATGACCTCTCTAAGTGTAGAGGATCTTGAGGGTAAATCGAAAGAAAGACTCGAAGGACATCTAAGCTCCAATGATTTTTTCTCAATCGAAAAGTTTCAAACAGCATCATTAAAAATTTTGGATTCAAATAGCTTTGAAAATGGAAGTTTTAAAGTTAATGGTGAGCTAACTATCAAAGACATCACTCGTCCAATTGAATTTACTATTATTAAAATTGGCGAAGATAATTACAATGCACATTTGACTTTTGATAGATCTAAATATGATGTTAAATTCAGATCAGGTACTTTCTTTGAGAATCTTGGAGATAAGTTAATTCTTGATGATATTGATTTAGATGTAAATTTATCTGTTTAATTAAGTCTTATAAATACTTTGAAAGCTCCAAATTAATTATTTGGGGCTTTTCTTTTTTTAGAAATACTTTCATAAGAATATCCGAGTTCATAAAGAATTTGTTCAGTTCCAGATTTTCCTATAAACGTCAATCCAGCTGGCTGATTATTTTTTCTAAATCCCATTGGAACTGTCAAGCAAGGATTATGTGCTGCTGCTGCGTAGCCTGCTCCATAATTATTAATAGATAATACCGCATCAAGTTCGTATTTATCAAAAGATTGATCAAAGTAAAGATTTCCATTAGATAATAAAGATTCTCTTAAATCAGTTAGTTCATAATCTGAAAACGGATTGTTCAAAATTCCTCTGAAAATTCCTTGACCATAAGGTGATCTTTCAATTGAATCTAAAGAATTGAAATCTATTATTGAGGCAACATCTTTTACTTCGAGTCTTATGTTACCATAATCTTCTAAATAACTAACTAGATCTCTCCTCATATCTTCATCAAGTAATTTTCTAAAATTAGTAAGTTGAATTGATTTTGGATTTAATTCAAACAGTTCAGCTCCATTACTTTTTAATAAATCAGCGTTTGATTTATAAATAGAATCGTTCTTATAGTAGTTACTATAGTATCCTAGCTTTTTACTTTCAAAAGATGAATTAAATACCTTTTCCAAGTCTATAGAACTTGTAGTTTTTGAATAAGAATCATTACCATCGTAACCGATTATTGAGTTATATACAATAATATTATCAATAACAAACTTGGTCATCGGTCCAGCGGTGTCAAGTGTTGATGAAATGGGCACTATACCGGATCTACTTACATGACCTATTGTTGGTTTCATTCCAACTAGTGAATTTGCTGATGATGGCGATAAAATAGATCCAGAAGTTTCTGATCCAAGTGAAACACTTGATATGTTGGAGGCAGTTGCAACTCCACTTCCTGAGCTTGATCCACCAGTGTCGAGAATCTTTCTTCCATATGGATTTAAAGTTTGTCCACCCATAGCGCTATATCCATTAGGACAACCTAAACAGAAATAATTAGCCCATTCACTCAAATTAGTTTTTCCAAGAATAATTGCACCATTATCTTTAAGACGATTAACAATAAATGCATTTTCGGTTACGTTTTCTCTCAGACTGTAGGCACCAGCAGTTGTCGGGAGTTTATCAAATCCAATATTATCCTTTAAAAGTATTGGAATACCATATATAGAATTAATTTCACCCTTTGAGTTTTTGTCTCTTTCTTTTGCAATTTCTAATACATCTTTATTAATTGAGATTATTGAATTTAGATATAGCTTATCATCAAATTCAATTAGGTAAATTCTAGTTAAATAAAATAAAGTCAAATCATAATAAGTTAATTTTCCTTTGATAACACTTTTTTGAATTTCTGGAATAGATCTTTCTAAAATCAATTCTTTATATGACTCATATTTGTTTTTGATAAATTTTGAAATTTCTGTTTCAAACCCTTCAACCAATTCATTTTTATCTTTTGAAATACTTTGTATTCTCTTGTATCTTAATCTGCTGTTTACGTTTTCTTGACTCTCAATAAGTTCTGTTGACTCGTCATAACTTACCCATCTTGTTAAGTTATTTTTTTCACAAGAAAAAATGATAATTGTAATAAATAAGTATTTAATTATTTTCATTATAATTCATTTAGTATAGTTTCCATTCTCATTGAGCGGGAACCTTTAATTAATATATTCTTTTCATTTAGCTTTAAATTACTTTTATGTAAATCTGTTTTGTCGTTAAAAAAGTAAAAGTTTTTAAAATTAACCTCACATTTCTTAAATCTAGATCCTATAAAAATTATTTTATCAATATTAAGACCTGTAGCAAATTTGACTATTTTTTGATGCTCAATATTTTCTACTTTTCCTAACTCATGCATATCTCCGATGATTGCAAGTTTAGAATTAGTTAAATAAGATAGTGATTCTAAAGCACCTTTAACACTCGTTGGATTTGCATTATATGCATCCATAATTATTTCACTATTATTTTTTGAAATTTTTTGAGAGCGATTATTTTGAGAGCTGTAATTTTTTAATGATTTTGAAATTTCTTCTAGTTTGATTTTATTTTCCAGTCCTAATGTGATTGCAGCGCAAATATTACTAAAATTATAGCTACCATACAACTGAGTTTCAATTATTACATCATTTATTTTTAAACTAACATTATTGGATTTAACTTGTTCAAATACATAGTCGCTATTATCATCTTTTCCAAATAAAACTGTCTTATCGTTCATAAACTTTTTTTGTTCATCATCGTCATTATTTATTAATATATTTCTGTTATTCTCCGTCAACCAATTATAAAGCTCAGTCTTTCCCTGAATAACACCATTTAAATCTATAAATCCCTCAAGATGGGCTAATCCAAAATTGGTGATGTAACCAATATCTGGTTGGACTAGTTCAGTTAAAAATTTAATTTCCCCAAAATTATTTGCACCCATTTCAATTACAGCAAATTCAGTAGAGGGTTTAATTTGAAGTAAACTTAAAGGAACCCCAATATGGTTATTATAATTTCCGTTTGTACTAATAGTGTTATAATTGATTTTTAGTACATGATGTATAAGCTCTTTTGTTGTTGTTTTTCCATTACTTCCAGTTAATCCAATTACATAACATGAAGACTGATTCCTGTTATATGCACTCAATTTTTGTAATGTTTTCAGTACATCATCAACTAGAATAATTCTGTCATCTAAGATTGAAATATCTTTACTTTCAACTATACAATAACATGCACCATTGTTTAAAGCTTCAATGGCAAAATTATTGCCATCAAAATTGTTACCCTTCAATGCAAAGAAAATAGATTCTTTTATAATATTTCTTGTATCAGTAGAGACTTTATGGTCACATTTTAAGAGTATATCATAGAGGTTTTCAACCTTCATGTATTAAAGATAAGTAAACAAAAATATATTATCTTCTTCTTCGTTTGGGAGAAGACTTGTCTTCACCTAGATAAGACATCGCGCATCTGAATCCAATGAAATTTGTTGTCATATATTCAGGTAAGAATCTTCGTTGTGCAGGATCTAAATAATAAGATCTGTCAAGCCAAGACCCACCTTTATAAACTCTACTTTCATTACTTATTAATGAAGTACTATTAATTTGATTATCTTCAGGAGAATTATACATTTTACTTTTTTCACCAACCAAACCAAAATTTCTAGATGATTCTAAATCACCATCCCTGTAGTTTCTGTTATCAGAGCTAGTGTAGTTTGTTCTCATCAAATCAAGAGAATCTAAAGGAATCTGAACTAAATCTCCAGGTATATTTTTAATTAATAACCTGCCGTTGGGTAATATTTCATATTGATCTTTAAAGTTTTCTCTTGAAACTGTAGTTGTTTTTCCTTCATCGTTAATCAATGGCTTATTAAAAATATTTCCTCTGAAGTAATTAAAATCATTAGCTTCATCGTCAATGATAGGTCTGTAAACATCTGCTACCCATTCAGCTACATTACCAGCCATTCCATATAAACCATAACTGTTTGGTGGATAGGATCTAACAGATGTAGTAATTCCAGAACCTGTTTGAGACCAACCAGCAATTCCTCCATAATCACCTTTACCTAACTTGAAATTGGCAAGTTGATCACCAACATTTCTTTTGTTTTCTGATCTTGTATATTCACCATCCCACGGAAATTTCTTTTTTCCTCTATAATTGTTTCCAGATCTCAATTCTTCAAGTCCTAAAGCTGCGTACTCCCATTCTGTTTCAGTAGGAAGTCTGTACTCTGGAAGTAATATTCCATCTTCAATTGATGAAAACTTTTTTTCGTCGTCATTTTCGGGACTATTATCTAAAAAAGTGGAAATAGTACCATTGTAAGTGCTTTTGGGATCCAACAAGTATGTTTTTGTGTTAAATGACAAATTTAATTTTGTAACAGAATCACTAATGTAACCTTCTTCAATTAAAATTCTTTCATTAACTCTATTAGTTCTCCATTTTGAAAAATTATTAGCTTGGTGCCAGCTTACTCCTACAACTGGATGATTTTGAAAAGCAGGATGACGTAAATAATTGTTAACCATATCCTCATTAAATCCTAGAGGATTACGCCAGACAAGAGTATCAGGAAGAGCTGTTAAATAAATATTTTTTAATTCATCATCCTTTGCATACATTTTTTTTAGCCAATCAACATACTCCAAATACATTATATTAGTGACTTCTGTTTCTTCAATGTAAAATGATCTAACAAACTGTTGAGTGGGAGAGTTGTTCCAATCTAGAAGAACATTATCTTTAGAGTTTCCCTTAACAAATGTCCCACCTTTAATGAATATCATTCCTGGAGCATTCTTTTGTCCTTTAAATTTTGTGTTATAGTTAAAATTAGATCCATCAGAGTTAATTTTCCAACCTGTTGCTTGAGAAATATTACTACCTGATTTGTAGCTGTTTCTGTTGCAACCAATAATTGTAAGTAAAGAAAAAACAAATATTATGTAATTAATTTTTCTCATAAATCGATGTAAATATATAAAGTTTAGACTAAGGATTTAATTATTGGATTAATTTTTAATATTTGATTATAAATTTCACAATAATTATACCTTATTTCTTATATTCAATAAATAATGATAAATCCAAGATTTGTTTATTCAATTTTACTTATTCTTCTAATTTCTTTCAATCAGCATTCTCAACAGAATAGAAGAGTTATAACTACTGCCGTACCGTTCTTGCTAATTTCTTCTGATGCGAGAGCATCCGGATTAGGTGATCAAGGAGTATCAACATCTACTGATAATTTTTCTCAACATTGGAATCAGTCAAAATATCTTTTTTCTGAAAGTAATAGTGGAATTGGATTTAGTTACACACCATATTTAAGCAGTGTAGTTAGTGATGTTTTTTTAGGAAATCTAACATATTTTAAGAGAAGATCAGAAAGATCTGTTTGGAGTTTCAGTTTAAAATATTTTAGTTTAGGAGAGATTGATATTTTACAAAATCCGCTAGATATACCTATAGTTGAAAGTCCAAATGAATTTACAATTGATGCAGGGTATGGACTAAAATTAAGCGATAATTTTTCTCTAGGAATAACAGGGAGATTTCTTCTTTCGGATGTAAAACTTACGTCTTTTAGTGGTGAAACTGAGGTAGCAACTTCTTTTGCTGTTGATATCTCAGGATTTTTTCAATCTAATACTTTTCAATTAGGTAAAAATGATGCTGTATATCGTGCAGGTTTTAATATTTCTAATCTTGGTCCAAAAATGAAGTATTCTGATCTAGGTGAAGAAAATTTCATTCCTTCAAACCTCAGGCTTGGGAATGGAATCGAGTTGATTTACGATAGTAATAACAGTCTTTCCCTATCTTTTGAAATTAATAAGTTATTAGTTCCTACTCCAAATGTTCCAGTTTACAGTGCAGATGGTTCAACTATCCTTTCATATTCACAATCTAACATTGATTTTCTTTCAGGAATTTTTAAATCTTTTAATGATGCTCCAGATGGATTTAGCGAAGAATTAAAAGAAATTACTTACAGCTTAGGTTTAGAATATTCTCTAAATGATATGTTCTTTTTAAGATCCGGATATTTTAATGAGCATGAATTGAAAGGTTCAAGGAAGTTTTTTACAATTGGAGCTGGTTTTGCAACACGATCAAATTTTCAAATTGATTTATCTTACTTAATATCAACATCTGATGTTGTTAGTCCGCTTGAAAATACACTTAGATTTTCATTGTCTTATAATATTTTTTAATTGGATAAATCAACAATTTATTTTGATAAAAAAATACTTTTTTTAAAGTATCTTTGCTCAAGTTTATGAAACCAATAACTAGAGAAACATACTTGAACTGGTATGAGGAAATGCTTTTCTGGAGAAAATTTGAAGATAAATTAGCAGCTGTATATATTCAACAAATGGTAAGAGGTTTTTTACACCTATATAATGGTCAGGAAGCAATTCTTGCAGGGGCCTTACATGCAATGGATATAGATAAAGATAGAATGATCACTGCTTACAGAAATCATGTTATGCCAATAGGCTTAGGTGTTGATCCTAAAAAAGTTATGGCAGAGCTATATGGAAAAGGAACTGGAACCTCAAATGGTTTAGGAGGTTCAATGCATATTTTTTCAAAAGAACATAGATTCCATGGTGGTCATGGAATTGTAGGTGGACAAATTCCATTAGGTGCAGGAATGGCTTTTGGTGATAAATATCATGGTAGAGATAATGTTACTTTGTGTTTTATGGGGGATGGAGCAGTAAGGCAAGGATCTTTTCATGAGACTTTGAACTTAGCTATGCTTTGGAACTTGCCGGTAGTATTTATTGTTGAAAATAACGGCTACGCAATGGGAACATCTGTAAAAAGAACTGCAAATCATACTGATATTTGGAAATTAGGATTAGGTTATGAAATGCCATGTGGACCAGTAGATGGTATGAGTCCTGTAAAGGTAGCTGAAGCTTTGAATGAGTCTATATCAAGGGCTAGATCTGGAAATGGTCCTAGTTTACTAGAAATGAAAACTTACAGGTACAGAGGACATTCAATGTCCGATGCTCAAAAATATAGAACAAAAGAAGAGGTAGAAGAATATAGAAAAATTGATCCTATTACTCAGGTTAAAGATGTAATTATACAAAATAATTATGCTTCTGACTTAGAAATTTTAGACATGGATAATCGTGTTAAACAAAGAGTATTGGAGTGTCAAAAATTTGCTGAAGAATCTCCCTTTCCAGAAATAAATATTATGTATGATGTTGTATATGAGCAAGAAAATTATCCTTTTTTAAAACATAAATTATAGGTGGCAGAAATTATAAAAATGCCTAGACTTAGTGACACCATGGAAGAGGGTGTTGTAGCCACATGGTTAAAAAAAGTTGGTGATAAGGTTCAAGAGGGTGAAATTCTTGCTGAGATAGAAACAGATAAAGCAACTATGGAATTTGAATCTTTTTATGATGGCACTCTATTACATATTGCTATTGAAGAGGGAGTTCCTGCAACTGTAGATTCACTATTATGTATAATAGGTGATAAGGGTGAAGATATTTCAAAATTTATCAATAATTCATCTTCAGAAATTGTTGAAAAAAATGAAAATAACTCAAGTAATCAATTAGATCTTGTTGATCAAATAAATGAGCAAGAAAAAATTGATGATAATGAAAATTCTAAAATTGAAAACGTCGAAATACCCATCGCTGACAACATATCTCAAAGTGATGGATCAATTGACTATATAACAATGCCAAGATTGAGTGATACGATGGAAGAGGGAACTATTTCATCATGGTTAAAAAAAGTTGGTGATAAGGTTCAAGAGGGTGAAATTCTTGCTGAAATTGAAACTGATAAAGCAACCATGGAATTTGAATCTTTTTATGATGGTATTTTAAGTCATATTGCTGTTAATGAAGGTGAAACAGTAAAAGTCGATGAGTTAATTGCAATTATTTCTGAAAATGAAATCGATGTTTCTAAAGCTTTAGAAAGTTATGGTAAAGAATCTTCATACGTTCCTATAGAGGAATCTGATGATAAAATTGAATTAGATGAATATAAAGTAGAAATTAATGCTACTAATACTAACTCAGATTCAAATGAAAGAATTAAAGCTTCTCCATTAGCTAAAAAAATTGCTCAAGAAAAAAATATTGATCTAAGTAAAGTTACAGGTACTGGTGAAAATGGAAGAATAATTAAAAGTGATTTGAATGATTTAAATCCTGTAGAAGAAACCATAGAGAAGCAGATTCAAATTAAGGAAAATCAATCATTAAAAGTTGATGATGTAATTAATGAGGAAACAACTATTGTTCAAAACTCCTCTATTAGGAAGGCAATTGCTAAAAATTTAAGTAAATCTAAATTTACTGCTCCTCATTACTATCTTTCTGTTGAATTTAACATGGATAATGCCGTAGCTTTTAGAGAACAGTATAATTCTATCCCTGATACAAAAATTTCTTTCAATGATATTGTAGTAAAAGCTTGTGCTGTCGCATTGAAAAATCATCCACAAGTTAATTCTCAATGGAATGATGAAAAAATAATCTTAAACAACAATGTGCATATTGGAGTTGCGGTGGGAATTGAAGATGGTTTAGTTGTTCCTGTTATTAAAAATGCAGATAAAGAATCTTTACATTCAATTAATAGTAAGGTAAGGGACTATGCCGTTAGAGCAAAATCAAAAAAATTAAGGCCTGATGAGATTGAGGGTAGTACTTTTACAATTTCTAACCTAGGTATGTTTGGTATTACAGAGTTTACATCTATAATTAACCAACCAAATTCTGCTATTTTATCTGTCGGTGCTATAGTTAAAAAGCCTGTAGTAGTTAATGAAAAAATAGTCGTAAGTAACACTATGAAACTAACTTTAGCTTGCGATCATAGATCTGTCGATGGGGTAACTGGTTCATTATTCCTTCAAACCCTAAAAGGATATATTGAAAATCCTGTAACAATATTAGTGTAAATCTTAATGAAAACTGCATTAATCACAGGGACAAGTTCTGGTATCGGTTTAGAGCTAATTAAGAAATTTGATAAAGCAGGTATACGAACAATTTCTTTATCAAGATCTAACATTGTTTCAGATCATGAGTTTTCTTCTAATTTAACCCATATTAATTTTGATATAACCATTGAGGAAGACATCAAAAAAATAGTAACTTTTTTAAGTTCTAATTCACTACAAGTGGATTTTTTAATCAACAACGCTGGAAAATTAGTAAATAAACCTTTTTTAGATCAGACTCAAGTTGATTTTAAATCTACATATGATGTTAATTTTTTTGGAATTATCAGTTTATTACAATCACTTTTTCCATTCCTTAAAAAAAATTCTCATATAGTAAATATAAGTAGTGTAGGTGGTATTGGAGGAAGTTCAAAATTCCCTGGCCTATCTTCTTATTCCAGCAGTAAAGGAGCATTAAACATTTTAACTGAGGTTCTAGCTACAGAATTTAAAGAAGGTCCTTATTTCAATGCTCTGTGTTTAGGTGCTGTTCAAACTCCTATGCTTGAAATTGCCTTTCCTGGATATAACGCTGAAGTAAAACCTGAAGATATGGCTCAATTCATATATAATTTTTCTACTTCAAATCCTTTGCTTTTTAATGGAAAAGTGATTCCTGTTTCGATCTCTAATCCATGATAAAACAATTTGAAACTTATATTCCATCAAATCTAGTTTTATATATAGGATCATTAGTTGAAAATGAGGCCATTGATTTTAAAGTGGTCAATCGAAGATCTACAAAACATGGAGATTTTAGATATAATAACGATAGATATACAATAACAATAAACAAAACTTCAAATAAATACAGGTTTGTACTCACTCTTATTCATGAACTTGCTCACTTCTTTATATTTAAAAAGAATAGATTAGCAAAACCACATGGTTTATTATGGAAACAAAAATTTCAATCTTTATTAAATCCAATTCTCAATAAAGAGTATTTCCCGAGCAATTTACTTTCCGAATTAATTGATCACATGAAAAATCCAAAATCGAGTTTTTGTTATGATATAAATCTTTCAAAAAAACTGGATTTATATGATAATGTAAATGATAGTATATATATAGATAAGTTGAATGATGGTGACATTTTTTATTATAGAAATTTAGGTATGTTTAAAAAAATAAATAAAAGAAGAAAAAGATATCTTTGCTTGAGAATAGATAATGATAAAAAATATTTATTCTTAGGTAGTACAAAAGTTAAATTATGAAAGTAGTAGCAATTAGTGGTTATTTTGATCCAATACATGTGGGCCATCTTGAATATATAAATATGGCTAAAAAATTAGGTGATAAATTGGTTGTAATAGTAAATAACAATTACCAATGTGAACTTAAAAAAGGTAAACCTTTCATGGATGAGAAGGATAGGGTAACTATTGTTTCAAGCATTAAAAATGTTGATGAAGTTTTTCTTTCTATTGATGAAGATAAAACCGTATGTGCCACTTTACAAAAAATTAAGCCTGATATTTTTGCAAATGGTGGTGATAGAAAAAACTATGAAATTCCTGAATCAGTTGTTTGTAAAAAATATGGTATTACAATTATTGATGGTCTTGGAGATAAGATAAGAAGCTCATCCGATTTAACGGGACTTAAAGAAATAAAATAATGGAAACTAAGTTTGACTTTAATGATAGCTCAAATGATGATTTAAAAAAGAATGCTTCAGGATTATTTAGATCAATTAATATTTTATTAAAAAGAGTTTTTTCATTCCAAAGTGAAGTCGACAAAAACATGGTTGTCAATTCAATCAAATCTGACATTTCTATGCGTGGAACAACAGCATGGATTTTAGTTTGTTCGATCTTGATAGCATCTGTTGGTTTGAATGCTGATTCTACACCAGTTGTTATTGGTGCCATGTTAATTTCACCTTTAATGGGCCCAATACTAGGACTTGGATATTCTATTTCAACAAATGATTTACAAACTTTCAAAAGCTCAGTAACAAACTTTTTAGTAATGGTTGTTATTAGTGTAATAACAGCATTTATTTTCTTTTCTGTCTTTCCCCTCAGAGAGGAATCGTCTGAACTACTAGCAAGAACTAAACCTGATATTAGAGATGTTTTAATAGCCTTTTTTGGTGGGCTGGCATTAATTATAGCTAAAACTAAAAAAGAAAATTTAAGCTCAGCAATTTTTGGTGTTGCTATAGCGACAGCTCTGATGCCACCGTTATGTACAGCTGGTTTTGGTTTGGCAATACAAAATATTGATTATGCTCTTGGTGCAATGTATCTTTTTTCCATTAATTCAATCTACATAATAATAGCAACATATTCAGTACTCAAATTTTTAAGATTCCCCCTTGTAAATTATACTAATGCTACAAATAGAAAAAAAATTAACAGATTTATTTCATTTACTTCACTCTTAATTATGATCCCAGCGATAATAACTTTTTTTAGTGTAATGAATGAAAGTAAATTTAATTCTCAAGGAAAAGATTTTATTTCTAAAGAATTAAAAGGATTATCAAATTATAATTATTTAAAAAGTGTAGCATTATATAATTACAATCAAGGAGATTCAGAAATAGTTATCAATAATTATGGTCAAAAAACTATTTCAGATGATTTTATTGATGTATTGAACAATAAAAAAATGGATTATAGTGCATTGAAAGATGTAAAACTAATTATCAACCAGGGCTCTAATAATTCAAATACATTTATAAAAGAACTCAGATTAAGAGATTCAATAGAGTTAGCTAACAAAAGTAATGAAGTAAATAAATTGAATCTTGAAATTGAAGCTTTAAAAAATTTAAGTAAAGAAAAGTTAATTTTTGAAAAAATTTCAAATGAAGCTAATCTGATATATCCTGATTTAAAAGAGTTTGAGATTTATGAAAAATTAGGCACAAATTTTAATTCAACAAGTAAAGATTTAGTTGTAAGAGTAAAATGGGATACTTTGCTTAATACACTTGAAAAAAATAAATTAAATATAAGTTTGAAGAGATGGTTAGAGTTTCAATTTGATAATAGAAGCTTTATTCTTGAAAACTAACTTCCCTTTAATTTTTGTACAAGCTTTGAGGAATAAACAAATTCATTAACCTCATTGTTTCCTGAATTCAGAATGGATTTATTATTACCCTGCCATATTTTATTTCCATTTTTTAGAAAAATAATATTTTCTCCAATTTCGATAACTGAATTCATATCATGAGAATTTATAATTGTAGTAATTCCATACTCCTTAGTTATCTCATTTATCAATTTATCGATTATTATAGCAGTCTTTGGATCAAGACCAGAATTTGGTTCATCGCAAAATAAATATTTTGGATTCATAACTACTGCTCTTGCTATTGCCACTCTCTTTTGCATTCCACCTGACAATTCTGATGGAAGTTTATTCAACGAATTTGATAAATTAACTCTTTCTATAAATTTTAAAGCTCTTTTATTTTTTTCGTCAATATCAAGTTGAGTTAACATATCAAGAGGAAATCGTACATTTTCAAGAACGTTTAATGAGTCAAAAAGAGCACTCCCTTGAAATACCATTCCCATTTCTCTTCTAAGCTTTAATTTATTATTTGAGTCCATTTCTGATGAATGAATACCATCATAGGAAATTTCACCAGAATTAATATTATACAAGCCAAGTAAGCATTTAAGCAAAACAGTTTTTCCTGATCCACTTTGACCAATAATTAGATTAGTTTTTCCTTTTTCAAAAACTGTATTAATATCATTAAGAATATAATCTTGATCAAATTTTTTATGTAATGAGATAACTTCGATCATATTATGCTAAAAGTAATTGGGTTATTATGTAATTGATGATTATAATAATAATTGAAGTCCAATAAAAAGATTGTGTACTTGCTTTTCCTACATCCAGCGCACCACCTTTTAGGTAGTAACCGTGAAAAGCTGGAACTGTTGCAAGAACAAAAGAAAAAACAAGAGTTTTTACGTAAGAGTAAGTTACATGATAACCATCAAAATCAGATTGGATACCTTCTATGTAGGCTTCGCTAGGAACACCAGTTAGTTGCATTGCTAATAACCCTCCAATTATACCAAGAAACATTGAAATTGTTATAACAAAAGGGTATAGAAGCATCGCAATTATTTTTGGAAAAACAAGATAATTCAATGAATTGATACCCATCACCTCCAAAGCATCAATCTGTTCAGTAACTCTCATAGTTCCAATACTTGAAGAAATATAGGAACCAACTTTTCCTGCCATAATGATTGAAATAAAGGTTGGAGCAAATTCAAGAATAACAGACTGTCTGGTTGCAAAACCAATTAAAGTTTTTGAAAGTAATGGACTTTCTAAATTTAAAGCCATTTGAATTGCTACAACTCCTCCGATGAAAAATGATAAAATTGAAACTATTGGAATTGAATCTAATACTAAATCATTAATTTCTTTGAAAATTTGTTTATATAAAATTTTTCTTTTGCAATACTTTGAAAATGATATTCTGATCATCAAAAAATATTTTCCAATGTCAGTTATATATTTCATCTAAACTTGATAAGTTATTGCATTAACATTCATTCCAGCTCCAACGCTAGCGAAAATTATGATGTCGCCTTTATTGACTTCATGTCCTTTAAAATTTTCTCTTTTTACTAAATCGTAAAGAGTTGGAATAGTTGCTACTGAGGAATTCCCTAAAACATCAACACTAATTGGAAGTATATTTTCAGGAACATTCATTTCAAATAATCTGTAAAAATATTTCATTACTGCTTCATCCAGCTTTTCATTAGCCTGATGTAAGAATATTTTTTTTACATCATGAATGGTTTTTCCACTACATTCAAGACATTCTTTCAGAGCATCTGGAATAGTCGATATGGCAAATTCATAAACTTTTCTGCCATTCATTTTTATATGCTTATTTAATGAATTAGATTTTGGATCATATGATTCTGCACAAAAAAGATAAAGCGCTTCTTTTTGAGCACATGTAATAGTTTTGTGTGAAAGAATTCCCCCTTTTTCATTATTTTCTTCAATAACTGTAGCTCCTGCACCATCAGCAAAAATCATGGAATCCCTATCGTTATTATCTACAGTCCTAGATAGAGTATCTGTTCCAATCACTAAACATTTTTTTGCCATACCAGCCTTGATGAATGCAGATGCTTGGATAATACCCTCAAGCCATCCTGGACATCCAAATATTAGATCATATGCAACACAATTAACATTTTTAATATTCATTTTATGCTTTACTATAGTTGCAACAGAGGGCAGAGCTATGTATTGATTTGTGCCATATTCAACATCACCAAAATTGTGTGAAACGATTATGTAGTCCAGTTCTTCTTTACTAATTCCTGCAGATTCTATTGCCTTTAATCCCGCTTCAGCAGCTAAGTCAGAAGCTTTTTGATCATTATCGGCATATCTTCTTTTATGAATCCCAGTAATTGCTTGAAATTTATCAATTATATCTTGGTTGGAATTGGGGTAAGGACTTCCATTTTTATCAAAAAAATTGTTTTTAATGAACTCTTTGTTTTCAATAATATTATTTGGAATACAAGATCCAGTTCCTGTAATTTTTATTGACATTATTTTTATTTAGTTGTTAAAATTAAGAATTAATTTTCTATATAATTTTCAATAGGTGAGCAAGTACAAATTAAATTTCTATCACCAAAAGCTTCATCAATTCTAGTTACTGTTGGCCAAAATTTATTTTCTTTTACAAAACTAAGTGGATATGCTGCTTCAGTTCTAGTATAATTATAATCCCAGTTATCAGCAGTTATCATTTCAAGTGTGTGAGGAGAATTTNTTAAAATATTACTTGATTCCTCTTTTCTACAGCTTAAAATTTCAGATTTAATTGACATAAGTGCATCACAAAATCTATCAATTTCTGCTAGATTTTCACTTTCTGTTGGTTCTATCATCATTGTGCCTGGTACAGGAAAAGACACAGTTGGAGCGTGAAATCCATAATCTATTAATCTTTTAGCAATATCCATCACTCCAATATTGTGTGATTCTTTAAACTCTCTACAATCAATAATCAGCTCATGAGCTGATCTTCCTTTTTCACCTTGATATAATATTTTATAATCTTTCTCTATTCTTTTCTTAATATAATTTGCATTTAAAATTGATATCTCCGTTGCCTTCCTAAGTCCATCTGGCCCCATCATTTTTATGTATCCATATGAAATTAAACATGCCATAGCCGAACCCCATGGAGCAGAAGATATAGCCTTAATATTAAATTTTGAATTTTTTTCTCTAACGCTTTTTGGCAGAAAATCTGCTAGATGTTCTGCAACACATACCGGTCCAACACCAGGCCCACCTCCTCCGTGTGGAATAGCAAATGTTTTATGAAGGTTTAAATGGCATACATCTGCACCAATTAAAAATGGATTTGTTAAACCAACTTGTGCATTCATATTTGCTCCATCCATATAAACTTGACCACCATTACTATGAATTGCTTCTGTTATTCTCTGTATTGATGATTCAAAAACACCATGTGTTGATGGATATGTTATCATTAAAGCGGCAAGATTTTCAGAATGCTCTTGGGCCTTTTCAATCAACTCACTTTCATTGATATTACCGTGTTTATCAGTTCCAACAACAACAACTTTCATTCCCGCCATAATTGCAGAGGCTGGATTTGTTCCGTGAGCAGAAGCTGGAATCAAGCATATATTTCTATGCTCTTGATTTTTACTCTTGAAATATGCTCTTATTAGCATTAATCCAGTGTATTCTCCTTGAGCTCCTGAATTTGGTTGAAGTGTTGTAGAGTGAAAGCCAGTTACTTCATTTAGTTGTTTCTCTAACAGGTTTAAGACTTTGAAGTATCCAATTGCTTGGTCTAAAGGGGCAAATGGATGTATGTTGTTCCAATTTGACCAACTTAATGGAAGCATTTCTGCAGCAGCATTAAGTTTCATTGTACACGAGCCTAAAGAAATCATAGAATGATTTAATGATAAGTCTTTTCTTTCTAGCTTTTTAATATATCTCATCATTGATGTTTCAGATTGATGAGTATTGAAAATAGGATCTTCTAAAAATTCAGATTCCCTCTTGTACTTATTTAATGAGTTGTTTTCTTCATTATTCTTATTAAATTTTGTGGTGTATTTACTTGCAACTTTAAATAAGTTGTAAATAGCTTCAATGTCGTTAGTTTCCGTTGATTCATTAATTGAAATTGACAGCTCCTCATCATTGATGTAGTTAAAATTTATCTGATTTTCAATTGCTAATTTTTCAATTTTATTTTTTGGAAATTTTATATGTAAAGTATCAAAATAACTTTCATTAATTACATTTATATCAATCTTTTCTAGGTTATTTTTGAGAAGATTCGCTAAGCTATTAATTTTAGCAGCAATATTTTTTATTCCATCTTTTCCGTGATAAACTGCATACATGCCTGCCATAACAGCTAACAGTACTTGTGCTGTACAAATGTTTGACGTCGCCCTCTCTCTTTTAATATGTTGCTCTCTTGTCTGCAGCGCCATCCTAAGAGCTTTAGTGCCAAGCCTATCTTTAGATACGCCTATTATACGACCTGGAATATGTCTTTTGTATTTTGATTTAGTTGCAAAAAAACCAGCATGAGGGCCTCCGTAACCAAGCGGAATTCCAAATCTTTGAGATGTTCCTATCACAACCTCACAATTAGTTAATGAAGGCTTTTTAAGCAGAGCTAATGACATTAAATCAGCTCCTACAACAAATTTTATATCAAAACTTTCAAGTTTTCTTGAAATTCCTTCAATATCATTTATATTTCCATATGATGAAGTATACTGAGTAAAGCATCCGAAAAAGCTATCATCAAAA
Organism: Flavobacteriaceae bacterium; assembly: GCA_002703065.1. Lineage (GTDB taxonomy): Bacteria > Bacteroidota > Bacteroidia > Flavobacteriales > Flavobacteriaceae > Eutrophosalina. Next base: position 77,910 of record PAEO01000021.1, on the reverse strand, counting down.
ACNTAATCAATAGAATTGCCAATAATAATTTCAATTCCCAGTGGCTCAGCTCTTGTTTCAATAACATCGATTGTTTGCTGAAAAGTAGACTCATCAATGAAAAATTTATTACTAGCATTTTTAATTTTTTCTCTAGACCTTGTCGCAAAGAGCATGCTTAAAGCTTCTGCAGCAGAGGTTCCCTCATCAAGAAGAGAAGCATTTGCTAATTCCATTCCAGTTAAATCACAAATAACTGTTTGATAATTTAGCAGTGCTTCAAGTCTTCCTTGAGCTATTTCAGCTTGATAGGGAGTGTAAGCAGTATACCAGCCAGGATTTTCAAGGATATTTCTTTGAATTACTGGAGGAAGTACTGACTGATTATAGCCTAATCCAATGTAAGATTTAAACTGTTTGTTTTCATGNGATAATTTATGGATATGATTAAGAAATTGTGATTCGCTGAGTGCAGGTTCTAATTCAAGGTTTTTATTAAGTCTAATATTGCTTGGTATTGTTTNAGAAATTAATTCTTCAATTGAATCAACNCCAAGGTAACTAAGCATAAAATTTTTATCATTTTCNTTTACGCCAATATGTCTTTCAGAAAATTTCATAAACAGTTTAAAAGTATGGATTACAAATAAGTGTAGCTAATTTAAAATCTTAATATTTGTGAAAGTTTTTAACGGAATTATTGACAAATTTATTCTTCAATTTTACTCTGATTCACTTTATCTTCAAGTTCTTTTTTGTATTGAATAACTTTTTTTAATAATTCGCTGTTTGAAGAGCCAAGGATTTCTACTGCTAAAATACCAGCATTTTTTGCTCCGTTGAGAGCAACTGTAGCTACTGGAACACCACCTGGCATTTGTAAAATAGATAAGATTGAATCCCATCCGTCAATAGAATTTCTAGACTTTACTGGAACGCCAATCACAGGAAGTGGTGTGATAGAAGCGACCATCCCAGGAAGATGAGCAGCTCCACCTGCACCAGCTATTATGACATTTATTCCTCTTTCATGTGCATTCTTNCTGTATTCCATCATTTTTTCAGGTGTTCTATGAGCAGAGACAATATTTATTTCATAATCAACTTTAAATTCTTTAAGTATATCTTCAGCTTCCCTCATAACTGGATAATCAGATTTACTTCCCATAATAATACCAACTTTAGCCATTGTTTATTGATTTTACTTTAATAGTGTTTTTAAAATTTTTAGCTTTCGTGTAAGCATCTTCAAAGTTATCACAAATTATTGTTATGTGTCCCATTTTTCTATTAGGTCTAGTTTCTTCTTTCCCGTAAATATGAACATATGATGAATCATCATTTAAGGCATTATCAAGGTTAGAGTAAGTAACTTTTCCAAAAGAATTTTCTTCACCAACCAAATTCAACATAATTGCATTGCCTTTTTGCGAAACATCAGCGAGTTCTATACCTAGAATAGCTCTAATATGTTGTTCGAATTGACTTGTATTACAGGCATCTAAAGTGAAGTGACCACTGTTATGTGGTCTAGGTGCAACTTCGTTTATAAAAATTTGATTGTCTTCAGTTAAAAACATTTCAACTGCTAGAAGTCCGATTAGGTTAAATTTTTCAGCTATTTCAATAGCAATTTTAATAGCATCATTTTTAATTTCTTCTGAGATATTTGATGGGCTTATAACAAATTCAACTTGATTAGAAATTTCATTAAANTCCATCTCAACAACATCAAAATTCTTTATTTTTCCTTTGGAATTTCTCGCTACTATCACAGCAATCTCTTTTTCAAATGGAATTAGTTTTTCTATGATCATTTCACTTTCTGGAATATCATTTAAATCTTCAACCGACTTTAATATTTTTACTCCAAATCCATCATAACCAAACTTTGTTTTTTTCCAAACACAAGGAAATTCAATTTTACCTTCNTTAATTCCATTTTTAAGATCATTAACATTACTGTAGAATGAAAAATCAGCAGTTGGTAATTCATTTCTTTTATAAAATTCTTTCTGACTATTTTTATCTTGAATAATTTTAAGTGTTTCTGGCTTAGGATAGACAGTAATACCTTCTTTTTCTAAATCAAATAAAGCTTGTGTATTAATGTGTTCAATCTCATATGTTATTAAATCACATTTCCTTCCGAAGTTGAGTACAGTTTCATAATCTAATAAATCACCAACATAAAACCCGTTACATATATTCTTACAAGGTGAATTTTTATTTGAATCAAGAATAGAAATATTTAAACTCCATTTATTCGTTTCATTAAGTATCATTTTACCTAGTTGACCCCCACCAATAATTCCAATTTTTTGACTAAAAATGCTTCTTTCCATTCGCCACAAAAATACGTTAATTTAATTTGAATTATGTCAATTTTAATAAAGCTTTACAATTGGTATATTTGTGTAATTAAAAACAACATGTTAAATCTAATTCTTTTTGGCAAGCCTGGTTCTGGTAAAGGGACTCAAGCTTCACTAATAAAAAATAAATATAATTTAGTTCATATTTCTACTGGTGATGTATTTAGAAAAAATATGTCTAATAAGACTGATTTAGGAATGCTAGCGAAAGGATATATGGAAAAGGGAGAACTTGTTCCTGATGAAGTTACAGTTAATATGCTTAAAGAGGAGCTAGAAGATCATTTACCCTGTGAAGGATTTATATTTGATGGTTTTCCGAGAACAACTTATCAAGCTGAAAAATTAGATGTATTACTTAGCAAGTATTCTCTAAACATACATTTAACTGTTGCCTTAGATGTAGATAATGGTACTTTAATTGAAAGATTACTGAACAGAGGTAAAAGTAGTGGAAGAGCTGACGATCAGAGTGAAGATAAGATTAACATCAGATTACAAGAATACGACAAGAAAACAAAACCTTTGATTGAATTTTATACAAAACAGAATAAGTATAAATCAATTAATGGTATGGGAGATCTAGATGATATTACCACCAGAATTGTCAATCTATTAGATAATTATTTAAATGACAGAGGATAACTTTGTTGACTATGTTAAGATTCATGTATCATCCGGTAAAGGAGGAAGTGGATCAACTCATCTAAGGAGAGAGAAGTACGTTGCTAAAGGAGGTCCAGATGGAGGTGACGGTGGAAGTGGAGGTAACATAGTTTTTGTTTCAGATAAAAACTTGTGGACACTATATCATTTCAAATTTAAGAAGCATTTTAAGGCCGAACCAGGTCGCAACGGGAGTAAATCTCGAAGTTCAGGTGCCAATGGAAAAGATGAAATTATCAAAATCCCTGTTGGAACCGTTGTCAAGGATTTAGAAAGTGGTGAAATTTTATTTGAACCAATATCTGATAATGAAGAAAAAGTTGTTGTTCCTGGGGGTAAAGGTGGACTTGGTAATTGGCATTTCAAGTCTTCAACTAATCAAACTCCTAAATATGCTCAAACAGGATTAGAAGGACATGAAAAACAATTGTTACTAGAACTTAAAGTTTTAGCTGATGTTGGCTTAGTTGGGTTTCCTAATGCAGGTAAATCTACTCTTTTAAGTGTTATTACTGATGCAAAACCAAAAATTGCAAATTATGAATTCACAACTCTAAAGCCTAACCTAGGTATTGTTAGACATAGAGACTTTAAATCATTTATTGTTTCGGATATTCCAGGTATTATTGAGGGAGCGTCCGAGGGTAAAGGATTGGGTCATCATTTTTTAAGGCATATTGAGAGAAATTCAACTTTACTTTTCTTGATTTCATGTGAATCAAGAAATGTAATTAAAGAATATCAAACTCTTTTAAATGAATTGAAAAATTACAATAGAGAACTGTTAGATAAAGAAAGGATAGTAGTTATTTCAAAGAGCGATTTAATTAATCAAAAAGAAAGACTGGCAATAAAAAATAAACTTAAAACTAACTTACAAAAAATAGAATCTCATTTCATTTCAGCAATTACTTTAGACGGGGTTGTTGAATTAAAAGATTTGATCTGGAATAAACTTAATTCATGATAACTGGAAGAGTTCATTTTATTGCAATTGGAGGAAGTGTAATGCATAATCTTGCAATCGNACTTAAAAATTCAGGTTGTATTGTTTCTGGNAGNGATGATAAAATTTATAATCCATCANGNGATAGACTNNTNNCNAATGATTTANTNCCTGAAAAAGAGGGTTGGTTTCCTGAGAAAATAACTAATNATATAGATTATGTTATACTTGGAATGCATGCAAAAAAAGATAATTTAGAACTTATAAAGGCNCAAAATATTGGTTGTAAAATATATTCATATCCTGAACTNATCTATGAAATTTCANAAAATAAAACTCGAGTTGTAATAGGNGGNAGTCACGGTAAAACNACTGTTACATCCATGATTTTGCATGTANTGAANTCACACAATAANNNAATTGATTATTTNTTGGGNGCNAGTATNGAGGGCTTTGATAATATGGTCAGTATTAGTGATTCAAGTGATTTTNTTTTAATTGAAGGAGATGAATACCTAAGTTCACCAATCGATTTAACNCCTAAATTTCATAAATATAAAGCCAACATAGCNGTTATAACNGGNATTGCATGGGANCATATTAATGTCTTTCCAAATTTTGAAAACTATATTTTACAATTTGANAAATTTATTGAATCAATTGTTGATGGTGGNGTTTTAGTNTATAATGAAGAAGACGNTTTANTNAANAAATTAGTTTTAGAGAGTAATAAGCCAATAAGAAAAATTGCATATANTAAGTGNAATCACTTTAATATTGATGGAATNACATATTTAGAGTCTGATGAGGGNGAAATTCCAATAAANATTTTTGGTAANCATAACCTTTCTAANTTAGGAGCAGCTCAAAAAATATGTTCGTTATTAGGAATATTTGAAAATGATTTTTTNAATTCAATTTCANNGTTCAAAGGAGCCTCTAAAAGATTAGAATTAATNTACAGAGATAATTCTAAATCAATNTNNAAGGACTTTGCTCATTCACCAAGTAAACTNCTTGCTTCTTTGAATGCAGTNAAAAACCAATTTTNNAATAAACANATAATTGCTATATATGAACTTCANACNTTCAGTAGNTTTCACTCANAATTCATNAAAGAATATAATGGTTGTATGGATNNNGCTGATATTAAAGTTGTTTATTATGATNTNGAAGTTTTACAAAAAAGATCAAAAACAATAATTAGTAGAGAATTAATTCATAATTCTTTTAATAATAATGAAATTATTGTTTTAAATAATAAAAAAGATCTCTCAGATTTTATTAAAGATATTAATTCTGAAAACTATGTATTACTCTTAATGAGCTCTGGAAGTTTTTCACACGTTGATTTTTTATCATTAATTAACAAATGAAAAATTTGAAAAATATTTTTTTTGATCTTGACCATACAATATGGGATTTCGAAAAGAACTCTGCTTTGACTTTTGAAAAACTGTTAAAAAAACATAAAGTCAGAATTCCACTAGAAAGGTTCCTAAAGATCTACGTCCCATTGAATTTTGAATATTGGAAATTATATAGGGAAGAAAAAATCACCAAAGAATTTTTAAGATATAATAGATTAAAGTCTGCATTTGATAAGTTAGAATATAAAATTTCCGATAAAATCATTAATTCAATTTCAGATGACTATATTAAATATTTACCAAAAAATTATCACTTAATGCCAATGGCGTCAGAAACTCTAGATTACTTAGTTAAAAAGTATAATTTATATATTATAACTAATGGCTTTAAAAATGTTCAAAAAAACAAGATTAATTCATCTGGAATTAGTAAATATTTTAAAAAAGTATATGATTCAGAAACGATAGGAGTAAAGAAGCCAAATCCCTATATTTTTGAATATTCTTTAAATGATTCAAAATCAAAAAAAACTGATTCTATCATGATAGGTGATAGTTATGAAGCTGATATTAAGGGTGCGCTTGATTATGGTTTAGAAGCGATTCATCTTATTGCTAATGGCGAAGAACTTCACTCAGAGTGTAAGATTATCCACAAGCTAGACGAGCTTATGAAAATATTATAACTCCTTTGTTAATTCTGAGATAAAAATTCCTGTTGCAACTGAAACATTCAAAGACTCTACTTTTCCTTTCATAGGAATCATAAGAATATTATCACTTAAATTTAAAATTGATTTTGAAATTCCTTTTCCTTCTGATCCCATTACTAAAGATGTTTTTTTATCAAATTTATAATCATAAATTGAATTTTCTCCTTTTTCATCTGCAGAAACTATTTTAATTTCATTTGCTTTTAATAGAAATATTGCATCTTTTATATGGTCAACCTTGAATATTGGAATATTGAAGATTGCACCTGATGAAGATTTAATAGTTTCTCCATTAATTGGAGAGCTTCCTGACTTTGAGATAATTATACCACTCATTCCGAGACATTCTGTAGTCCTTATTATGGCTCCAAAATTTTTTGTATCAGTAATACTGTCAAGTATTAAAAAATTATAATTATTATCAATTATAGATTTTTCAAGAGAATTCAAATCCAAAGTTTTGATAGGAGAAATAGTTGCTACTATTCCTTGATGATTACCCTTTGATAATCTATTTAGCTTTTCAATGGGAACAAAAGATATTTGAATACTTTTTTCATGTACTTTTCTTTTGATATTCTCCATAAATTTATTGTCTCTATCAATGTAGACTTTATCAATTTGAATGTTATTTTCTAAAGCTTCGAAAACTGTTCTTTTTCCAAAAATTATCTCTTTCAATTAATTGATTTTTTGTTCAAGTACTTTACCAGTTCTTTAAGGCTTTCTCTGTCTTTAAGGTTTAGTTTATTTTTCTTTCTGTAAGTTTTGTAATCAAAATCTTTTAAAATCTCCAAATTAGCCATTTTTTTATGAGAGTTTGGAATTTCATAATATTCATCATCAAAAAAGAGATAAAACACACTGTAATTTTTCCATTCTGGAATTTCAGATTTTTCAAAACCAGACGAGGGTGCTGGAGTATTAGGTTTTTTAGGTATTTCTATATTTTTTTTAGGATAATAATATAGCTTGTATCTGTAGTCTACATTACACTCATCTAAAAGAACTATTGTTTGTACACCACTTATTCTAATTGAATGAAGAGAGTAAGTTTTATTATTTAATTGAACCTTAGTGTTATTGTCTAAGTTAATTTCAGTTACCTTATTTTCAGTATTTAAAATTTCAAATTTCTGATTACTAATATTTAATCTCATCTTAGCCAAGTATGAATTTCCATTTGAAAAAATTATCTGACCATTTTCAAAACTTTTCTTTAGATAAGGTGAACCTTTTATATCCTTATTTATTGTTGATGTTAACTCTTTAACTAAAAAATTCCCTGAACGAAACCAGTCCGAGTCATTTATATCAGTAAGCTGTCCATTTAAACAATTGCATAAAAAAACAAATACAAGAAGTGCTTTTAATTTCATTCTTTAAATATAGGTAAAAAAAAAGCACTCGTTAGAGTGCTTTTTTTTTGATTGTGGTGAATATTATTTAGTATCCCACCATAATCTTGTGTCTTGATTATCTGCACCTTGAGCAGCAACCGCAGCGTTATAATTCGATGAGTTGTTTGTTGCTGTATTGGCACCATAACCATATCTATTTGGAATTCCATTTCCAGTAATTGCATCAGGAGCAGCAGATAAAACTGGGTAATCCAATCTTCTTTGCTCTGTCCAAGCTTCAAATCCTTGAAGATATAGGGCAATCCATTTTTCATTACCAATTGTCTCCATTGTAGCAGCGGGAGCAGCATCTACATACGCAGTTGCATCTGCAGAACTTACACCCCATTGATCCATTGAAGCTTGCATTCCTAATTCATACCATGTTTGAGCATCACCTGGGACATTCCAACCTCTTACTGAAGCTTCAGCCATGTTGAAACAAACTTGAGCATATGTGTATAACATACCTCCTGCTTGTGTTCCATCATATATAACTGAATCAGTTATAAATGAAACAGCTGTTTGTAAAATTCCGGGAGTATCATATCCATATGGCATACCAGCATAAGTTAATCCATCAACTTCATGATAAACAACAGATGGTCCATCAGCTGGATCTCTATTTTCATAAGCTGGATTTTTTGTTGCAACTGGTTCAAAGAACTTGTGAATTCGAGGATCTGAGTGAGCAACCATGTGATTTAAAAGAATATCACTTGAAGCGAAATCTTCTCTTGTTTCAAACCTATCTTGCCAAGGATTATCATTATCATCAGAAGATAAATAAGGATAGTGAATATTGTCAGATACTTTTGCTACAACTCCAGCATTCCACGCAGCTTCAAAATTAGATTTTGCAACTGATGATGAAATATCAGCAATTCTAAGTGCCATTGTCATTTTCAAAGTGTTTCCAAACATTTTCCATTGTGCAACACTTCCACTAAACATAAAATCACCTGTTAATCCACCACCGTCAAGCAATGCCATACCAGCATCAATATCAGCAAAAGCTTTGGTGTAGATAGCTTCAATAGTATCAAATTTTGGAGTTAAATTATTTACTCCTTGATTTGCTTCACTGAAAGGAATCATACCCCAATGATCTGCCATAAAAGTTATTATGTATGATCTAAGAATATGTGCAACGCCAATTTGCATTCCAGATGAACCAGAGCTCGCATATTCTGAAGGATTATCAGCTACTAGTCCAATTATTGTATTTAAATCCATTAAAGGACCAGTGTAGTAGCTATCAAAATTCCATTGAACGTTTTCGTATCTAGAATCTTCCGTATAAGTTACTTCAGAAACGTGTTGAGCAAGTAATGTGTTATTTACACCACTTACCATTCCAGGAATATTTCTCAAAACATTAGTCAATAGAGCTCCAGTGTTTGGAGTTGAAACTGCATTTGGATTGACATTCTCATCTCCAAAATCTACATTTTCACAAGACCAAAACAATATTGAGCAAGTTAAGAATAGACCTACGAATTTGTTAAATTTATTTTTCATAATTATCTAATATTATAATTAAAATTTAAGTGAAACATTTAAACCAACTGATCTTGTAGATGGCATTTGTCCACCTTCAGAAGCATATCTGCTTCCTGACCAGTTAGATCCCATTTCACTTGGATCTAATCCACCATCCCATTGGCTATTTTCATAAAGTAATCCTAAGTTAGTTCCAATTAACGCAATATTTACACTACTAAATGGTGTATTTTCAAGCGCAGAAGGATCTAATGAATAACCTAATCTTACTTGTCTTAACTTAACAAATGATGCATCTACTAACCATAGGTCATCTCTTGTCCAGTTACCCCAAGCCCATGAGTTTGGATCAATATAGAAGTCAGCAGGACTTCCATCTTCATACACACCAACTTGGTGTACTCCACCACCAGCAGATACAGGATCTCTTTTAGGATTTCCTTTATCGTTAACTCCAGCAGTCCATGCATGCATTCCAGCAGCTACTGAGAACATATCTGTTACAGAGTGATATAATCCTCCATCTTGCCAATCAATACCGATTGTAAGATCCCAGTTTTTATATTGCATAGAAGATGTTAAACCTCCTGTTGCATCTGGCATAATATTACCATGAATTTGATTATTATCATAAGCCATAGTACCGTTAGATGCATATACAGTATTTCCATTAGCATCTTTTCTACTTCTTCTACCAATTAAGATACCCCACTCTTCTCCAACTATCTCCTGTAAATCCATACTTGACCAAGCAAGCCAAGAGTTCAATATTACTCTGTCAATACCTGGGTATATGAAGTCAACAGTTTTAGTTAATGTTGCAAAATTAGCAGATAAATCCCATCTGAAATTATCTGTTAAAACAGGAGTACCAGAAATAGCTAATTCAACACCATTAGATGATGTAATTTTTGAATTAACTGATAAACTTGAGTATCCTGAGGTTGCTGGTGCTGTAACAGAAACTGGAAGATTCGAATCTTCTCTATCAAAGTATGTAAAATCGATACCAAACCTGTTATCAAAGAATTTTAATTCAAAACCATATTCAGTTTCAGCTCTTAAACCACCAGTTAGATTAGGGTTTGCAAGTGTATTAGGAACAGCCATTGATGGTAATGAACCATATGAAGTTCCTGTTGAATATGTTTGATTAGTAACATAAGCTCCTGGGAAAATAGGAGATTCAGCATATCCAGCTCTAATTTTACCAAATGTTAAACTTGGAATGTCAATTAATTCGCTGAAAATGAAACTACCTGTAACTTGGTATGTTTCAATTCTGTTGTTATCAGGATTAGCTGTTGATCCCCAGTCAAATCTGTATGAACCATCTACATATAATAAATCATTAAAACCTAACGAAACGTTTGCGAATGCAGATCTATATTTTGTATTTGTTCTACTTGTGCTGTAGCTTGGCTTATCTTTAGAGTTTGCTACTACATAGTAATCAGGAATTTGTAATCCACCAACTGTGCCAGCACTTGTACTGACCGTTTTGTTTTGATCAGCAGTATAACCTACAATTGCATTGATATCTAAATCTTCAGTGATATCCTTTCTGTAGTTTAGTTTTGCTAATAGCTGATTAAAGCTTGTGTTGTAAGAGCCTTCACTATACCCTGGAGTTGTATTTAAGGTGTTAACACCTACATAACTTCTACTCCAGCTATGTCTGGTGTAAGCTCTTCTTTTTACTTCTACATTACCACTTAAGCCTTCAGCTAAAGTTAGGTTAATCCCAAAGTTACCCGAATAAGTGCTATTTTCATTGGCATTTGTATTCCAATACTGCTCGTAATGAGGAGCATCCCAGTACTGAGGTCTAGCATTTCTAGCTGATCTTCTATTCCATGTATAGAAAGCACCATTGTAATAATAGTTATTTTCTAATCTATCCATGTCTAGCTGTCTTTGCCACCATTGACTGAAGTTTGAAGCTAAACTTCCGTATCCAGATGATGCGTAGTTGTCAGTTTGCTGTAGTCTTGCATTAAGACTTGAGTATACAGAAATATTATCAGTTAAATCTATTTCACCATTAATATTTAAGTCATAAACATCTCTTTTAGCGTTAGGAACTACTGCTGCATTTTGAGATGCTCTTGCAGTTGCTCTAAAGCTATAATCATCACCACCTTTGGCAAAAGATAAACTTGTAGTATTTTTTATACCTGTTTCAAAGAAATTCTTTACGTTGTTCGGATTGGGTTCCCAAGGTCTTAGTGTACCAAAATCTGGGTGACCTGGAATCCAACTATCCCAATGTCTTACTAAAGTACCATCCATTTTTGGACCCCAAGATTCATCAGCAGCGTAATAAGGTACAATATGACCATTAAAAGCTGCCCATTCAGCAGGATCTGTGTTAGGATTATAAGCGAATGTATCCCAAGATTGATAATATCCACCACCATACTCATTTTGATAATTTGGTAATCTACTCACTTCACTAATTACACTGTTGTGATCTACAGAAATGTAAGTTTCACCTCTTTTTGCTTTCTTACTAGTTATAATTACAACACCACTTTTGGCATCATATCCGTATAACGCAGTTGCAGCAGCTCCTTTAAGAACTGTGATACTTTCAATGTTGTCAGTGTTAACATCAGTTGAGTTCATTGGAATTCCATCAACAATGTAACGGATATCTTGCTCACCTCTCAAACGAATTGATGAAGGTTCAAAAGTAGAACTCGTACCACTAATAACTTGAACACCTGCAACTTTACCAGCTAAAGCAGTTCTAAGGTCAGTTTCTTTAGTTTTTGTCAAGTCGTCACCTGAAACCTCTTGTGCTGAGAATCCGATTGATTTAGCTGCTCTCGTAATTCCAAGTGCAGTTACAACCACTTCTTCTAAAGAGTTGTCAGGCGATAAGCTAAAATCTAAAGTAGATGAAGCCCCTACAGTTGCAGAAAATGAAGCGTATCCAACAAAGCTAGCTACTAAAACATCTCCCTCGTTGGCAGATATTGAGTATACTCCGTCAAAATTGGTTGTAACCCCATTTGATGTACCTTCAACGATAACAGTTGCTCCTGGTAATGGAACACCTGAATTATCAGTAACTGTACCTGAAACTGTTTTCTGAGCTAATGTTAATTGAAATGACATTAATAATGTCATAACAATAACTCTAAAAAATAGTTTTTTCATAGTTTATTTTATTTTGAATCCGTAAATATGTTAATTAATTGTTAATGAACCAAACAAAAACCAAAAAAAAAATAAGTTTTGCTAATAAGAAAATAATCTTGACTAATTTTTGATGATACATTATATATTAATATGCAAAATTGATAACTCCTCAGGTTTTCACAGAAAACATTAAAAATTTAATTTTTTTTTACCGTTGATTTGAATAATAAATAAATTATTATACATTTGCAGCCCTTTAATAGAGGAAAATATGCCAACAATATCGCAATTAGTAAGAAAAGGAAGAAAAAAAATAGTTAAAAAGAGTAAATCTGCTTCTTTGACTAAATGTCCACAGAAAAGAGGTGTTTGTACCCGTGTTTACACAACAACACCTAAGAAACCTAATTCTGCAATGAGAAAAGTTGCTAGAGTTAGACTTACTAATGGTATTGAAGTTAATGCGTACATACCCGGTGAAGGACATAACTTACAAGAACACTCAATTGTACTTGTCAGGGGGGGGAGAGTTAAGGACCTCCCTGGTGTAAGATATCACGTAGTTAGAGGTGCTCTAGATACTGCTGGCGTCGAAGGAAGATCTCAAAGAAGGTCTAAATATGGTGCCAAAAGACCTAAGGCCAATAGTTAATGATGTTCAAAGTTTTTTTGATGAACCGCTCAATTAATAAATAATGAGAAAAAGAAAAGCAAAAAAAAGACCTTTACTTCCAGATCCAAAATTCAACGACCAATTAGTCACAAGATTTATCAATAATCTTATGTGGGATGGTAAAAAATCAACTGCATTTAAAATTTTTTATGACGCTCTAGACATCATCGATCAAAAAAATACGTCTGAAAAATCTTCTTTAGAGATTTGGAAAGATGGTCTTTCTAATGTAATGCCTCACGTTGAAGTTAGAAGTAGAAGAGTTGGTGGTGCTACATTTCAGATTCCAATGCAAATCAGACCAGATAGAAAAATATCATTAGCTATGAAGTGGTTAATCAGTTTCGCAAGAAAAAGAAATGAAAAATCAATGGCTCAAAAACTTGCAGCTGAAATTATAGCAGCTGAAAAAGAAGAGGGCGCTGCAGTCAAAAAGAGAACTGATACTCATAAAATGGCTGAAGCTAACAAAGCATTTTCACACTTTAGATTTTAATTAAGATGGCTAGAGATTTAAAATATACCAGAAATATAGGAATTGCTGCGCACATTGATGCGGGTAAAACTACTACAACTGAGAGAATTTTATATTATACAGGTGTTAGCCATAAAATCGGAGAAGTTCATGATGGTGCGGCAACTATGGATTGGATGGAGCAGGAACAAGAAAGAGGTATTACAATTACTTCTGCTGCTACAACATGTACTTGGAATTTTCCAACGGATCAAGGAAATAAAATTGATGATACAAAGCCATTTCATTTTAACATAATAGACACACCAGGCCACGTTGACTTTACTGTTGAAGTAAATAGATCGTTAAGAGTATTGGATGGTCTTGTTTTTTTATTTAGTGCAGTTGATGGTGTTGAGCCACAGTCTGAAACTAACTGGAGACTAGCTGATAATTACAAAGTCCCGAGGATGGGATTTGTTAATAAAATGGACAGACAAGGTTCTGATTTTTTAAAGGTATGTCAGCAAATAAAAGATATGTTGAAGTCCAATGCTGTTCCAATTGTTTTGCCAATTGGAGAAGAAGAAGACTTTAAAGGTGTTGTTGACTTAGTTAAAAACCAGGCGATTGTATGGCATGAAGAAAATAAGGGCTCAACATTTGATGTTATTGATATCCCTGAGGATATAAAAGCTGATGTTGAAAAGTGTCGTGCTAACCTAATTGAAGCAGTTGCTGAATATGATGACAACCTCCTTGAAAAATTCTTTGATGATCCAGATTCAATTACTGAGGATGAAATTCACGAAGCACTAAGAAAAGCTGCCCAAGATATGAGTATAATTCCTATGGTTTGTGGTTCAGCATTTAAAAATAAAGGTGTTCAATTTTTATTAGATTGTGTGTGTAGATATCTACCATCACCTGAAGACAAGGAAGCAATCATAGGAACAGAACCTGGAACTGATAATGAAATTTCTAGAAAACCAAGTGCGTCTGAACCATTTTCTGCTCTTGCATTTAAAATTGCCACTGACCCTTATGTTGGAAGGTTAGCATTTTTTAGAGTTTATTCTGGTAGATTAGATGCAGGGTCATACATATTCAATAATAGATCAGAAAACAAGGAAAGAATTTCAAGAATCTATCAGATGCATGCTGATAAACAGAATGCCATAGATTTTATTGAAGCTGGTGATATTGGAGCCGCTGTAGGTTTTAAGGATATTAAAACTGGAGACACGTTAAGTTCTGAAAAACATCCAATTGTACTTGAAAGTATGATATTCCCTGATCCAGTAATCGGTATTGCAGTTGAGCCAAAAACTAAAGCAGATGTAGATAAACTTGGTATGGCTTTAGCAAAGCTTGCTGAAGAAGACCCAACTTTTCAAGTTAGAACAGATGAGGCTTCAGGGCAAACTATAATTTCTGGGATGGGAGAATTACACTTAGACATTATAGTTGACAGATTAAAAAGAGAATTTAAGGTTGAGGTAAATCAGGGTCAACCTCAGGTTGAATACAAGGAAAACATCACTGCTACTGCTGATCACAGAGAAGTATATAAAAAACAAACTGGTGGACGTGGTAAGTTTGCTGATATTTTATTTACTATGGAACCTGCTGAAGAAGGCAAAGAAGGACTTGAGTTTGTAAACAATATCAAGGGAGGTAACATTCCTAAAGAATATATCCCATCTGTTGAAAAAGGATTTAGATATGCTATGAAAAATGGTCCTCTTGCTGGTTTTGAAATAGATGCTATGAAAGTTTCTCTTAATGATGGTTCTTTTCACCCTGTTGACTCAGATTCATTGTCATTTGAACTTGCAGCTAAATTAGGNTTTAAAGAAGCTGCTCGTTTAGCAAAATCTGTAATAATGGAACCNATAATGAAATTAGAAGTTNTNACACCTGANGAAAATATGGGTGATATTGTTGGAGATNTNAACCGTAGAAGAGGNCAAGTAAANAATATGGATGATAGAGCTGGTTCAAAAGTTGTTAAAGCTATTGTTCCNCTTTCTGANATGTTTGGTTATGTTACGTCNTTAAGAACATTAAGCTCTGGTAGAGCAACATCAACNATGGAGTTTTCACATTATGCTGAAACTCCAAGCAATATTTCACAAGANGTTATTGCTTCAATTAAAGGAAATCAAGAATAATTATGAGTCAAAAAATTAGGATAAAACTTAAATCNTATGACTTTAACTTAGTTGATAAGTCAGCTGAGAAGATTGTTAAGACTGTAAAAACAACTGGTGCTATTGTTACTGGTCCAATTCCTCTTCCNACAAAGAAGAAAATTTTNACAGTNCTAAAATCTCCNCATGTTAATAAAAAATCAAGAGAACAATTCCAGTTNTCATCNTANAAAAGNTTNCTTGANATTNACAGTTCATCTTCAAAAACNATAGATGCACTAATGAAGTTAGAATTACCNAGTGGAGTTGAAGTAGAAATNAAAGTTTAANTATAGAATCATGTCTGGATTAATTGGAAAAAAAATTGGAATGACTAGCCTTTACGANGANAAAGGNAANAATCTTGCNTGTACNATAATAGAAGCTGGNCCTTGTGTTGTNACACAAATAAAGAATGAAGAAAAAGATGGCTANAATTCAGTTCAGTTAGGTTTNTTNNANAAAAAAGANAGAAATATNAACAAAGCTGAGGCTGGACATTTTAAAAATGCNAAGACANCTCCAAAAAGNAANCTTTTTGAATTNAAAAACTTTGAAANTGAACTTAGTNTNGGAGATGTTCTNAANGTTGANCANTTTANCGAAGGTGAATTTGTNGATATNTCTGGNAACTCAAAAGGAAAAGGATTTCAAGGTGTTGTTAAANGACATGGTTTTGCTGGTGTAGGTCAATCTACTCATGGACAGCANAACAGANTAAGAGCTCCTGGTTCTATTGGTGCTGCNTCATATCCTGCTAGAGTATTTAAGGGTATGAAAATGGCTGGNCAGATGGGTAATGAGAAAGTTACTGTNCAGAATTTAAAAGTTATNAAAGTTGTTCCTGAAAAAAANCTACTTGTNATNAAAGGTTGTGTTCCAGGTCATAAAAATTCAATTGTTACAATTAGAAAATAATGAAAGCATCAGTATTAGATATAAAAGGTAAAGAAACAGGAAGAAAGGTAGAACTTTCTAAGAAGGTTTTTGAAGTTGAGCCAAGCGATCATGCTGTTTATCTTGATGTTAAACAATACCTTGCTAATCAACGTCAAGGTAATGCCAAAACAAAAGAAAGAGCTGAAATTAAAGGGAGTACAAGAAAGATAAAGAAACAAAAAGGTACCGGAACAGCAAGAGCCGGTAGTATAAAAAATCCTTTATTTAGAGGTGGAGGTACTATTTTTGGTCCAAGACCAAGAGGTTATGATCAAAAGGTTAACAAAAATGTAAAAAAGCTTGCTAGAAAATCTGCTCTGTCAGATAAATTAAAATCAAAATCAATTTCTATTGTTGAGAGTATTGATTTTAAAACTCCAAAAACTAAAGATTTTGATAAGCTTATTAAAGCATTTGGACTAAAGGGTAAAAAAACTTTGTTCATAATGGATGGAGTTAATAAAAATGTATATTTGTCCGCCAGAAATTTAGAAAAATCAGAGGTCGTTACTGATTCTGAGATATCAACATTCAGTATAGTAAACGCTCAACATCTGGTTATCGAAGAGAATGCAGTTGAAAAAATTCAGTCAAAACTTATATAAATGATGAATGTAATTTTAAAACCTATAATAACAGAAAAAGCTACTAACGATAGCGAACTTAGAAATAGGTATACTTTTTTAGTTAAAAAGAATGCTAATAAAGTAGAAATTAAAAATGCTGTGCAAGAAAGATATAATGTAACTGTTAGTAAAGTTAGAACTCAAATTTATGGACCTGAAAGACGCACAAAATATACAAAGAGCGGAATTCAAAATTCAAAGTCTGCTGTTAGAAAAAAAGCTATTGTTCAACTAGTTGAGGGTGACTCAATTGATTTTTACAACAATTTATAATTTATAAGTTATGCCAATTAAGAAATTAAAACCAATAACACCAGGCCAGAGAGGAAGAACTGTGAACGGATTTGATGCTATTACAGCAAACAAGCCTGAGAAGAGTCTCTTGGTTCCCATGAAAAAAACTGGTGGAAGAAATAGTCAAGGAAGAATGACTATGAAGTTCAGAGGAGGTGGGCATAAGAAAAAATATAGAATTATTGACTTTAAACGTAATAGACATGATGCACCTGCTGAAGTCTTAACAATTGAATATGATCCAAATAGGTCAGCTTTTATTGCATTAACAAAGTTTGATGATGGAGAAAAAAGATATATAATAGCTCAGAAAGGTTTAAAAGTTGGTCAAAAAGTTATTTCTGGAAATAGTGTTGATCCAAATATTGGAAATGCTATGCCATTAAGCTCAATCCCATTAGGTTCTACCGTTTCNTGTATTGAAATGACACCAGGAAAAGGTGCAGCGATCGCTCGAAGCGCCGGCTCGTATGCTCAGTTAATGGCAAGAGATGGAAAATTTGCTACAATCAAAATGCCATCTGGTGAAACTAGAATGATTTTAGTTAATTGTATGGCTACAATTGGAACAGTATCTAATTCAGATCATCAATTAATTGTTTCTGGAAAAGCTGGAAGAACAAGATGGCTTGGAAGAAGACCAAGAACCAGAGCTGTTGTTATGAATCCTGTAGATCATCCAATGGGAGGNGGAGAAGGTAAAGCATCTGGAGGTCATCCNAGATCTAAGAATGGAATTCCTGCAAAAGGATATAGAACTAGAAATAGAAAAAAGTTTAGTAATAAGTTTATAATAGAAAGAAGAAAATAAGATATGCCAAGATCATTAAAAAAAGGACCGTATGTACACAAGAGCTTACTGAAGAAAGTTCAAGGAAACTTGGATTCAAATAAGAAGTCAGTAATAAAAACTTGGTCTAGGTCATCTATGATAATTCCTGATTTTGTTGGTCAAACAATCGCTGTTTATAATGGACGTCAGTTTGTACCTGTTTACATAACAGAAAATATGGTTGGTCATAAGTTAGGTGAATTTTCACCCACTAGATCTTTTAGAGGTCATGCTGGTGGNAAAAAAGGTAAATAATTATGGGAGCTAGAAAAAGAAATACATCAGATTCAAGGAAAGAATTAAAAAAGTCATTAATAATGGCTAAGCTTAATAACTGTCCTACATCTCCTCGTAAAATGAGACTAGTTGCTGATCAAGTAAGAGGTAAAGATGTCAATAAGGCTCTTTCAATCTTAAAGTTTAGCCAAAAACAAGCTTCTCTGAGACTTGAAAAACTACTTCTTTCAGCTATAAATAATTGGCAACAAAAGAATCCAGACTCTGATGTTGAAAATGAGAAGCTTTACATCAAAGAAATTAAGGTAGATGGNGCTGGAATGCTTAAGAGATTAAGACCTGCTCCTCAAGGTAGAGCACACAGAATTAGAAAAAGATCAAATCATGTTACTATGATTCTTGGAAACTTAAATCAAAATATTAACTAAATGGGGCAAAAAACAAATCCAATAGGTAACAGATTAGGAATTATCAGAGGATGGGAATCTAACTGGTATGGTGGAAAAAACTTTGGTGATATGATTGCTGAAGATGAAACTATTCGTAAATATATATTTACAAGATTAAACAAGGCAAGTGTCTCTAGAGTTATTATTGAAAGAACACTAAAACTTGTAACGATCACAATTACTACGGCAAGACCTGGTATTATCATTGGTAAGGCTGGTCAAGAAGTTGATAAACTGAAAGAAGAGTTAAAAAAACTTTCTGGAAAGGATGTTCAGTTGAATATTGTTGAGATTAAAAGACCTGAACTTGAAGCTCAATTAGTTGCATCATCTATTGCTAGACAAATTGAAAACAGAATTTCATATAGAAGAGCAATTAAAATGGCAATTGCAGCAACAATGAGAATGAATGCTGAAGGAATTAAAGTTCAAATATCTGGTAGACTAAATGGAGCTGAGATGGCAAGATCTGAAACTTATAAAGANGGAAGAATTCCTTTATCAACTTTCAGAGCTGATATTGATTANGCNTTAGTTGAAGCTCATACAACATATGGAAGATTAGGAGTNAAAGTATGGATNATGAAGGGTGANGTNTACGGTAANAGAGAATTATCACCACTAGTTGGTCTTAGTTCNAACTCAGGAANAAATAAAAATAACAAACAAAGAAGAAGATAANTTATGTTATCACCAAAGAGACAGAAGTTTAGAAAAATGCAAAAAGGGAGAATGAAAGGTNTTTCCCAAAGAGGTCACCGTCTCTCTAATGGTATGTTCGGTATAAAGTCGCTAGAGTCAAAATTTATTACTTCTAGACAAATTGAAGCAGCAAGGATCGCTGCTACTAGGTTTATGAAAAGGGAAGGTCAATTATGGATTAAGATATTTCCGGATAAACCTATTACCAAAAAACCTCTTGAGGTAAGGATGGGTAAAGGTAAAGGTGCACCTGAGTATTTTGTTGCTGTGGTAAAGCCAGGAAGAATTATGTTTGAAATTGCAGGCGTTGATATTGAAATTGCCAGAGAAGCTTTAAGGTTAGCTGCACAAAAACTTCCTGTTAAAACTAAATTTATTATTGCTAACGATTACGAATTAGTTTAAAATGAATCAAAAAGAAATTAAAATATTATCTGATGACGAACTAGTAGACAAGCTAGGTGAATTATCTAAAACGCTGTATGATACAAAAGTAACTCATACAGTATCACCTTTAGAAAATCCACTTCAGATCAGAAATATTAGAAGAACGATTGCAAGGTTAAAAGCAGAAATTTCGAACAGATCACAAAAATAACTATGGAAAATAGAAATTTAAGAAAAGAAAGAATAGGTGTNGTAACCAGCAACAAAATGGAAAAATCTATTGTTGTTTCNGAAGTTGGAAAAGTAAAACATCCTAAGTATGGAAAGTTTGTTTTGAGAACAAAAAAATANAGTGCTCATGACGAAAACAATGAATGTGGAGAAGGGGATATTGTTAAAATAATGGAAACCAAACCAATAAGTAAAAANAAATGTTGGAGGTTGGTTGAAATAATTGAAAAAGCTAAGTAAAAAATGGTACAATCGGAAAGTAGATTATTNGTNGCTGACAATACTGGAGCAAAAGAAGTTCTAACAATNAGAGTTCTTGGAGGAACTAAAAGAAGNTATGCTTCCCTAGGTGATAAAATTGTTGTNACNGTTAAAAGCGCNACNCCTAANGGGACTGCNAAAAAAGGCCAAGTTTCAACTGCAGTTGTTGTAAGAACTAAGAAAGAAGTTAGAAGAAAGGATGGTTCTTACATACGTTTTGATGATAATGCATGTGTCTTNTTAGATGCTGCTGGGGAAATGAGAGGAACTAGAGTTTTNGGTCCAGTTGCNAGAGAACTTAGAGATAAAANTTTTATGAAAATTGTTTCATTAGCACCTGAAGTATTATAATTATGAAAATTAAAGTTGGAGATAATGTAATAGTTTTANCTGGNGATCATAAAGGATNGTCAGGTAAAATATTAAAAGTTTTTAGANNAAAGAATACAGCACTTGTTGAGGGTGTAAACCTTGTTAAAAAGCATAATAAGCCAAGTGCTAATAATCCAAAAGGAGGTATTGTAGAAAAAGAATCTCCNATNNATCTTTCCAATCTTTCACNTANAACAAAAGATGGTAATGNAACTAAGATCGGATANAGAGTTGANGATGGTAANAAGGTTAGATTTTCTAAAAAAACAAACGAAATTATTTAAATTATGAGTTACGTTTCNAGATTAAAGAAGGAGTATAGTGNAAGCATCACAAAAAAACTGATGGAATCTCATGNTTTAAAAAATGTNATGGAAGTTCCTAAACTTAAAAAAATTGTTATAAGTAAAGGTTTGGGCGCAGCTGTTTCAGATAAAAAATTAGTTGATTATGCTATTGATGAATTAACTTTAATTTCTGGTCAGAAAGCAGTTGCAACAAAATCAAAAAAGGATATTTCAAATTTCAAGCTCAGAAAAGGAATGCCTATTGGAGCAAAAGTAACTCTCAGAGGCGAGAGAATGTATGAGTTTTTAGATAGATTAATCACTGCTGCTCTTCCACGAGTCAGAGATTTTCAGGGGATTAAAACATCTGGATTTGATGGTAGAGGTAATTATAATTTAGGAATTACAGAGCAAATAATTTTTCCAGAAATTAATATCGATAAAGTAAATAAGATTTCTGGAATGGATATCACATTTGTAACTGATACAAATGATGATAATCTTGCAAAAAGTTTATTAATAGAATTGGGATTACCATTTAGAAAAAAATAAAGTATGGCTAAAGAATCAATGAAAGCTCGTGAAGTTAAAAGAGCAAAAATGTGTGCTAAGTATGCTGCAAAAAGAAAAGCATTAAAAGAAGCTGGTGATTACATGGGTTTACAAAATTTACCTAAAAATTCATCACCTGTTAGAGCTCACAACAGATGTAAAATTACAGGAAGACCGAAAGGATATATGAGACAGTTTGGTATTTCCAGAGTAATGTTTAGAGAAATGGCAAATAAAGGTTTAATCCCTGGTGTAAGAAAAGCTAGCTGGTAAAAAAAGAAAATTATGAATACAGATCCTATCTCAGACTTTTTAACTAGAATTAGAAATGCTAATAGTGCAGGCCATAAGACTGTAGTAATTCCTGCGTCTAATGTTAAAAAAGAAATAACAAAAATTCTTTTTGATCAAGGTTTTATTCTTAACTATAAGTTTGAAGATGATTCAGTTCAAGGTTCAATTAAGATTGCTTTGAAATATGATAAACTAAGTAAAGTTCCTGTGATTAAAAAGCTTGAAAGAGTTAGTAAGCCAGGTCTAAGAAAATATACGAATAGTTCATCTATTCCTAGAGTGTTAAATGGTCTTGGTATAAATATCATTTCAACATCTAAGGGATTGATGACTGGAAAGAAAGCTTCAAGTCAAAATCTTGGAGGAGAAATAATTTGTAATGTTTATTAATTATGTCAAGAGTAGGTAATAGTCCAATAGCGATTCCAGAAGGTGTAAATGTTGATATTAAACCAAACGAACTGGTTGTTTCAGGAAAGTTAGGTTCTTTAACTCAAGATTATGATGGTGTTTCAGTTTCATTAACTGATAATAACTTGATTGTTGCAAGAAACTCTGAATCGAAAGATCATAAATCCAAGCACGGATTGTACAGAGCATTGTTTAGTAACATGGTAACAGGTGTTTCAACCGGTTTTACTAAAGAATTGGAGCTAGTTGGTGTTGGTTACAGAGCTTCCAATACTGGTCAAAAACTCGATATTGCTTTAGGATTTTCTCACAATATAGTTTTAGAGTTACCCTCTGAAGTAAAAGTTGAAACAGTTTCTGAAAAAGGTAAAAATCCTATAATAAAACTCTCATCTTATGATAAGCAATTAGTTGGTATGGTTGCTGCCAAGATCAGATCATTTAGAAAACCTGAACCATATAAAGGTAAAGGTGTTAGATTCGTTGGAGAACAAATTAGAAGAAAAGCTGGTAAGTCAGCATAATAATTTACGATATGAGTAACAAATCAGACGCAAAGAGAAGTAAAATAAAAAAGAGAATTAGAAGAATAGTTTTTGGATCTCAAGAAAGACCTAGATTATCTGTCTTTAGAAGTAACAAAGAAATTTATGCTCAGGTTATTAATGACGTTGATCAAAAAACTCTTGTTGCAGCTTCTTCCAAAGATAAAGACTTGAAAATAGAAACAACTGATAAAATAGAAATTTCAAAATTAGTTGGGATGTCTGTTGGTAAAAAAGCTGTTGAAGCTGGGATTAAATCAGTTTCATTTGATAGAAATGGATATATATATCATGGAAGAATTAAATCCTTAGCTGAAGGTGCTCGTGAAGCAGGATTAAAATTTTAAGTTTATGAGTAGAATTAGAACAGAATTTGTAAAACCAGGTGGCCTTGATTTAAAAGATAGGCTTGTNAGTATTCAAAGAGTTACNAAAGTAACAAAAGGTGGTCGTGCTTTTGGTTTTTCCGCTATTGTAGTAGTAGGTGATGAAAATGGCGTTGTTGGTCATGGTTTGGGAAAGGCTAAAGAAGTTTCAATAGCAATTTCAAAAGCAGTCGAGGATGCAAAGAAGAATTTAGTAAGAATACCTTTATATAATTCAACTATTCCTCATGAACAAAAAGGAAAACATGGAGGTGCTAGAGTTTACATGCAGCCGGCTTCTCAGGGTACTGGTGTAATCGCTGGTGGTGCAGTAAGAGCTGTTCTTGAATCTGTAGGAATTCAGGATGTTTTATCAAAATCTCAAGGTTCTTCTAATCCACATAATGTTGTAAAAGCAACTTTTGATGCATTATTTAAGCTTAGAGATGCAAATAAAGTAGCACAAGAGAGAGGCATTACATTAGAAAAACTTTTTAATGGTTAAAGAAGATGAGTAAAGTAAAGATTAAACAAACAAGAAGTAAGATTAACAGACCAGTTGATCAAAAAAGAACTCTTGAAGCTTTGGGACTTAAGAAAATTGGTCAAGTTGTTGAACATGAAATGACTCCTTCTGTTGAAGGTATGATTAATAAAGTTAAACACCTAATAACTATTGTAGAATAAGATGGAATTATCAAATTTAAAACCGCAGAGTGGATCTGTAACTTCAAAAAAGAAAAGGCTCGGCCGTGGTCAAGGATCAGGAAAAGGAGGAACAGCAACAAGAGGTCATAAAGGTGCTAAGTCTAGATCAGGATATTCCAAAAAACTTGGTTTTGAAGGTGGTCAAATGCCATTACAAAGAAGAATTCCAAAATTTGGGTTNAAAAATATCAACAGAGTTGAGTACAAGCCTGTTAATTTAAATAAACTTCAGGAGCTTATTGATAGTAAAAAAGTTAAGAAAGGTATAATAAATGCTGAGTCACTTATATCCAATGGTTTAGTCAAGAAAAATGATTTAGTAAAAATTCTAGGAAATGGTGATTTAAAAGATGCAGTTAAAGTTGAAGCTCACAAGTTTTCAAAATCTGCTCAAGAAAAAATCGAAAAATCAGGAGGTGAAGTTAAACTAATATAATGCAAAAATTTATAGAGACATTAAAAAATATTTGGGCTATTGATGAGCTAAAAAACAGAATTTTAATTACTCTGTTTTTTCTTGCTATTTATAGACTAGGTGCTCAGGTAGTTTTACCTGGAGTCGATTACAATATCATTGCTGATGCAAAAATTGCAGGTGATGGGGGTCTCTTAGGTTTATTAAATGCTTTTACAGGTGGTGCCTTTGCTAATGCTTCGGTTTTTGCATTAGGAATTATGCCTTACATTTCAGCTTCGATTGTTGTTCAGCTTATGGGGGTTGCAGTTCCTTATCTACAAAAACTTCAAAAAGAAGGTGAAAGTGGAAGAAAGAAAATAACACAAATTACTAGATGGTTAACAATTGCAATATGTGTTGTTCAAGCTCCAGCTTATTTATATGGTTTAGGTGCATTAGGTGTTCCTGATGCTGCTTTTGTTTTAGGAAAGGGAATATCCTTTATGATTCCTGCCGTTATTATATTAGTTACTGGATGTGTTTTTGCAATGTGGTTAGGAGAAAAAATTACAGATAGAGGAATTGGAAATGGAATTTCTCTTTTAATTACAGTAGGTATTATAGCTTCTTTACCTTTATCGTTTACTCAAGAAGTTATTTCTCAATTATCTGGATCAGGTGGTTTACTTATGATAGCAATTGAGTTTGTAATATGGGTAGTGGTTATAGCATTATGTATTTTATTAGTTCTTGCTGTTAGACAAATTCCTGTACAGTATGCCAGAAGATCTGCAATGTCTGGTCAGAGCAATATGTTTTCAAAGCGCCAATATATTCCTCTCAGACCATACGCTGCTGGTGTAATGCCAATTATTTTTGCTCAGGCTATAATGTTTGCTCCAGCATACATTGGTCAATTTATTGGTGGAACTTTTGGTCAATGGATGCAAGCATCTTTTTCCGATATGTTTGGACTAGCTTATAATATATTATTTGGATTACTCATAATATTATTTACGTTTTTCTATACTGCTATCACTGTTCCTACAAACAAAATGGCTGATGACTTAAAAAGAAGTGGTGGTTTTGTTCCTGGAATTAAACCAGGAGGTGAGACTGCTGAATTTTTAGATAAAATTATGTCTTTAATAACATTCCCAGGATCAATCTTTCTTGCATTACTTTCAGTTCTACCAGCTGTAATAGTAGCATTGATGCAGATTCAACAAGGATGGGCATTATTTTACGGAGGAACATCACTGTTAATTATGGTGGGTGTGGCTATTGACACAATACAACAGATCAATGCCTATTTACTTAATAGACATTATGATAGTTTGATGAAAACAGGTAAAAATAGAAGATTAGTATAAATGGCAAAACAATCAGCAATAGAACAAGATGGAGTAATAGTTGAGGCATTGTCAAATGCTATGTTCCGTGTGGAATTAAATAATGGTCATGTTGTGACAGCTCATATTTCTGGAAAAATGAGAATGCACTACATCAAGTTATTGCCTGGAGATAAAGTTAAGCTTGAGATGAGTCCTTATGATTTAACAAAAGCAAGAATAACATTTAGATATTAAAGTCATGAAAGTTAGAGTATCACTTAAAAAGAGAAGCCCAGAATGCAAAATTGTACGCAGAAAGGGTAAGTTATATGTAATTAATAAAAAGAATCCTAGATTCAAACAAAGACAAGGTTAAAATATTATGGCAAGAATTTCAGGAATAGATATACCCAAAGAAAAAAGAGGCGTAATTGCACTTACTTACATCTATGGAATTGGTAAAAGCAGAGCTCAAAAAATATTAAGCAAGGCTAATGTCAGTGAGGACAAAAAGGTTTTAGATTGGTCTGATGAGGATACAGCAAATATTAGATCTGCTGTAGCTGAATTTACAATTGAAGGAGAATTAAGAGCTGAAAATCAGATCAATATCAAAAGATTAATGGACATTGGATCNTACAGAGGAATTAGACATAGATTAGGACTTCCATTAAGAGGACAAAAAACTAAGAATAACTCGAGAACGAGAAAAGGTAAAAGAAAAACAGTTGCTAACAAAAAGAAAGTAACTAAATAATTTTTATATGGCTAAAGTTTCAAATAAAAAAAGAAAAGTAATTGTAGAATCATTTGGTGAGGTTCATATCAATGCTACTTTCAATAACATAATAATTTCTTTCACAAATAATAAAGGTGAAGTGATCTCATGGTCATCTGCAGGGAAAATGGGCTTCAGAGGGTCTAAGAAAAATACACCTTATGCTGCACAATTAGCAGCTGAGGATGCAGTAAAGGTAGCTCATGAAGCTGGTCTCAGAAAAGTTAAAGTTTATGTTAAAGGACCAGGTAATGGTAGAGAATCTGCAATTAGAAGTATTCATAATTCAGGTGTGGAAGTAACAGAAATATTTGATGTTACACCTATGCCTCATAATGGTTGTAGACCACCAAAAAGAAGAAGAGTTTAAAAAAGATAATATGGCAAGATATATAGGACCAAAAACTAAAATTTCAAGAAAGTTTGGAGAGCCTCTGTTTGGAGCTGACAAATCTTTAGAAAAAAAGAATTATCCACCAGGACAACACGGTGTTAACAAAAGAAGACAGAAGAAATCAGAATATGCTATTCAATTAATGGAAAAGCAAAAAGCTAAGTACATTTATGGAATTTTAGAAAAACAATTTAGAAACTTATTTGAAAAAGCTAACAGAAGTAAGGGTATTACCGGAGAGGTTCTTCTTCAACTTTGTGAGTCAAGATTAGATAATTTAGTTTATAGAATGGGTATTGCTAAGTCGAGAAGTGGTGCAAGACAATTAGTTTCTCATGCTCACATATTAGTTAATGGTGAAGTGTGTAACATAGCATCGAGGTTAATCAAAGTGGGTGAAACTATCTCAGTAAGAGAAAGATCTAAATCATTATTGGTAATTGAAGACTCATTATCAACTAATGAATCAGTGTCTGAGTGGATTACTTGGGATTCTAGTACAATGACAGGAACTTATAATGCTATCCCAAATAGAGATCAGATACAAGAAAATATCAAAGAACAATTAATAGTCGAATTATATTCGAAATAATATCATAATAAAAATATGGCAACATTCACATTTCAAAAACCGGACAAAGTAATAATGATTGACTCAACAGATTTTGAGGGCAAATTTGAATTTAGACCCCTTGAACCTGGATACGGTCTTACAGTCGGAAATGCCTTAAGGAGAGTTCTATTATCTTCATTAGAAGGATTTGCATTCACATCAGTTAAAATTGATAATGTAGATCACGAGTTCACATCATTGACAGGAATAGTTGAAGATGTTACAGAAATTGTATTAAATCTGAAGCAAGTTCGATTAAAAAGACAAATTGATTCTGTTGACAATGAATCTGTTNCTGTTTCTATTTCTGCTCAAGAGCAATTAAAGGCTGGAGATTTACAGAAATTTATTTCTGGTTTTCAAATTTTGAATCCAGATCTAGTAATTTGTAATATGGAAAAAACTGTTAAGCTTAATTTTGAACTTAACATTGAAAAGGGNAGAGGTTATGTTTCTGCAGAAGAAAATAAAAGACTTGGAGCTCCTATTGGAACAATATTTATGGATTCTGTATTTACTCCTATAAAGAATGTAAAGTATTCTATCGAGGATTTTAGAGTAGAACAAAAAACTGATTACGAAAAACTAATTTTTGAAATTGTTACTGATGGGTCTATTGANCCTAAAGATGCATTGACTGAGGGAGCTAGAGTTTTAATTCATCATTTCATGCTCTTTTCTGATGAGAGAATTACACTCGAGGCCGATGAGATTGCTCAAACCGAAACTTATGATGAAGAATCATTACACATGAGGCAACTTCTAAAAACTAGATTGATTGATATGGATCTTTCAGTTAGAGCTCTTAATTGTCTAAAAGCTGCTGAAGTTGATACACTAGGAGATTTAGTTTCATTTAATAAATCAGATCTTATGAAATTCAGAAATTTTGGTAAGAAATCATTAACTGAGTTAGAAGAATTAGTTTTAGTTAAAGGTCTAAGTTTTGGAATGGATCTTTCAAAATATAAACTTGATAAAGATTAACCAATAGAAATGAGACACGGTAAAAAATTTCCTCACTTAGGTAGAAAAAAAGGTCACAGAAATTATATGCTTGCAAATATGGCATGTTCATTAATTGAACACAAGTCAATTAATACAACATTAACAAAAGCTAAAGCATTAAAAATGTATATTGAGCCAATTATTACTAAATCAAAGAATGATTCAACTCACAACCGAAGAATTGCATTTAGATATTTGAGGAATAAATATGCTGTAACTGAATTATTTAGGGATATTTCTGTTAAAGTAGGTGATAGACCAGGTGGGTATACAAGAGTAATTAAACTTGGAAATAGACTAGGTGATAATGCTGAAATGGCATTAATAGAATTAGTCGATTACAATCAATCTTACACAACTGATAAGCCAGATTCTAAGAAGAGAAGAAGAAGAAGAAAAAAAGGCTCAGAAAATAAAATCATAGAAGAGGCACCTGCTGTTGAAGAGGCACCTGCTGTTGAAGAGGCACCTGCTGTTGAAGAGGCACCTGCTGTTGAAGAGGCACCTGCTGTTGAAGAGGCACCTGCTNNNGAGAAAAATGATGATAATAATGATANTGAAGAGAAAAAATAANTTTTTTTCTCATTNTTGATAACTTATAAAGATAAACCTTGTGTTTATCTTTNTTTTTGTATTAATTTTNCTGATAATCTCAACANTTGAACCANTATATTCCNAGAAAAAAAGCATTTATTCTTCTTGAGGANGGAACCATNTTTCATGGTAAATCNATTGGCANTGANGGTACATCTTTTGGTGAACTTTGTTTTAATACTGGAATGACAGGNTATCAGGAGATTTTTACAGANCCNTCATATAATGGNCAATTAATGGTAATGGCTAATGCTCATATTGGAAATTATGGAACTAATTTNTNTGAAGTAGANTCAAATTCAGTGAAAATTGCTGGTTTGATNTGTAAAAATTTTAGTTTCANTCATTCNAGATANGGTANTTCTAANCCTTTATTAGATTTTTTAAAGGAAAGNAATATTGTTGCTATTTCTGANGTTGATACTAGAGCTTTGGTTAGTTATATAAGAGATAANGGTAGTATGAATGCAGTTATTACNACAGAAGATATAAATAAAACTGANNAGTTAAAAAAGANNTTAAAATCTGTNCCCTCNATGAATGGTTTGGAACTTGCATCAAAAGTATCAACTAAAGAAAGTTANTTTTANGGNGATGAAAATTCACAATATAAAGTTGCTGTAATCGATTTAGGTATTAAAACGAATATTTTAAAAAATTTAGCTAAAAGAGATTGTTNTATGAAAGTTTTTCCTCATACTGCATCTTATGAGGAGATGAATGAATGGAATCCTGATGCTTATTTNATTTCNAATGGTCCAGGTGANCCTGAACCACTTGAAAATCCTATNAAAGTTGCTAAAAAAATTATTGATGAAAATAAACCTCTTTTTGGAATTTGTCTTGGTCATCAAGTAATTGCTTTAGCAAATGANATAAAAACATACAAAATGCATAATGGCCATAGNGGAATAAATCANCCTGTAATTAATTTAAAAACAGGTAAAGGTGAAATAACTTCTCAAAACCATGGATTTGCAATTGATAGACAACAAACTGAAAACAATAAAANTATTGAGATCACACACTTGCATTTGAATGATAATACAATTGCTGGTATAAAACTAAAAGATAAGNGTTGCTTTTCTGTTCAGTTTCATCCAGAGGCTAGTGCTGGTCCTCACGATTCATCATATCTCTTTGATGAATTCATAGAAATGATTAATAAATAATAATGAGTAAAATAAAAAGTATTANCGCTAGACAAATTTTTGATTCTAGGGGNAACCCAACANTTGAGGTGGATGTAATAACTGAAAATGGATCNTTCGGNAGAGCTGCTGTTCCATCTGGAGCTTCAACNGGNGAACATGAAGCGGTTGAATTGAGAGATGGNGNAAANGATTACATGGGTAAGGGNGTNTCANTGGCNGTTAATAATGTAAANAATGTAATTGAANATGCTCTTGTTGGAGAATCAGTNCTTNATCAAGAAAAAATTGATAAAGCANTGATTGAATTAGATGGTACTGAAAATAANTCAATTTTAGGNGCNAATGCNATATTAGGTGTTTCCTTGGCTGTNGCTCACGCAGCTTCAAACTACAACAATATTCCATTNTATAAATATTTAGGTGGAGATAGTGCAAATANNCTACCTGTTCCAATGATGAATATTATTAATGGNGGTTCNCANTCTGATGCTCCAATTGCNTTCCAGGAATTTATGATTATGCCTGTNGAGGCAGAAANTTTTACTCANGCTATGAAAATNGGCTCTGAAATTTTTCATCACTTAAAAAAAATACTTCANTCTCGTAACCTAAGTACTGCTGTTGGNGATGAAGGGGGNTTTGCNCCTNCCTTAGACTCAACTGAAGATGCTTTAGATACNATNATTAAAGCGATAGAATCAGCTGGNTACAGANCNAGANCAGAAGTNATGATAGCATTAGACTGTGCTTCTTCAGANTTCTATGAAAATGGTATTTATNATTANACAANTTTTGAGGGNAANAGTGGAAATAAATTTAGCTCAAAAGAACAAGCTGAATATTTATCTAATTTNGTAGAAAAATATCCTATAATTTCAATTGAAGANGGTATGGATGAAAATGACTGGGAAGGATGGAANTATTTATGTAAAATTTGTGGTGATAAAGTGCAATTAGTTGGAGATGATTTATTTGTAACTAATGAGAAAATATTACAAAGAGGAATNGATGAAAAAGCAGCCAATTCTATTTTAATTAAAGTAAACCANATNGGCACCTTNACTGAAACTATTAATNCTGTAAAATTAGCTCAGTCAAATGGGTTTACAACNGTTATGTCTCATAGATCAGGTGAAACTGAAGATACAACCATTTCNGATTTAGCAGTCGCTCTTGGAACTGGACAAATTAAAACAGGATCAATGTCAAGATCTGATAGAATGGCTAAATACAATCAATTACTAAGAATTGAGGAAGAGCTAGNAGGAAAAGCTACTTATTTAAAGAGGAAAGCTTTTAAATTTTAGTTATTTTTANATTATANAATTTTATAATGAGCGATAAAGCNAAACTGATTTTTGANGGTAAAGAACATCTTTTTGATGTTGTTANGGGTTCAGAAAGTGAAAAAGCATTGGATNTTTCTTCTNTNAGAAGCGATCTAGATCTTATTACAATTGACCCTGGNTTTAANAATACTGGCTCATGTAAAAGTGCTATAACNTTTCTTGATGGTGAAAAAGGTATACTTCGTTANAGGGGNTACTCAATTGAAGATCTTGCTAAGAATGCTGATTTTTTACAAGTTGCCTTTCTGCTTATCNANGGTGAATTGCCAACNAANGAAGAATATGTAAAATTNNTAAATGATATAAATGAAAATGCAATTGTTGATGAAGATCTAAGAAAGATCTTAGAAAATTTTCCAAAATCNGCTCACCCCATGGGTATATTATCTTCATTAACTAGTGCCTTAATTGCTTTCAATCCNGAAAAGAAAATGAGTCTGAAGAATATNGAAGANGATAGAGAGTATATGTACAATTCAATTGTGAAGTTANTNGCTAAAATTCCTATCCTAGTGGCNTGGGTACACAGAAGAAGAAAAGGATTNCCATTNAATTANGGTGATTATAATGCAGGTTATGTTGAAAACATTACTAAAATGATGTTTCAAGTCCCNAATCAGGATTATGTTGAGAATAAAACAGTNATTAATNCNATGAACAAATTATTAATTCTNCATGCTGATCATGAGCAGAACTGCTCTACNTCAACTGTTAGAATAGTNGGTTCNTCTGANGCTAGTTTATTTGCTTCTGTTTCTGCTGGTATTTCGGCNTTGTGGGGNAGNCTTCATGGNGGAGCAAATCAAGCNGTTTTAGAGATGCTTGAAGCAATAAAAAATGANGGTGGTGATACNAAAAAGTATATGTCAAAAGCNAAAGATAAATCNGATNCATTTAGATTAATGGGCTTTGGTCACAGNGTTTATAAAAATTTNGACCCTAGAGCAAAAATCATTAAAGTTGCAGCACATGAAGTTTTAAAAGATTTAGGAATTGATGATCCTATTNTAGACATAGCAAAGTCACTNGAANAAGAAGCTTTAAATGANCCTTATTTTACNCAAAGAAAGCTTTATCCCAATGTAGATTTTTATTCAGGTATAATATACAAAGCCTTAAAAATNCCAAAAGAGATGTTCACTGTAATGTTCGCCCTAGGTAGANTNCCNGGNTGGATTGCNCATTGGAGAGAAATGAGAATGAATAATGACCCTATTGGTAGACCAAGACAGGTTTATGTTGGTTCAACTCATAGAACATTTAAAACATAATTAATAGANAATTACCTTTTTTATGGTGATTCAAAATTTCATAAGGAAAAAGATAGATANTTTTCTAAAAAANAATTATTCTNTCAATAATGTTAAGTATGATATTAATNTAACAAAAAAAGNATTTGAGGGNGATTATACANTTGTATTATTTCCNTTAATNCCTTTATTAAAAAGAAAACCTATTGAAATTTCTGAGGAAATAATTGAATNTTTAAAGTCTGATGAAAATATTGTTGAAAAACATAATTTAATTCAAGGNTTTTTAAANATTACTTTAACAAATCAATTTNTTNCTAACTTTTTTANTNCANNTAAAAATGAANNAAAANCNCAGAAAAATCTATTTCTNATNGANTATTCATCTCCNAANACAAATAAACCTNTNCANCTAGGNCACATNAGAAATATTTTGTTAGGTGATTCAATTTCAAGGATTTTTAAATATNCTGGNNATGAAGTTCATCAAACACAAATTATNAATGATAGAGGAATTCATATTTGTAAATCTATGGTTGCTTGGTTGANATANGNNAATAATTCTTCACCNGAAATTGATTNAATTAAGGGNGATCATTATGTAGGTAAGTATTATGTGAAATATAATCAACAATTTGAAATAGAAGTAAAAGAGCTNATAAAAAAAGGTCTNAGTGAAGATGANGCAAAAAAAAGNNCTCCTATTTTTATNGAAGCTCAAGAAATGTTACTAAAATGGGAGTCTANTGATAAAGAAGTTTTANATNTGTGGAATAAATTAAATTCTTGGGTATATGANGGGTTTAACGAAACNTATAAATCANTAAGNNTTGATTTTGATTCATTATACTATGAGAGTCAAACATACCTAACAGGAAAAAAAATTNTTGAGCAAGGATTAGAAAAAAATATTTTTTNTAAGAAAAANGATGGTTCNATTTGGGTTGATTTATCAGAACAAGGTCTTGATCAAAAAATTTTANTAAGANCTGATGGAACCTCNGTCTATATTACTCAAGATATTGGNACAGCTTTCTTNAGATACAAAGANCATCCAGANATGCTNGGTATGATNTATACAACAGGAAATGAACAAGATTATCATTTTAATGTTTTNTTTGAAATTCTAAAAAAATTAAAGTACCCTTGGGCAAAAAAGTTAAAACATTTAAGTTATGGNATGGTNGATNTACCCTCNGGTAAAATGAAAAGTAGAGAAGGTACTGTAGTTGATGCTGATGATTTAATNAATCAAATGATTANTAAATCNAAAGAAATTTCAGAGTCATTAGGCAAAATTAATGANTTGANTGATGAAGAAAGANNTAAGCTTNATAGAACTATTGCNCTNGGNGCATTAAAATATCATATTCTTAAAGTTGATCCAAAAAAAAGAATCTTGTTTGATCCCTCNGAATCTATTGATTTCAATGGAAATACTGGTCCATTCATACAGTANACTTATGCAAGAATTCAATCACTTTTATCAAAGGNTTATGGCAACTTNAAAAATGATTNNTATACNGATTTTAATTTAAAAGANAGGGAAATTATNATAACCCTTGATCAATTTGATTCANTATTAATNAATGCATACAATANNTTAAACCCTTCTNTAATAGCAAACTACACCTATGATTTAGTAAAACAGTTTAATTCTTTTTATCAATNATATTCCATTGTNGGNAAACAACCAGTNAATTCTTTNAGATTAGCATTATCGAAAAAGGTTGGNGATCAAATAAAANTATCNATGAGCTTACTAGGNATTGATTGCCCAGAAAGAATGTAAAAAAAAACCACTCAAAAATGAGTGGTTTTCTTTATTATGGTTAGTGTTTCAGTGTTTGTTTATTTGTCGCTNACTGCTAGGTTATAGATAACTAAACCGAAACCGATTTTGTTAACTGCATCACCTACGTTGTAAACAACTTCCATGTTCCANCCTAANGCNTCAANGAAGTCATACCATCCGTCAGTACCAATCATATATCCAATNGGATAGATTGCCCAACCTACNAGTACAAACCACTTNAGAGCATTGAATGCGTCNAGNACAGCACCACCTGCTTTTTGAGCAAGTTGACCTGCNCTACCNAACCATAAGATGTAAACAATAACAAAGTATGAAATACCTGAGATTGTTCCCCAAANTACAGCATCACCAAGTCCTGNTTCACCGATATATCCTGTTACAAGCATAATTNNTGACAGTAATATCANGTTCCACATTAAACTTTTNTGTGCTCCCGCTTTTTGTANTATTAAATAAAATTCAACACACATTAATGGAACTGTTAGAATCCAGTCTACATATCTGAAAAATGTTACTGATTCTCCTGAAACAGAAGCATCTCTCATGTAGTAGTAGTGTACAGCAGCTATAAATGTGATAAGCCCTGACACTAGGATTGAAGTTCTCCATTTAGCACCCCCAGCATCTAATGATAAAAAGAAAAATGCTGA
Source organism: Flavobacteriaceae bacterium (assembly GCA_002703065.1). GTDB lineage: Bacteria > Bacteroidota > Bacteroidia > Flavobacteriales > Flavobacteriaceae > Eutrophosalina. The sequence continues at coordinate 42,663 of PAEO01000021.1, read as the reverse complement.
TGCAGCCATCATGGCCATAGTACCAATGAAAAACGTAAAACTTACTAANTCGTTAGGAACGTCCAGTAAGAAAATGTTTAAAAAATTTTCCATAATAATAATTAATATTGGTTTTTAATGGCCCTAAAATAGTAAAATCTAATTTAATAACTACTTTTATCTCAAAAAAAAAGGGAAAATGTTAAGAATTTCTCAATCACCGGGAGAAAAGTTATTCACATTTATAATAATTTCTGCAATANCTTATAATTTTATTAATTCAATGTACAGTGAATCAATAGGTTATGTTTCAGTACTTTCAATATTNTTTTTTGGTATAATTCATGGAGCTAATGACATACATTTAATTTTAAAAAGACAATCAAAAAACTCAGGATATATAAAAGTAACTTTTTATTATATTTTAGTNATTCTANNAGCAACTCTTGGTTTTTANAGTTTTCCTGGAATTTCTCTATTGTTTTTCGTTCTNTTTAGTTGTTATCATTTTGGAGAACAGCAATGGACAGTAATCAATAAAAGTTTTGATAANAAAATTTATTTTTTTAGTTANGGACTATTCGTTTTCGCACTTCTTTTCTACTTTAATATTGAAGCTGTTATTGATATAATTTCTAAAATTTCAAATCTTGAATTATTGTATGAATATTTTGAATACTTATTCTATTTTTCTTCAATTATCCTGACCTTTACNACTTTAATTTACTTTAATGAATTAAAAGATCAACTCATTTTTCAGATTTTACTTTTTATTATTATGATTTTTTCATTCAAGTCTTTTGATTTGATAGATGCTTTTGCCTTTTATTTTGTTCTATATCANAGCATTCCATCAATNTTTGANCAAACTGAATATTTGTTTGGAGANATCTCTTTTAAATCAATTCTAAAATATTTTAAATCAGCCTTATTGTATTGGTTCTTTGCCATTGTTGGCCTCATTATTTATTATTATTTAAACCAAGCAAACGAATTAAGTTTAAATTTATTTTTTTCTTTTTTAGCTGCAATAACTTTTCCACACGTGATTGTTATTTTAAAAATGAAAAAGAATTAAATTAAACTGATTAAGTATTAAATTTGTAAAATGTTTAGTAACCTTACTGAAAAACTTAACTCTGCACTNCATGTTCTTAAGGGACATGGGAAGATTACCGAGATCAATATTGCTGAAACCTTAAAAGAAGTCAGAAGAGCTCTTTTGGATGCTGACGTAAGTTTTAAAATTGCTAAAGACTTTACCAATAATGTCAAACAAAAGGCATTAGGTCAAAATGTATTAACTGATCTTCATCCAGGTCAATTGATGGTTAAAATAGTAAAAGATGAACTTACTGAATTAATGGGTGGTGATCAACAAGGTATAAATTTATCTTCCAAACCAACTATTATTTTATTAGCTGGATTACAAGGGTCTGGGAAAACTACATTTAGTGGTAAACTAGCTAATTATTTAATCAAAAAAAAGAATAAGAACCCGCTCTTGGTTGCTTGTGATGTATACAGGCCTGCAGCAATTGATCAATTAAAAGTTTTAGGTGATACTATTAATGTCCCTGTTTACACTGAAGAAGAAAATAAAAATCCAGTTAGTATTTCTAAAAATGCATTGAAATATGCAAATGAAAACTCACACGACTTAATTATTGTTGATACTGCTGGTAGATTAGCTGTTGATGAGGTATTAATGACTGAAATTAAAAATATAAAGGAACAAATTAATCCTAATGAAATTTTATTTGTAGTTGATTCCATGACAGGTCAAGATGCTGTAAATACTGCAAAAGCATTTAACGACTTATTAAATTTTGATGGTGTTATATTAACAAAGTTAGACGGTGATACTAGAGGAGGTGCTGCATTAACAATTAGGTCAGTAGTTGATAAGCCAATAAAATTTATTGGAACTGGAGAGAAACTTGATGCTCTCGATTTGTTTTATCCTGAAAGGATGGCTGACAGAATTCTAGGAATGGGAGATGTAGTATCTTTAGTGGAGAAAGCTCAAGAAGTATATGATGAAAAGAAAGCAAGAGAGATAAGTAAAAAAATTGCTAAAAATAAATTTGGTTTTGACGACTTTTTAAGTCAAATTAATCAAGTAAAAAAAATGGGAAATTTAAAAGATACTCTCAGTTTAATCCCTGGTGCTAATAAATTAAAAGATGTAGATATAGATAACGATTCATTTAAGCACATAGAGGCACTAATTTATTCAATGACACCCTATGAAAGATCGAATCCTAAAATTATCAATCATAGTAGAAAAAAAAGAATTGCTAAAGGAGCAGGTAGAGATGTCCAAGAAATTAATGCTCTGATTAAGCAATTTGATCAGATGTCAAAAATGATGAAAATGGTACAATCAGGTGGTGCTGGAAAATTAATGCAGATGATGAACAACTTAAAAAATTGATATGCAATTATTAGACGGCAAGTTTATATCCAACAAGATAAAAGAAGAAATTAGAGAAGAGGTAGAAGCTCTCAAAAAAAATGGTGAGCGTCCACCTCACTTAGCAGCTATTTTAGTAGGAAATGATGGAGCATCATTAACTTATGTGGGAAGTAAAGTTAGATCCTGTGAACAAATAGGCTTTGATTCAACACTTATCAAATTAGATGAGGATATTTCTGAAGATAAGCTTATTGCTAATATTAATAAATTAAACAATGACTCAGATATTGATGGATTTATTGTTCAACTACCATTACCAAAACATATAGATGAAGAAAAAATTTTAAAACTAGTTGATCCATCCAAAGATGTTGATGGATTTCATCCATATAATTTTGGCAAAATGGCTCAAAATTTAGATTCATTTATACCTGCAACACCCCACGGAATAGTTGAGCTAATTAAAAGGTATGATATTCAAACAGAGGGAAAGCATGTCGTTGTCATTGGTAGAAGTAATATTGTTGGAAGACCAATCAGTATTCTACTAAGTAATAAATCTAATCCTGGAAATTCTACTGTTACATTAGTACACAGCAGAACTAAAGATATTTCTTTTTATACGAAAACTGCAGATATTTTAGTTGTTGCTCTAGGAATTCCTAATTTTCTTAAATCTGATATGATTAAAAAAGATGTTGTTGTTATTGATGTTGGTATTACAAGAGTTGAAGATCTTACCAAAGAAAAAGGATATAAAATTGTAGGAGATGTAGATTTTGAATCTGTTAAACTTAAATCAAGTTTTATCACTCCGGTACCTGGAGGTGTTGGTCCAATGACCATAGCGATGCTTTTAAAAAATACTTTGAAAGCAAGAAAAAATCAATAATTATTTCTCGAATAGTTGGTTAATATTTTTGAATGTTTTGAATTCCAAAGCATTTCCTGAGGGATCTTTAAAAAACATTGTTTTTTGTTCACCTGCTTGNCCTTCAAATCTNATGTANGGNTCTATTATAAATTNTACTTTATTTCTAATTTTTTTTTCGAAATTTTCAAACACATCCCAATCCAGAACTATACCGAAGTGGGGNACTGGAACACTTTTACCATCTACACTATTTTCATTGAGAATGTTTGCTTTTGATGAATCAATATGTAAAACTAATTGGTGGCCAAAAAAATTGAAATCAACCCAATGATCACTGCTTCTACCTTCTTCGCATCCTAAAATATCTCTGTAAAAGTATCTTGTTTCGGTAATTTCTTTAACNGGAATAGCAAGGTGAAATGGNTTTAATGATGACATGTTTNAATATTTANAGTTCGAATTTATTAATTATAATTTAAACAGGATATATTTGAATTTTGTATAATGAAAAATTTTGAAATTGCNAGTTTACCTGTGATGGAAACCTTTTTTTCAATTCAAGGAGAAGGTTATCATACTGGTCAGTCATTCTACTTTATAAGACTAGCTGGATGTGATGTTGGATGCCATTGGTGTGATGTTAAGGAAAGTTGGGACCATAATAAACATCAATTTCTTGCAATAGATAAAATTGTCAAATTAGTAAATAAAAATTCTTCTCAGGTCATTATTACTGGAGGAGAGCCACTAATGTGGGACTTAAAAAAACTAACCGCTGATTTGAAAATAAATAATATTAAAGTTCATTTAGAAACGTCTGGAGCATATGATTTAACTGGCACTTATGATTGGATATGTTTATCACCAAAAAAAAGAAAATTACCAAAAAAAGAAATCTATAAAAAAGCAAATGAGTTAAAAATTATTGCATATAATAAAGATGATTTTAAGTTTGCTTTGCAAGAGGAGAAAAAAGTAAATGATAACTGTAAATTATTTATCCAACCAGAGTGGAGTAAATTTGATGAAATAAAAAAGGATGTTGTTAAGTTTGTTAAAGAAAATCCAAAGTGGAGTGTTTCTTTACAGACACATAAATATCTTGAAATTGACTAATTATAAATAAGATATTTTTCTCTGATTTTTTTGAATTTTATAATATCATCCTTCCATGTTTCTTTAATTTTTTTGACACTTATTCCATTTTTAATTTGATGTTCTAAATTTTTTGTTCCAGCAAGTCGATGAAAACCAGATCTAAAAAAGTTTTCCTTATCATTAGAATTATTATATGCATAGATTAACCATTCTAAATTTATACTACTTAAAAAATTAGATTTTCTTAAATCAAATCCATAACATGTTTTTCCATTATGTTTGGGGTTTTTTGCACCAATATTTGGTTCAGGGATAAATTTAAAATCTAAATTGTTCCAATTTGGTGAGCCTACAACTTGAAACTGCATGTTAGTTCCTCTTCCCACACTGACTGGGGTCTGCTCAAAAAAGCATAAAGAAGCATAAAGATTTATAGATTTTAAATTAGGTAAGTTTGGTGATGGTTTGATTTTTAATGGTAAAACCATTTCTCTTTTAAAATCAGCCATTGGAATGACTTTTAAATCAGCTTTCTTTGTNGTCCAACCTTCATCATTTATCATTTTTGCATATTCACCTATGGTCATCCCATATAGAATTGGAACTGGATGTAACCCTACAAAACTCATTGAGCTAGATTCCATGATCGGCCCGTCAATTATGTTTGCGTTTGGATTTGGCCTATCTAGCACAATTAGTTTTATATCATTCTCTGCACAACTTTCCATAATATAATGGAGAGTTGACAAATAAGTATAGAACCTGACTCCAACGTCTTGTAGATCAAACAACATTACATCTATACCTTTGAGATCTTCCGCACTTGGTTTTTTCTTTTTTCCATACAGAGAAATAATAGGGATACCTGTCCTTTTATCTATACTGTCATTAATTTTTTCACCAGCATCCAAATCTCCTCTGAAACCGTGTTCAGGTCCGAAAATAGCTTTAATACTTACTCCACGATTTAATAAAGAATCTACTAGATGTGTTTTTTTATCTTTCTTAAAAAAAACTGAACTCTGGTTTGAAACGATCCCTATATTTTTAGTTTCTATGAATTTTATATAATTATCTAAATCATATAATGCTTCAATTTTAGAATTTTGAGAATAACAAAAACCAAATAGATTAAAAAATAAAGTAACTTTAATTATTAAAAAAATTATATTATTTCTTGAAAGTTGATAAGTTCCTGACATCAAAGATTTTTAAACACAAAAGATATAAAAAAAGCATATCATCACCTATTTTAAAAATTTCAAAATTTTCAGTTGTGATAAGCGTAATCGTTATGCTTATTGCAATATCTACTGGATTTGGTATACAAAATGAAATAAAGAGTAAGTTTTCAAACTTGTTTGGAGATGCTAGTATTTCTCAATATGGNTCTGAATTTTTTAATACATCTGAAAATATAGATNATANTAAAATAGAGATTGAAAAAATTAAAAATCTTAATGAATACTATAGTGTNAATAAAGTNATTTATTCAAATGCAATTATTCCAAATAAAACATCTTTCTCTCNAATAGTATTNAAGGGGGTAGAAAAATCTAATCCGATTTTTTCTGANTTTGGAATTAAATCTGATTCCTTAAAAAATAATCAAGCTTTTATCTCANAAACTCTANGGAATTTATTAGGTGTCAANANGGGTGATAAAATAAAAGTATTTTTTTATCANAGTGATAAAAATCCTNTCATACGTTCNNTTGAAATTCTTGATGTTTATGAAACAGGAATTAAAGAATTTGATGATAAATTTTTAGTAACAGATATTGAATTTTTAAGAANANTTAATAAATGGGNTCAAAATAGTTTTGGTATTGTTGAAATTCAATATANTTCTTTTAATAATGAAATTTATAACTACATTGATCCTCAATACTCATTGACTNTAAATCAAGATAANTTCAGTGAGATTTACAATTGGATTTCTTTATTTGATACCAATATTTATATTGTAATTNTACTTATGATTTTAGTTAGTGGAATAAANATGATTACCGTTTTGNTAATTACTATTTTAGATAAAACCAATTTCATNGGTACTGTAAAAATNCTGGGTGCTAATAATAAAATGGTTAGAAAAATTTTTATAAGAAACGGCATGANCCTTGTTTTTAATGGTTTAATNNTTGGNAATGTTATTGGANTATTGGTTCTAATTCTTCAAAAGAATTATAAAATTGTCAGTCTTGATGCTTCCACATATTANATNAACTATGTTCCTATTGATTTAAACATATTATATATTTTANTNTTAAATATTTTNATAATCATTTCATGTTTTATTTTTCTNCAAATTCCTNTTAGATTTATTTCTAAAATTAAACCTAATANAGCCTTGAAAATGAATTAATATAATTTAAATTTGGCTTGTGAATTATTTCAATAATATTCTAGAAACAATAGGTGATACCCCNCTANTTAAGTTAAATAATGTAACANAAAATGTTGATGCATTGGTTTTAGCAAAAGTAGAATATTTTAATCCTGGCAGCTCNGTAAAGGACCGNATGGCAGTAAAAATGATAGAAGATGCTGAAAAAGATGGAAGATTAAAGCCTGGCGGAACAATAGTNGAGGGTACATCTGGGAATACTGGAATGGGATTGGCTTTAGCAGCTATCGTTAAAGGATATAAGTTAATCTGTGTATCTACAGACAAACAATCTAAAGAAAAATTTGATGTTTTAAGAGCAGTAGGTGCTGAGGTTATCATTTGTCCTACTAATGTTGATCCTGATGACCCAAGATCATATTATTCAATCTCTAAGAGAATTAGTGAAGAAACTCCAAATTCTTGGTATGTTAATCAATATGATAATCCATCTAATTCATTGGCACATTATCTTTCAACTGGACCNGAGATTTGGGATCAAACGGAAGGAAAAATTACACATTTTGTAGTTGGGGTTGGAACTGGTGGAACAATTTCAGGAGTTGGAAAATTTCTAAAGGAAAAAAATCCGAATATAAAAGTTTGGGGAATTGATACTTATGGATCTGTATTTAAAAAGTATCATGAAACTGGGATTTTTGATAAAAATGAAATATATCCATATATAACAGAAGGTATTGGAGAGGATATTTTACCAAAAAATGTNAATTTTGATATAATAGATGGTTTTGTGAAAGTAACAGATGAGGATGCTGCGAGATACGCTAGATTATTGGCAAAAAAGGAAGGTATTTTTGCNGGTTATTCTTGTGGAGCAGCTATAAAAGGTTTAGAATTATTAAACAATAATTTTAATACTGATGATGTTNTAGTTGTTTTACTTCATGATTCAGGAAGTAGNTATATNGGAAAGGTTTACAATGATGATTGGATGAAAAAAAATGGTTTTAAATTGGATTAAAATCTAAAAATCCCACTAGGAAATTCCTGAATGCTTTCAAATCCTCTATCATTNATTGAGCTTACACCAAAAAGATAGTTNTCAATCACAATTCCGTCTANTCTAAAAAAATCAGTTTTCTTAATTTTTCTTTCATATTGCCATACAGGAGAGGTGGTTTCTCTCCANTAAATTTTATATCCACTAATATTTTCATCAGTAGTTTTATCCCATTTAAANTTAACAGAAGGNTCAACAATACCNCCAATTCTCAAATTCTTTGGAGGNGGGGGAGACCAGCCTAGTAANGCTAAATTAATAGCATTGACTGCNGTTAATTTCTTAGCATATTCAAAATTTACTCCTTCAATTANATCGCCATATTTAATACCATTCTCAAATCGAANATCTTGATGTTGTCTGTTNTAATTTTCATGACTCTCCATAATTCTTACACCTGCAAAACCTAAATCATTGAATGGCCGATGATGTCCGCCTCTCCCAAATCTATCCAATCTATAAATTAAAGTTGGATTCATATCAGGCATATATAACTTAGTGCTTGAGTAAATAAACCGTGCAAGTTGTCTTGAATTTCCGTCAACCTCACCGCCATAAAACCTTCTAGCATTTCTTCTATTTCGACTCTCATTTGCAGGTACTGGTTCAGAAAAAATTCTAAAACTTTTATTATCAATTACACCATCTACACCTTCTATATTTCCAATCATATCATTGTTAAGAATTCCTATGATCTCCCAATTTTTTTCTTTTGCATATTCAGCAAGACCTTTGCCACCGTATAAACCTTGTTCTTCACCAGACAATCCTGTATATATTATTGAATTATCGAATTTATATTTAGATAAAACTCTTGCTGCTTCAATTGTACCTGCCATGCCAGAAGCATTATCATTTGCTCCAGGTGAGTCAGATTCAAAATCGTTTGGATCTGAAACTCTACTATCTATATCTCCACTCATAATAACATATCGATTTGGATACTTAGTGCCTTTTTGGATTGCAACAACATTATTAATCCAAACATCACGAATTAATCTCCTTCCGTCTGCTTTAAAATAATTTTTTTGAAAAAAAACTTCTAAGCAACCTCCACATTCATTTGAAATTTTTACAAATTCATCTTTGATCCATCTTCTGGCAGCTCCAATTCCTCTTGTGTTAGATATTGTATCACTTAAAGTATGTCTAGTTCCGAAGTTTGCTAATACATCAATATCATTTTTAATTCGTTCAGAATCAATTTCCTTTATAATCGAATAAATTTCAGATTNATNAATACTCTGCGAATTGCAGAATAGCCCAAATAAAAANAAAATNNGAATAAAATATTTCATNCTTAAATTTAGAAACAATATGAATTATTCTCAATAATCATTTTAGAAATCTTTCTTTTTAATTCAATAGGCTTTGGATAATTATGATATTTTAAAAACCTCTTAAGTCCCATTAAAAGAAATTTTTGTTCCTCTTTCTCAGCGAGGGAATAAATTAACTCTTTCGACCTTTTTTCTATTAGTTGCACAGCTTCATACAGGTATAGTTGACTCATTGCAATTTGACCTTCCTGATTTTTATCTCCTCTTTTAAAGTTCTTTTCTGTTCTAAGAATTGCTGATTCAGATATATATATTTTAATCATAATGTCAGCAATTGAAATCAATACTTCTTGTTCCTTTTCTAATTCTAAACCAAATTTCTTCATTCCAGCACCCGAGAGCATAAGAAAAATCTTTTTCAGATTCTTNATAATGTTTTTTTCCTCTGAAAATAATTCAGAAAAATCTGGAACATCAAATGAGGGTATTCCAGTAAGTTCTTCTGCTACTTTTTCAGCTTCAGTTATTAAATCAACATGTCCTTTTAATGCTTTTTTGATTAGCATTCCAATTGAAACAAGTCTATTAATTTCGTTAGTGCCTTCATAAATTCTAGCTATTCTTGAATCTCTCCAAGCTGATTCAATTGGTGTTTCTGTTGAATAACCCATTCCACCATAGATTTGAATTGCTTCATCAGCTATATTTTGGGCATCATCCGATAATGCGACCTTAAGCATTGAGCATTCAATTACATATTCTTCAACTCCTTTTAGCTCTGCTTCTTGATGATTTTTTCCTTCAGATTCTAAAATACTTATTCTGTCCTCAATGTCTTTAGCTGCTCTATATGTAGCAGATTCTCCTGCATATAAATCTGTTGCCATCATTGCAAGTTTTTGACTAACGGCTCCAAATTCACTAATTTTTTTATTAAACTGAACTCTTTCATTTGAGTAATTTGTTGCAGCATTAATGATTCTTCTTTCTGCATCAATACAAGCTACAGCAAGTTTTATTCTTCCGATGTTAAGTGCATTCATTGCTATTTTGAATCCATTTTCTCTTTCAGAAAGCATATTTTCAATTGGAACTTTTGTTTCGTTAAAAAATACNTGTCTAGTCGAAGACGAATGAAGACCTAGNTTGCTTTCTTCATTTCCTAATGTAATTCCGTTTTCNGGATCGTTTGGAACAATAAAAGCAGTTAGATTTTTATCATCTTCTATTTTAGCAAAAACCGTAAANATATCAGCAAATCCAGCATTTGAAATCCATATTTTTTGACCTGTTATAAGGTAATGTTTTTTATCTTCAGAAAGGACAGCTTTAGTTTTTCCACTATTAGCATCAGATCCTGCTCCTGGNTCTGTGAGACAATATGCTCCAAAAAATTCACCAGTGGCTAATTTTGGAATGTATTTTTGTTTTTGAGATTCATTTCCATATAGAAGAATTGGCATTGTTCCAATTCCAGTATGAGCGCCAAATGCGGTTGAGGTTGATCCTGAACTCCCAGAAATATAATCACATACAAGCATTGTAGAGGTAAATGGCATTCCAAGACCACCGTATTTTTCAGGTACACCAACTCCTAAAAAACCTAAATCACCAGCTTTTTTCATTACGTCAACTGTTAACTGATAATTCTTTTTCTCAAATTCATCCTTTTTAGACCAGATTTCTTTATCAGCAAATTCTTTAACAGCATCGCGCATCATTTTTTGCTCTTCAGAAAAATCTTCAGTTGTAAAAATATTTTCACATTTTGTTTCCTTGACAATAAACTCACCTCCTCTGGTTATTTCTTTTGTATTATTCATTTTATAAAATTTCAAAAATTCCTGCGGCCCCTTGGCCAGTACCAACACACATGGTTACCATCCCGTATTTAAGATTTCTTTTTTGCATTTCATCTATCAATTGAATGCTTAGTTTCGCTCCAGTACATCCAAGAGGATGACCTAAAGCTATAGCTCCTCCGTTAACATTAACTATATCATTGTTAATATTCAACTCATTCAATACGGCTAATGACTGGGATGCAAATGCTTCATTTAGCTCTATCAATTCAATATCGTTTAGTTTGAGATTTGATTTTTCAAGAACTTTTGGAATTGCTTTTACTGGACCAACACCCATTATCTTTGGTGGAAGTCCTGCTACACTATAGTTAACAAACCTAGCAACTGGATCAATATTTAGTTTTTTAAGGTAATTTTCACTGACGATCATTAAAAATGCAGCACCGTCACTCATCTGAGAAGAATTACCAGCTGTAACACTTCCGTTATTAGCAAATACAGGTCTCAACTTGTTTAGTGCTTCTATTGAAGTATCTTTTCTTGGACCTTCATCGATATTACAATTGAAACTTCTCGTTTGTTTTTTGTTGTTATTATCTAAATAAATCTCATCTATTTTAATTGGAACAATTTGATTTTTAAATCTATCTTCTTCAATAGCTTTGAGTGCTTTCTGATGTGAATTAAAAGCAAAAATATCTTGATCTTCTCTTTTGATATTGTAATCTTTNGCGACTTGTTCAGCAGTCAATCCCATACCCCAATAGTAATCTTCATTTCCTTTAGAAACTATATTATAGCCTGGAACTGGTTTGTATCCACCCATAGGAATAAAACTCATACTTTCTACGCCACCTGCTATAATNCAGTCAGCCATTCCAGATTTAATTTTTGCAGCTGCAATTGCAATTGTTTCTAGTCCTGATGCACAATATCGATTAACGGTAACACCTGGGACATCATCGATTTTTAGTCCCATGAGGGAGATAAGTCTACCAACATTTAATCCTTGCTCAGCTTCAGGCATAGCATTACCTACTATAACATCATCAATAGTACTCTTATCAAAACCATCAATTTGGTTAATCATAAATTCAATTGTTTCAGCTGCTAATTCATCAGGTCTTTTAAATCTGAAAAAACCTCTTGGAGCTTTTCCTACTGCTGTTCTGTATCCTTTAATTATATAAGCATCGTTCATACTAGTTTCTTAAGGGTTTACCGTTTTTTAACATATATTGTATTCTTTCAAGTGTTTTTCTTTCTCCACAAAGAGATAAAAAAGCCTCTCTTTCTAATTCAAGCAAGTATTGTTCTGAAACAAAACTTTGTTGAGAAAGATTACCTCCAGATATAACATTAGCAATTTTTTTTGCAATGTTTTTATCATGATCTGAAATATATCCACCTGCTAACATTGAATCAGCACCGACATAAAACATACCTAAAGCTTGTTGACCTAAAACCTTTATATCAGTTCTCTCTATTGGTTTTGTATATCCAGCTTCATGTAAATTAAGAGCAGTCTGTTTAGCAAAATTTATTTGATTTTTTTTATTTAAAATAACTTGGTCTTTGTCTTTTTTGAAGTAATTTAAATCAAATCCTTCATATCCGGATGTTGAAACTTTGCCCATCCCAATATTGAGGAAATACTCTTGCAATAAATTCACTTCAACATCATTTTTTCTAAATTGATCTGAAGCTCTTAAAGTCATTTCTTTTGTGCCTCCTCCGCCAGGTATTAATCCAACTCCAACTTCAACTAACCCAANATAGGTTTCTGCATGNGCNATAACACGATCACAATGAAGACATAGTTCACATGCTCCACCAAAAGTATATCCATGTGGTGCAGCTACAACAGGGATTGAAGAATACCTCATTCTCATCATGGTATCTTGAAATAATTTCATCGCATAATGTAATTCATCATACTCTTGTTCAACTGCCATTAAAAAGATCATACTAATATCTGCTCCTGCCGAAAAATGTTGTCCTTCATTACCAATTACAACCCCATTATATTTTTCTTCAGCTAAATCAATTCCCTTATTTAAGCCCTGTAAAATATTTTGATTTATTGAATTCATTTTAGATTTAAATTCAATATTAATTATACCATCACCTAAGTCATTAATACTGCATTCTTCATTTGACCAAATACTTTTTTCNGAAGGTAAATTCTTGAGGTATATATAACTTTCTTGACCTGGTTTCTGTACGTATTTTTTAGTTGATTTATCATAATAAGTAATAAATCCTCTTTCATTTTTGTAAAATGAATCATTTCCATTACTTATCATGTCTTCAATCCAATCGGCCACATCTAATCCAGCAGATTTCATTAATTCAACACCTTTTGAAATTCCAACATAATCCCATATTTCAAATGGTCCNTCACTCCATCCAAATCCTGTTTTAACAGCGTCATCAATTTGNTAAATATGATCAGCTATCTCTGGAATTCTATGTTGTATNTATGAGAACATTTTAGAAAAATTAGATCGATAAAAATTAGATGCTTTATCATCTCCAGAAATTAAAACTGAGTATTTATCTATTTTATTTTTAGTTTTTTTTGCTTTTTCNAGTGTTTCAAACTTAACTTTCTCTTGATCTTTATATTCAAGTGTTTTTAGNTCTATAGATAAAATCTTAGATTTTCCGTCATCACCTGTTANTTTCTTATAAAATCCTTTTTTTGTCTTACTGCCTAAAAGATTTTTTGAAATCATNTTATTAACAAAATCAGGTAATTTGAAAATTTCTCTATTTTCATCCTCTTTACAATTATNGTAAATNCCCTGGGCAACATGAACCATTGTGTCTAATCCTACAACATCAGCTGTTCTAAAAGTTGCTGATTTTGGTCTACCTATCACAGGTCCAGTCAACTTGTCAATTTCCTCAATTGAATAATTTCCTTTATCCACTTCATGTAAAATACTTTGTATTCCAAAAACTCCAATTCGATTTCCTATAAAAGCAGGTGTGTCTTTGGCTAATACGGANGTTTTACCAAGAAACTTCTCACCATAATTCATCAANAATTCAGTAATTTCTTCATTACAATTTGGACCAGGTATAACTTCAAANAGATTTAAATATCTCGGTGGGTTAAAAAAATGAGTTACTGCAAAATGTTTTTGAAAATCATCGGATCTTCCTTCATTCATCATTTTTATTGGGATTCCAGAGGTNTTTGAACTAACAATCGTACCTTCTCNTCTANACTNATCNACTTTTTCAAAAATTAACTTTTTTATATCNAGTCTTTCAANAACAACTTCAATTATCCANTCATAGTCTTTTATCTTGGCAAAATCATCATCAAAATTTCCTAATGTAACTCTATTAGTAAACTTCTTAGAAAAAATTGGNGATGGTTTNGATTTTANACACCTATTAAACATTTCGGTAACAATTCTGTTTTTNACAATATTNTCACTGAGNGTTAAACCCTGTTTAATTTCTTTATCATTAAGTTCNTNAGGAGCAATATCTANTAATAACACTTCNANNCCAATATTNGCAAAGTGACATGCAATTCCNGATCCCATAATTCCAGAACCAAGCACAGCAACTTTTGATATATTTCTGTTCATTAAAATATTTTTTTATTCTTAATTAATTTATTTATCTGATTGATTACATGAAAGAAATTATTTATTGCTTCTTCTCCTAAATCACCTATGATTGTTTTATTAAACTTCATAACTTGATCTTTAGCATAATTTCTATAATCAATTCCTCTTTTTGTCAATTTAATAAGAATACCTCTTCCGTCATCTGGGTTGGGTAGTCTCTCAATTAAATTCTCTTCTTCCATAAATTTTAAAGTTCTTGACAAGCTTGTTGATTCCATACCCATTTTTGGCCCTAATGATGTTGATGGCATCGGTTCTTTTGGATTCAAACTAAGCAAGGCAAACCCAACTGTCATTGAACCTCCAAACTTTTCTGCCTCGTCATTATACATCTTTGAAATTAGTAGCCATATATATCTAATTTCTTGCTCAATTGTTCTTTTGGACATACACTAAATTTACAAAAATATACTATGCATGCATAATAAATAAATAAAATTTTCAAGTTAACCAGTTGTATGCATTGTAAAATGCATAAACCCATGGTGAAATTTGATCACTCTTGTGATCTTCAGGATAATACCCCCAGTTAAAAGGATAGGTTGATCTCTCTAAGTGAGGCATCATAGCAACGTGTCTACCATCTTTACTTGATACTATAGCAGCATCAAAACTTGATCCATTGGGGTTGGCTGGATATGAGCTTTTATGGTACTTTCCAACAATGTTATAATCATTCTCTTTTTTATCAAAAACAAATTTTCCTTCACCGTGTGCAGCCCATATTCCTAAGGTTGCATTTTCAAAATTATCAAACATGATACTATTATTTTTTTGAATTGTGACAGCTGTGAATTGGCATTCAAATTTTTTAGAATCGTTATGATGCATTTTAGGGTGAGTTTTAAGTTCAGGATATATTAAGCCCAGCTCCATAAAAAGCTGACATCCATTACAAACACCTAGAGATAAAGTGTCAGTTCTTGAGAAAAACTCTTTTAAACTATTTCTAGCATTTTTATTATAAATGAATGATCCTGCCCATCCTTTAGCAGATCCTAATACATCAGAATTAGAAAATCCTCCAACTGCAACTAAAAATTTAATATCATCTAAATTTTCTTTACCACTCATTAAATCGGTCATGTGAATATCAACAACATCAAAGCCAGCTTTATCCATGATATACGCCATTTCTCTTTCTGAATTACTACCTTTTTCTCTAATTACACCAGCCTTTATCCTATTCTTTATATTAGGACTGAAATTTCCATCAAACCAATTTGGGAAATTAAATTCTAGCTTATTTTTAGTCAAAGAATTAAATCTTTCAAGTGCTTTGATTTCTGAAGATTGAATTGAATCTAGCATGTAGGATTTTTCAAACCACTTTTTTCTATAGTGATCTATTTTGAAATCATATTTTTTATCACCATAATTAATTACAATAGTATTAGACCTTTTAACTTTCCCAAGTTTTTCAAAATTAATTCCTTTTGAAGATAAAATTTGTTCGATTTCTTCATTTGCATGAATAATAATACCATGATTTTCACTAAACAAGTTTTTCAAAATATCTTGATTAATTAAATTAATTTCAAGGCCATAATTATCAGATGCTAAGCACATTTCAATTAGTGTCACAATTAACCCTCCAGAACTAATATCATGACCTGAGAATATAACATTTGATTTAATACATTTTTGAATTGTATTAAAAGCCTTTTTAAAATATTCTGAATCTTTAATGTCTGGAGCAGTTGCACCAATCTTATTTTGTGATTGATAAAGAGCTGAACCACCAAGCTTCAAACTATCAGTAGAAAAATCAATCTTATATATAGAACCAGAATCATTATAAATAAATGGTTGAATAATTTTATCGATATCTTCTGTATGTCCAACTGCAGAAATAATTACCGTTCCGGGTGATAAAACTTCCTGATCCTTATATTTTTGCTTCATTGACATTGAGTCTTTCCCAGTAGGAATATTGATACCAAGATTAATCGAAAAATCTGAACAAGCTTCAACAGCTTGATATAATCTGTGATTTTCTGAATCATTATTTGCAGGCCACATCCAATTAGCTGATAATGAAACAGATTTTAAAGAATCCTTTAAAGGAACAAAAACGATATTAGTTAGTGATTCACCAATTGAGCTTCTTGAACCAATAGACGAATCAATTAAGCTTATTATTGGAGAATGTCCTATTGAAGTAGCTACTCCATTTTTACCATCATAATCTAAGCTCATAACACCACAATTATTTAATGGTACCTGAAATGGTCCTGTACATTGTTGTAATGCAACTCTTCCTGTTACACATCTGTCAACTTTATTAGTTAGCCAATCCTTGCATGCAACAGATTCTAGAGATAAAACATCTTCCAAATAATCATAAATTTTATTGGATTCTAATTTTGGTTCTGAATAGGAAAATTTTGAAATGGTATCTTTAAGAATTGTTTTTGGTGAATTTCCAAAAAAATCGGCCAGTTCTAAATCAATTGCTGTTTCATTTTTAGTATTGGATCTTACCAAAAACCTACCATTTTCAATAACCTTACCAACTTTATAAATAGGAGCACGTTCTCTATCACAAATTTCTTTCAATTTATTAAAGTCTTTTTCTGATATAACTAGCCCCATTCTTTCTTGAGATTCATTTCCTATTATTTCTTTTGAAGAAAGTGTTTTATCACCAATGGGTAAATCATCAATATTTAATTCTCCACCAACATCTTCAACAAGTTCAGAAATACAATTTAAATGCCCTCCAGCTCCATGGTCATGAATTGATTTAATAAAATTATTTTCAGATTCAACAATAGATCTTATCACATTGGCTACTCTTTTTTGCATTTCAGGATTTGATCTTTGTACAGCATTTAACTCAATACCAGACGAATACTTTCCGGTTTCAGTAGATGATACTGCAGCACCTCCCATACCAATCCTATAGTTATCACCACCTAAAACAATTATCAAGTCACCATTTTCAATCTTTTTCTTTTTCGAATGTTCTAATTTTCCATATCCAACGCCTCCAGCTAACATAATAACCTTATCAAATCCAATCAGTTTATCACCTTCTTTATGCTCGAAAGTTAGTAATGAACCCGATATTAATGGCTGGCCGAATTTATTACCGAAATCAGAAGCACCATTAGAAGCCTTAATTAATATATCAATTGGTTTTTGGTAAAGCCATTTTCTTTCATTGAAACCAAACTTTGAATTTTTAAATCTTGGATATGGAGTCATATATACGGCAGTTCCAGCCAAAGGAATTGATCCTTGTCCACCAGCTAATCNATCTCTAATTTCTCCTCCAGAACCNGTTGCAGCCCCACTAAAAGGTTCAACAGTNGTTGGAAAATTATGTGTTTCTGCCTTGATGGANATNACNGATTCAAAACTAGANTTNTGATAAATAGATGGTTTTTCAGAATATTTAGGNGAGAATTGTTCAANTNTTGGGCCTNTTATAAAAGCAACGTTATCTTTGTAAGCAGATACTACAGAGTTATTATTAAGTTTTGTAGTTTTTTTTATCATTTGAAATAGAGAATCTTCTTTTTCAATATCATTAATGATAAATGTTCCATTGAATATTTTATGGCGACAGTGTTCAGAGTTAACTTGTGAAAATCCAAATACTTCTGAATCAGTTAATTTTCTATTTATTTTTCTAGATAAATCTTCTAAGTANTTAACCTCTTCATCACTTAATGCAAGCCCTTCNGTTTTGTTATATTCTTCAATGTTTGTTATTTCAATTGATTTTTCAGGNTGTATTTCTATTGANAAAATATTTTGATCTAATTTTTGATATAATTCATTTGTCATTATATCATANNAATANTCATCATTATAAGAAAAAAANTCNTCAATTCTTTTAATACCATTNATACCCATATTTTGGGTTATTTCAACAGCATTNGTACTCCANGGAGTAATCATATTGGCTCTTGGACCAACATATTTTGATTNNATGATTTTNGCAGGTNTATAACTAGAATTTGAAAAAAGCCANTCTAATTTTTTTAATATTTCAGAGGNCAATNTTCNTTCGGATTCGACAGNANAAACATGGTTATTGTCCTTTGTAAAAAAAGAGATCATTTATNTTTCAAAAATAGATTAAATTATCCACTTNAATTTCAANTANTATATACTTATTTNTTAAAATTTATTAACAAACTCTCTCTAATTTTGCAATGTAAAATCCATCAAAGCCAGATTTATGTGGACTAATATTTTGTTCAGAAATTAAATTAAAATTTTTTCCTTTTTCTGAATTCAAAAATTCTTCAATTTGAAAATTGTTTTCACTTGGAAATATAGAACATGTTACATAAATTAGAAATCCACCCATTTTAACAAGTTTACTATGATTTTTAAGAATTTCTTTTTGATCTTTTAAAATACTATTAAACTTAATTTTATCAATTTTCCATTTTGAATCTGGATTTCTTTTCATAACACCAAAACCTGAGCATGGAGCATCAATTAAAACTCTATCAAATTTTTCCTTATTCCTTTTTAAGAATTTCTTGTCAATAATTTTAGTTGTTATGTTGTGAATACCATTTCTTCGAGCTCTTCTTTTTAATTCATCCAGCTTATGCTGATATATATCAGTTGCTATTATATTTCCTTTNTTATTTAATATTGATGCAATATGTAATGTTTTGCCTCCAGCTCCAGCACAAGTGTCAATTATCTTAAGTTTTGGATTTAAATCTAAGCTGTATGCAACTAACTGAGATGAAAAATCTTGTATTTCAAACAAGCCATTTTTAAATTCTTTAGTTCTAAATAAATTGACTCTTTTTGTAACGATTAGACCATCTTTATATCCACCAGCTTCTTGAGTCGGTATATTAATTTTTTCAAAATCTTTTTTTAGCTGGGCTTTTGAAGTTTTAATTGTGTTAACTCTAATGCATAATTCGGCAGGATTGTTCAAAGCNTTTATCTCAATTCCCCATTTTTCNNCTCCTANTTCTTTAATACCTAGCTCATCAAGCCAGTCAGGAATACTCTCTTTGTATATTCGTTGTGAAATAATTTTATTATAAATATTATTAATTCTACTATCAAATTGTATAATATTTTCATTATTNGAATTTCCTAANTTGTTAANGTAAATGTATACTGAAATTAACTTCCATATATTTCTATCATTATAATCAAAGTTGACGNCAATAAGCTTATCATAAAGTCTNAAATATCTTATGATTGAGTAAATAAATTCAGCAATAAATCCTCTGTCACGAGATCCCCAGCTTTTATTTTTTTTAAAAGTTAATTCAATTGCTTTGTGAGCATATAATTTATCAANTAAAATCAGTTTAAGGCATTGAAATAATCCCTCAATTAGATTGTTATGAAGTTTCACAATTTTTTGTGATAAAATTAGTCATTATTTTTNCCTCTAATTTTATCAATCATAGATCTTCTAAANTGTTCTTCNATTCTNGGTAATTTAAGTACTTTTTTNACAGGCATTATTTGTGCGAGCTCTTTCATTAAATTTTCTTTAATAACCAATTCTTCTTTTTGAATTTGAAAAAGTTCATCAAATAATTTATTNCTTTCAGAAATAGTTGCAGAATCATTTTCATAAAGTTCTTTTCGAATNCTTCTGCATTTTCTTTGAGAATCAAGTATTTGTTTTTGAGTATTCATNTATATAGTCCAAAACTCTTCTTCATTCTCAGCACTTAAATCTAATTTTTCAAGAATAAANAACTTTTGGACTGCATGATATTTTTCTCTAGANAATTTCTTTTCNTCTTTCTGAAAACCATAAACTTGATCCGTAGAAAAGATGGATATAANAACAAATAATACTACTGTAATTTTTTTCATATTGTTAATCTAAAATTAATAAATCATCTTCATAAGAGATAGTGTTTACAAAGTAATTGTAACTATTATCTTGATCTAATAGATTTTCTGTTTNGATATTATCAAAATTTATCAAATCTATCAACTCAGAATCATTTAAAGAGTATAATTCAACTTCGTAATCAATTTCAAAATCATTGNTATTNGGTAATAAATTGAAAATAAAAAAACCAAAAATAATTGATGCAGCTACAGGCATAATCATTTTCTTTAAATTAATTNATTTCCTCTGAGATTTAATTTTCTTAGTGTTTATTTGAAAATCTTCAAAGTAATTAGATGGAACTATAAAAGGATTTACTTCTCTTTTTAAGTGAAAGNTTNNTATTAAAATCTTTGAANTATCCTTTGGGTACNTTAAAATNCTCTTTNTTATTTAANTTATCCATCTAATCTATTGACAATGTTTTTATTAAAAGGTTTGATTTAGTTTCAATTCATCTATTATTTTTTTCTTTGCTATATGGTANGANGCCTTTAATGCGCCAACTGTTACACCCAGAATTTCTGAAATNTCAGTAAACTTTAAATCCTCATAATATTTCATTTGAAAAATTAATTTTTGCTTTTCAGGAAGTTTAGCCATAATTGATTGAAGCTTTANTGCTGTCTCATCTCCATCAAAATAAGGATCTTCTTTTAGGTTATTNACCATGGTATTCATCATAATTTCAGATGAAAAAAAATATTTTTTTTCNTTCAANTTCAAAAAATTAATTGACTCATTNTACGCTATTCTGTACATCCATGTACTAAGTTTTGAATCTCCTTTGAACTTATTAATNCCTTTGTAAACTTTGATAAATACATTTTGAAGAACATCATCAGTATCGTCATGATTTAATACAATCCTTCTAATCTGATAATAAAGCTTTTCTTTATATAAGTTAACTAGAGTTTCAAATGCTAAATCTTTTNTAGCTGAATCTTTTAANTCTTTAATTAATNTTTCTTCCTTATTCAAAGAATATTTTAATAGTTTGACNAAAGCTAAGTTATAAAGTTTAACTTATTGANTGAAGTTTTATNAGGTTTGAATAAATACCGTTAAGATTTANTAATTCACTNTGGCTTCCANTTTCAATAATTTCCCCATCGTCAAGAACTAAAATTTTGTCTGCATTTTTTATAGTTGAAAGTCTNTGTGCAATAACAATAGATGTTTTTTCCTTCATAATTNTATCTANTGCATCTTGAACTAATTTTTCAGATTTTGAATCTAAAGCAGATGTTGCTTCATCTAGTATTAGAATAGGGCATTTACNAGCAATTGCTCTAGCAATTGCAATTCTTTGTTTTTGACCTCCTGAAAGGTTTACACCATTATCACCTACATTATATTCAAACCCTTCNTTATTTTCATGTATGAAATCGAANGCATTAGCNGCTATNGAAGATTCTTCTAGTAATGNATTATTANAATTATCTAATTTNTCTANTAAAATATTTTCTTTTATTGAGGNNTTAAATAATATTGATTCTTGAGATACAATTGATATTAATTTNCTAATGTCTTTAATTGATAAGTTATTTATATTTTTTCCNTCNATTAAAATTTCGCCTTCGCCGTAAGAATANAANTTNGGAATTAAATTTACAAGTGTNGATTTTCCGCTTCCAGATANACCGACTATTGCCACTANTTCTCCCTTATTNACNTNGAATGATAAGTTTTTAAGGACCTTGTTTTTTTNATAACTAAATGAAACTTTNTTGAACTCAATTTTNTCTGTAAATTCATNAATTTCTTCTTTGTCAATATCATTTNTAAATTCACTATCTAAGTCAATAATTTCAAATACTCTCTCNGCNGCNGCATTNCCTTTTTTAAGAGAATAAAATGCTTTACTTATTGATTTAGCTGGAGTTAAAACACCATANGCTAGNCCCATGTANGTAATGAATGCNGCTGGTTTTAATTCCATATCAATCAAAACNAATTTTCCACCNTACCATAATAAAACACCNATAACNAGTATACCTAAAAATTCACTAAGTGGNGATGCAATATTTTGTCTGTTNACTAANNTGTTTGAAAATCTTAAAAATTTTGAATTACTTGTTCTGAATTTTGATTTAAAAAAACTTTCTGAAAGAAATGTCTTGATAACTTTGATGCCATTAATAACTTCCTCAGTAATGGACATTAGTTCAGCTTGTTCTCTTTGTACAATTAATGATTTTTTCTTTAAACTTTTTCCAATAAAAGAAATAACCAGTCCTGAGATTGGGATAAAAAATAAAACAAATAATGTTAATTTGAAACTAATAATAAACATTGTTCCCAGAGTAAAAACTATTGTTAGTGGATCTCTAATAAAAATTTCAACAATCGAGAGATATGAGGTTTGAACTTCCAGAACATCAGACGACATTCTAGCTATTAAATCTCCTTTTTTATTTTCTGAAAAATACTTTAATGGAAGAACTATAATCTTATCAAAGACCTTTTCTTTAATATCCTTTATTACTGAGTTTCTAATCAATGTTGAAAAGAATAATGAGAAGTAATTCGTTAGATTTTTTAAAAAGAATAAAATAATTACGGTTCCAACTACAAATAAAATAGCATTCTCAGTGTCATTGCCTGAAAAACTACTTACTTGGAAATTGAGCCAATCTTCAAGAAATTTTCCAATCGAATCATAATTTTCATAACGAGGTTTAAAATTAATTTTTGGCGAACCATTGAAAAGAACCTCCAACATGGGCATAAGAGATAGAAATGCAAGAGCGCTAGAGAAAGCATATAGCATGCTAAATATGATATTCAGGATTAACTCTTTTTTATAAATTAGGATGTTATGTAAAACTCTCTTAAAATACATTTAATTAGTAAAGTCAATTAATAACTGACTTAATTTTTCATTTAATAATTTATTTTTTTGTAAAAATTCAGATTTATTATTTAATGAACAATTTACACTAAAATAATACTTTATTTTGGGCTCTGTACCACTAGGCCTAACGGCAACTTTGAATCCGCTCTGTGATTCAAAAATTATCATATTAGTTTTTGGAAGATTGATTATTGATTTCTCACCAGTCTCTAGGTTTGTTTTGATTGAACTTTCATAATCTTCAATGAACAGAGTCTTATCATCTAATAGTTTTTCAGGTGGATTTGATTTTAAATTTGATAAAATATTTTTAATTTCTTGAGCACCTTTTTTTCCTTCTTTTTTAAGAGTGAAAAGTTTTTCCTTAAAAAATCCATATTTAATGTAGCAATCAATCATTCTTTCATAAAAATTTAATCCATTTGCTTTCAACTCTGAACAAATCTCACTAACTAATAGTGATGATGTTAATGCATCTTTATCTCTAACAAAATCCCCAACTAAATATCCAAAACTTTCTTCTCCTCCCGCAAGAAATTTCAGATCTTTAAAATCATTAATCATTTTACCAATCCATTTAAATCCTGTTAGAGATAATTCAATTTTAATATTATTTGTTAAAGCAATTTTACTCATCATAGGACTAGATACAACTGTGCTTGCAATAAATGAATTTTTGTTAATTTTTGATTTTCCTAGGATGTAATCAGTCATTACACACATAGATTGATTTCCGTTAATTAATTCATAATCGCCTGATAAGTTTTTTACTGCAATTCCAAACCTGTCAGCATCAGGATCAGTTCCGATTACTAAATCAGCATCTTGAACTTTTGCAAGTTCAATTGCTTCATTTAGAGAGGTTGGATCTTCAGGATTTGATGAATTTACATTTGAAAAATTTCCATCTGGATTCATTTGAGAATCAACACAAAATATATTTGAATATCCTGCTTTATTTAATATTTCTGGAATTAAAATATGTGAAGTTCCATGTAAAGAAGTGAAAACAATTTTTAATTTTTCTCTGTTGGAGTCTCCTATTCTAGCTGTATTTATACTGTCTTTAACAAAACTGTCTTCAATTTTATTGTCAACTAATTCAATCAGTCTTGGATTTGAGTTAAAATTAATTTCTGAATAATCTGTATCAGAAATTTCTGTAATTATATTTTTATCAATTGGTGGAACAATTTGACCGCCATCAGACCAATAGACTTTGTATCCATTATACTCAGGCGGATTGTGAGACGCAGTTAGAACAATGCCACATTTACAATTTAACTTCCTTACAGCATAAGAAATAAGTGGGGTAGGTCTTAGTGAGTCAAAAATATAAGTTTTAATATTATTAGCAGAAAAAATATTAGCAACGATCATTGATAATTCTCTACTATTATTCCTGCAATCATGACCTATTACCACTGACGAGTCTTCAAAAAGATTATTTAATATTTTTGAAAT
The DNA here is from genome assembly GCA_002703065.1 of Flavobacteriaceae bacterium. Taxonomy (GTDB): domain Bacteria; phylum Bacteroidota; class Bacteroidia; order Flavobacteriales; family Flavobacteriaceae; genus Eutrophosalina. Next base: position 17,985 of record PAEO01000021.1, on the reverse strand, counting down.
TGCCTGGGTGTTTCTTCCAAATGTGTATTTATTTACTCTGTTGGGACCAACTCCCATGATACCTCTCATCCCTCCAGTTCCAAATTCAAGATCTTTGTAAAAAGAATCTTCAAATTCTTCACGGTCATTTTTCTTCAAATATTTTACTTTGTCATGAGTTTCTTTATCAAATATATATGATGTCCAGACAATTTCATTTTCTGAGATTTTACTCATTATTTAATCTTGATTTTATTTTATAGTTTTTAGTTTTTTTACTATTTCTAAGAATGAGTTCTCCTAAAAATCCAGCTAAGAAAAACTGACTTCCAATAATCATAGAAGCAAGGGAAATATAGAATTCAGGTCTTTCAGTTATTAACCTTCCAGTGGTATTAATAAATAATTTATCAACACCAAGATATACGGAAAATAAAAAACCAACAACAAGAATTAGAGTTCCAAACAAACCAAAAAAGTGCATAGGTCGCTTTCCAAACCTGTTAAAAAAAGATAATGTAATTAGATCAAGAAAACCTTTTATAAATCTATCAGGACCATACTTTGTATTTCCATGAACTCTCGGGTGATGTTTGACAATTTTCTCACCTATTTTATGAAAACCAGATTTTTTTGCCAGTACTGGAATATACCTATGCATTCCACTAGTAAGCTCTATTTCCTTGATAACATCAGATTTATATACTTTTATACCACAATTAAAATCATTAAGAGATATCCCAGATGATAATCTTGCTGCAAAATTGAAAAGTTTTGATGGTAAATTTTTAAAAATTAAAGAGTCATATCTTTTCTTTTTCCATCCTGAAACTAAATCGTAATTATTTTCCGTTATCATTTTATATAAAGGAATTATTTCTTTTGGATCATCTTGAAGATCTGCATCCATAGTAACTACAATTTTGCCTTTAGCTAATTTAAAACCCTCAGAAAGGGCCATAGATTTTCCGTAATTCGTCAGGAACTGAACTCCTTTTGTTTTTTTTGATGATGAACATAAATTTTTTATGACAGACCAAGAAGAATCAATACTCCCATCATCAATAAAAATAATTTCATAATCAATNAAAAAATTTTCTAGATTNGATANTATCTTTTCNTGAAGTTCAATTAGTGAATCTTCTTCATTGTAAAGAGGAATTACAACAGANATTTGCATAAAAAATTTTAAACAAATTTANTAAACTAATAACTATTAAATTAAATATTGCAGAATAATAAAAAAAACCTATTTTTGCATCCGTTATNNAGAAAATGAAAAAAGGTATACATCCAGAAAATTATAGANTAGTNGCTTTTAAAGACATGTCCAATAATGATGTCTTNNTAACTAAATCTGCNGTTGAAACCAAAGANACAATTTCAGTTGATGGTGCTGAGTATCCTCTTGTAAAACTTGAGATTTCCAGAACATCACATCCTTATTANACAGGAAAAACAAAACTTGTNGATACTGCTGGTCGAATTGACAAATTCAAAANNAGGTATGCCAATCTTTCTNTNAAGAAACAATCTACTGAAGAATCTCCGGCTGTTGAAGAAGCNCCAGTTGTTGAAGAAGCTCCNGTTGTTGAAGAAGCTCCAGTTGTTGAAGAAGCTCCAGTTGTTGAAGACCCTCCAGATGCTGAAGAAGCTCCTAGCTCTGAAGATTCTTCTGAAGAAGAGAAATAGTTTTAATCAATCACTTTTTTAACTTTTCTCAAATCAAGCATATTGATTGGATTATTATTCAGTCCGTTTATCCTTTTATTCAATATTCTTATACTCATATCATAATATAGTGGTATAACAGGTGAATGTTGATAAATNAAGTCTTCCATTGNTCCTCCAATTAACATGGCGTTAGAATTAGTTTCANTACTTTCAGTTAGATTATATAATTTATCAAACTCATCACTTTTAAAAAAAGTATAATTAGGACCTTTTGGAGTATGATTTTTTGAATAAAAAAGTGAAAAATAATTTTGATCACTTGGGTAATCTGCAATCCAGCTTGCTCTAAAAGCTTGGAATTTTCCATTTGCCTTACCTTGTCTTAAAATTGATGGNGGNGTGATATCAATANTAATATAAATATCAATTTTNTGTAATTCAGATTGAACAAATTCAATTATGTCTAGATATTGAGCATCTGTTGAAATTGTGATATTGACCTTATCAAGATTATTTTCATTCTTATATTCATTCATTAATTTTTTTGCTTTCTCAGGATCGTAATTATATCTTTCTTCTTTATAGAGGTTGTTTAAACCATTAGGAACGACTCCGCTTGTNGCAGCATAACCTAAATTTTTTCTTAAAAATTTTATCATCTTTTTCCTGTCAATTGAGTGGTTGATTGCTAACCTNAGTTTAGCATCTCTTTCCAAATTTTCTTTGGTATTAAATCCAATGTATTCTGTATTTAAGTATGGTTTTTTAATCAATTTAAATTCATCATTGAATCTATCTTGTAAATTTCCTTTTGAATCAAAAATTTGATCAATAATTGAATTGTCGGGAGAACTCACCATGTCTAATTTTCCAGCAATGAGTTCCATAAATTCACTTTTTTTATCTGGGATAAGTGATATTGAAATCCCGTCTAAATATGGTAGTTTTTTTCCTGTAATGTCTTTTTCAAAATANTCATCATTTTTTCTTAGAACTAGTTTAATATTTTGATCCCATTTTTTGAATAAAAAAGGCCCTGTTCCTATTGGATTTTGCCCAAATTCATCTCCAAAATTTTCAACTACTTCTCTTGGTACGACGGAGCAATATTTCATACTTAAGATTCCCAGAAAGGGTTTAAATTCCTTTGTGAGTTCAATTTTTAGAATTGAATCATTGACGCTGTATATACTATCAACATTCTTTAGAACCCATGATCCAGATGATGCAACTTTGGGGTCAGTCAACCTTTTTAAACTATAAACAAAATCATCAGCATTTACAATTCTGTCAGATTCATTATTAAAGAATTTAGAGGGATGAAACTTTATGTCTTTTTTAAGAAAAAAAGTATAAGTTTTTTTATCTGGACTGATCTCCCATCTATGTGCTAAATCATCAATTATTTCTAAGTTTTCATCTAGTTTAACAAGACCATTAAATAATTGATTAACAGGCCAAATATTTCTAAGGGTAGAGGAAAAAGCTGGATCTAATGAGCTAATGTTTGAATACTCGTTGTATTTAAAAATATTATTATNTAACTGTTTGTTTTTACTACATGAAATTATACCAAATGCAGTTACAAAGATTAATACTCTTAACAAGTAATTTTTATGAGCTATAAAGTTATATTTGCAAAAAAAAATTAAACTTGGACGTTGCATTTAAAACATTAGGATGTAAACTAAATTACTCAGAAACTTCATCAATTTCAAGAGATTTTGNAAATAAAGGGTATAATAAAGTGTCATTTGAAGATGTAGCTGATATTTATGTGATTAACACTTGTTCAGTAACTCAAAACGCGGATAAAGAATTTAAATATCTNGTCAATAAAGTAAAGAGAATAAATCCTAATTCAAAAGTTGTNGCTATTGGATGCTATGCACAGTTAAAGCCTAAAGAGATCTCTTCATTCAAAGGAGTAGACCTTGTACTTGGTGCAGATAAAAAGTTTAACATAATTGATTATTTAGACTCCTCAAGTCACCATTCATGTGAAATTAACTCAGTAAATTATTTTAAATCATCATATTCTCTAGGAGATAGAACAAGATCCTTTTTAAAAGTTCAAGATGGTTGTGACTACAAATGTACGTATTGTACAATCCCTTTAGCAAGAGGAAAATCAAGAAGTGGCACCATTAATGAGATAATAGAAAATGCCAAAACCTTAGTTGGTAATGGTATTAAGGAGATTGTATTGACTGGAGTGAATATAGGTGATTATGGGATTTTTGAAAATAGAGGGAGGCAAACAAACTTTTTAACTCTTTTAAAAGAAATAGAGAAAATTAAAAATTTAGACAGGGTTAGAATTTCATCAATTGAACCTAATTTATTAAATAATGATATAATTGAATTTGTTAGTCAAAGTCAAAAAATTATGCCCCATTTTCATATTCCTTTACAAAGTGGATCTGACAAGATTTTAAAATTAATGAAGAGAAGATATTTATCAGAGTTATATGTAGACAGAGTCAATAAAATAAAAGAATTAATTCCAGATTGTTGTATTGGAGCTGATGTTATAGTTGGTTTTCCAGGTGAAAATGACATTGATTTTAAAAGAACTTATGATTTTATTTCTANTTTGGAAATCTCATACCTACACGTTTTTTCATATTCAGAAAGAGAAAATACAGAATCTGTTNATTTTGCTGAAAAAAATTCNAAAAAAATNAAANCAGAGAGAAGTTCTATCTTAAGAGAATTGTCAGTTATTAAAAGAGAATCTTTNTATAAAAAAAATATCAATTCAGAACGAAAAATCTTNTTTGAATCTGAAAATAAAAATGGATTTNTTCATGGCTATACTGANAACTANATCAGGGTAAAAACTATCTGGTCATCGAATCTAGTTGATANTATTGTTAAAAGAAAGCTTTCTGNTATNNGTAATGATANTCTTGTTGTTGTTTAAATTCTAACACCAACAGGAAGCAACTCCATGTATTCTCTATTTTTTTTAATAAATGATTTAATTTCAGTAGCAGTTGGCATCATTCTAAGTTTTTTTTCTTTAATAATTTCAAAAATTTCAGTTAAAAATTTATCCTTAAAATTGTCATCTGCATTTTNTGGAATACTAATTTTTGTTAAAAAGATTTTTCTNTCCTGTAAAGAGTACTCAACCTTGGCAAGTTTACCGTCTATAGATACTTCAAATTGACGCAGAAAATCATTGTCATTAATATCTAGTTCTAACATAAAANAAAGTTGTTTAATTTTGAATTACAAATATAGTAAATGTAAATGACTAANAACCAAGACACTATANACAATGTTTATTTGATGCCTGGAATGGCAGCGAATNCTTTAATTTTTGAAGGGCTAGATCTCCCAGAAAATTTTGTTATTCATTATTTAGAGTGGTTATTACCNAAAGAAAAAGAAAGTTTGAATTCGTATTGTNAAAGATTATCNGCNGATATCAAAGGCTCTAATATAATTTTGATNGGTGTTTCTTTTGGAGGAATAATCGTTCAAGAAATNAGNAAGATTATTAGNGTAAAAAAAACTATAATAATNTCGAGTGTNAAAACAAAAAANGAACTACCATTNATGATGACAATNGGAAAAAGTACAGGACTATANAAGTATGTTCCAGTTAATTGGATTGATAATGTAGAATCTTTAGCCAAGTTTGTTTTCGGTCCATCAATTAAAAAAAAAATAGGTCTGTATAGAAAATATTTNTCNGTAAGAGATGAACACTACNTGAGATGGTGTATTGACAAAATNATTAATTGGGATAATGNAAAAGTNCCAAAAAATTTAATTCATATACATGGAAGTTTAGATTTGGTTTTTCCNTCAGTATANNTTAGTAACGCAATTTTAGTTAAAAATGCTACNCATNCTATGATTCTNACNAAAGCTANNTGGCTAAATNAAAATATCCCAGAATTNATTTTAAAGAANTANATTCTTTTCATTTGAGTTTGCATCATTTTGATCTGTTGAANTAAAATNCCATGNTTATCAAGTTTNTTAGCCTCATTNAGTAAGTTGGTAGCTTCTCTTTTTCTTCTTTTTTGCATCATTATACCTGCTAANCTNAATTTAGCCATGGCTAAATCTTGATTCATATTNAATCCATATGAAATGGCTTTTCTGAAAAATTTTTCTGCTTGAGTTAAGTTTCNTTGAGAGTTAATTATNCCTAATAAATAGTTATANTANCCAACTTGTTTTTTTACNAAAGATGATTCTGGATTTTTTATTTTAAGTAACCANNATTCAGTAGCCTCAAANTTTTGATTTCTCATTTTTAAAAAAGCAATAATCAAGATTTCATTTTTAAAATAAAGTAAAATAAAAATTAAGCCTANAAANATNAGAGCTATGCCATTACCTANATTATCTAGCGTGATTTGATATATCGCATATGAAANACTAATAGTNGATAAAATCAATTTAAAAATTTTGTTGAACATTTAATNNGTTATTNTGACACGAAATTAGTAAAAGAATTTTTATTTNGNTTAACTTTTTATAATTTGAAATTATTGTATATTTGGCCGAATTTAAAAAAANGCTTAGAGATGAAAAGAACATTTCAGCCTTCNAATAGAAAAAGAAAAAATAAACATGGATTTAGAGAAAGGATGTCNACGGCTGAAGGNAGAAANGTTTTAGCTTCTAGACGTTCAAAAGGTAGAAAAAAATTAACTGTTTCNTGTGAGCCAAGACATAAGAAATAAGTTAATAAAAAAANTATAAAAAAAGGTGTTACTGNANNCAGTAGCNCCTTTTTTTTTGATATATTAAAAAACTAAANAATGCCATTAAGAAAAGACCTTAACAGTATACTTATAATAGGATCAGGACCTATTATTATNGGACAAGCATGTGANTTTGATTATTCTGGATCTCAAGCACTTNGNTCATTAAAAGAAGATGGAATCNAAACNATTCTAATTAANTCTAATCCAGCAACNATTATGACAGATCCTGTGATGGCTGATCATANTTATTTACTACCATTAACAACTAACTCAATAAAAAAAATTCTTTCTAAACATAAAATTGATGCTGTTTTACCAACAATGGGAGGGCAAACAGCTTTGAATTTATGTATAGAAGCTGATGAAAAAGNAATATGGGATGATTTTGATNTTGAAATTATNGGTGTNGATATTGATGCAATTCANATNACTGAGGACAGAGAGAAATTTAGATTNTTACTTGANAAAATNGATATTCCNTATGCNCCNTCAGAAACTGCNTCATCTTTTCTNAAAGGTAAGGAGATTGCTCAAGAATTTGGATTCCCNCTCTGNGTAAGACCCTCTTTTACACTTGGTGGAACTGGCGCGTCTATTGTTTATGAAAAAGAAAAATATGANACTTTATTAAAAAGAGGNNTAGAAGCNTCACCAATACATGAGGTCATGATTGATAAGGCNTTGNTAGGATGGAAAGAATATGAATTAGANCTACTTAGAGATAAGAATGATAATGTTGTAATTATATGTACNATTGAAAATATGGATCCAATGGGTATCCATACAGGNGATTCTATCACTGTTGCTCCTGCTATGACACTTTCTGATACAACATATCAGAAGATGAGAGATATGGCAATTAAAATGATGCGAAGTATTGGAGATTTTGCNGGTGGTTGTAATGTGCAATTTGCNGTCAGTCCTGATGAGAATGAAGANATTATNGCAATAGANATAAATCCAAGAGTTTCGAGATCTTCTGCATTNGCTTCNAAGGCAACTGGTTATCCAATTGCTAAGATAGCTAGCAAGCTAGCNNTNGGTTATTCNTTNGACGAGCTTGGAAATCAGATTACAAAATCTACTTCNGCNTTATTTGAGCCTACACTTGATTATGTTATAGTAAAGATACCAAGATGGAACTTTGANAAGTTTGAGGGNNCGGAGAGAACATTAGGACTTCAAATGAAGGCTGTGGGTGAAGTTATGGCTATTGGAAGATCNTTTCAAGAAGCATTACATAAAGCAACTCAATCTCTAGAAATTAAAAGAAATGGTTTAGGTGCNGATGGAAAGGGATACACAGATTATCAGACAGTAATTGATAAACTNAANTTCGCAAGTTGGGATAGAGTTTTTGTTATTTATGATGCAATTAAGCTTGGTATATCANTAGAGAGAATTCATGAGATAACAAAAATTGATATGTGGTTTTTAAGACAGTATGAAGAACTTTCTTTGCTTGAAAACGAAATCGAAAACTACAACATAGAAAATATTACCAAAGATTTNTTATTAGAAGCTAAACAAAAAGGTTTTGCAGATAGGCAAATAGCTCACATGCTAAAATGTTTAGAAAGTCAAGTTCATNAAAAAAGAAAAGAGTTAAANATCAANAGGGTTTATAANTTGGTTGATACNTGTGCAGCTGAGTTTAAAGCTGTAACACCTTATTACTATTCCACTTTTGAACAAGAAATAACTACAAAAGATGGTAAGTACTTACACAGAAAATGAAAGTNAGTNATCAGATAGAGAAAAAGTGATTGTTTTAGGATCTGGTCCTAATAGAATTGGTCAAGGTATTGAATTTGATTATTGTTGTGTACATGGNGTGTTGGCNGCATCTGAGTGTGGTTATGAAACTATAATGATAAATTGTAATCCAGAAACAGTATCTACAGATTTTGATGTTGCAGATAAACTTTATTTTGAACCTGTTTTCTGGGAACACATTTATGATATTATTCAACATGAAAAACCAATTGGAGTTATAGTTCAGTTAGGNGGTCAAACAGCTCTGAAGTTGGCTGAAAAATTAGATCGTTATGGNNTTAAAATTCTAGGCACATCATACAAAGCCTTAGATTTAGCTGAAGACAGAGGTTCNTTTTCTGAACTTTTGAAAAAAAATAATATTCCTTATCCAGAATTTGGAGTTGCTACAACTGCCGANGAGGCTTTAAAGTTGTCNGATGAATTAAATTTTCCAATCCTNGTAAGACCATCTTATGTTTTAGGCGGTCAAGGAATGAAAATTGTNATNAATAAAGAAGATCTTGAAGCTCATGTTGTTGATTTGCTTCAGAAAATCCCAAATAATAAGTTGCTTCTTGATCATTACTTAGATGGAGCTATTGAAGCTGAAGCNGACGCAATTTGNGATGGAGAAAATGTTCAAATCATTGGAATTATGGAACATATTGAGCCNTGTGGNATTCATTCAGGNGATTCTAATGCAACTCTTCCTCCATTCAATTTAGGTGATTATGTNTTACAACAGATAAAAGACCATACCAAAAAAATAGCTTTAGAACTTAACACTGTTGGATTAATCAATNTTCAATTTGCTATTAAAGATGATACAGTCTTCATTATTGAAGCNAATCCAAGAGCCTCAAGAACAGTTCCTTTTATTTCAAAAGCNTACAAGCAACCATATGTNAATTTTGCTACTAAAGTTATGCTTAGGAAAAACAAACTGAGTGATTTTAAATTNAATCCTCANTTAGAAGGTTTTGCTATTAAACANCCTGTTTTTTCATTTANTAAATTTCCAAATGTTGATAAGAGTTTAGGCCCAGAAATGAAAAGTACCGGTGAAAGTATATTGTTTATTGANGATTTAAAAGATGANGATTTCTATGAAATATATTCAAGAAGGAAAATGTACCTAACAAAGTAGTTTTGGAACTAACNATACTTACAATATTACTTATTTCAAACATNGCGCTTGTAATATATCTTTTTTNTAAAAAAAATAATGATAAATCATCTGACCTAATACTTCAAATTTCTAATAACCTTACTGGTCAAGTTCAAGATATTCGAAAAGAAATCAATGAAAATTCTGAAAAAAGTAGACTTGAAATAGAGTCTAAGCTTAAATTAATAAATAAAGAAATTTCAGATTTTCAAGTTAGTTCAAAAACACAGATGCAGAAACAATTTACTGATTCAAATAAAATCATTAAAGATGTCACAACTGAACTAGAAAAGATAAAGGGGACAAATGAAAAAGTATTAAGTTTTGCAAATCAAATGAAAACACTAGAAAAGATTTTAGGCAATCAAAAGAGTAGGGGAATTTTCGGTGAAATTCAATTAGAAAATCTTTTGTCTAATGTTCTCCCCCCTGATATTTTTCAAATGCAATATTCATTCATTGATGGTAGCATGGTTGATGCTGTAGTTAAAGTAAATGAAAACATTATTCCCATAGATGCTAAATTTTCATTAGATAATTATAATAAAATGATTGAAAGTAGCGATGAAAGTGAAATTCAAATTTTAGAAAAAAAGTTTAAAGAAGATATTAAATCTAGAATTGATGAAACTTCTAAATACATAAAACCTCAAGAAAAAACTTTAGATTATGCTTTTATGTTCATACCAGCAGATGGATTATATCAAGATTTATTAAATAGTAGGGTTGGGAGCCTTAAAATAAGATCTAAAGAGCTTGTTTCATATGCATATCAAAAAAAAGTTATGATAGTTTCACCGATGAGTTTGTTTCCTATGTTACAAATCACAATGAAAGCTTTAAATAATTTAAAATTTGAAAAGTCAATTGAAGCAGTTATTAAAAATGTTTCAAATCTATCTACACATCTCAAAACTTATCAATTATATCATGAAAAAATTGGTAACACACTAGGTACAGTTGTTAATCATTACAATAAATCTTCAGATGAATTTAAGAAAATAGACAAAGATATTCTTAAGATTTCTGAGGGTGATTTTAGTATTGATTATGAAAAGCAATTGATTGATAAACCAAGGCTTAATGATTAGTTTTGATAATATTTAATTTTAGACTGATATTGAAAGTGTACTTGAGTAAGAAACTGTAAAATAAGTCACCAAGTATTGTATTTATAAAAAAGGGTATCGCTGCTGTATAGCACATTATAATTCCATTAACTGTTTTTGGATAGCCTATAATCCAAACACCAAAATTTGAGATGATGAAAAAAACAACACTTGAAATTAGAATTGATTTTAACTTAATTTTTTTAAAGTGATTTCCAACTAATACAATTACAATAAAACTTAGGTAAACAAAGATGTTAATTAACGAAAATCCAATCATTAAGTCAAAAATTATTAGACTTATAAGTGGAATAAAAAATTTTAAAAGATTATTATTAAAATTAATTGCTGAAAAAAGAGCTATTGCCGTTACAGGGGCAAAATTTGGAGGATGAGGTATAAGTCTTGTTAAAATTGCAAAAACGATTAAGCCAATAATTAAGTGATTCTTTTTCAAATTAGATTCCAGTATAATTAAATGGACTAATATTTAAAAGCTCTTTCTTAATTTTTTGATCTACTTTTAAATTATTAATAAAAATTATAAATGTTTCTTCATTTACAATTTCGTTATTTCTTGTAAAATCTTTTAATAGTTCATAAGGTTTTTCGATTCCTTCTCTTCTTAAGATAGTTTGTATAGCTTCAGAGATAACAATCCAGTTGTCTCTCAAATCATTTTCTATTTTATTTTTGTTAACTAAGAGTTTTTTTAATCCTTTCAATGTTGAGTTAAATCCGATTATTGTATGACTAAATGGAACACCTATATTTCTTAATACTGTACTATCAGTTAAATCTCTTTGAAGTCTAGAAATAGGTAATTTGGATGATAAAAATTCAAAAATAGAGTTAGCATAACTTAAATTTCCCTCAGAATTTTCAAAATCAATTGGGTTCACTTTATGTGGCATTGCTGACGAACCAACCTCACTTTTATTTATTTTTTGATTAAAATAATCCAATGAAATATATTGCCAAACATCTTTATTGAAATCTAGCATGATAGTATTAATTCTTTTAAGACAATCCATTAATCTGGCTAGATTATCATAGTGCTCAATTTGAGTAGTGGGAAATGAGTGATCTAGACCTAATTTTTTTGTAAAATTTTCTGCAAAATTCTTCCAATTGATATCTGGGTAGGCAACTTGATGTGCATTAAAGTTTCCTGTTGCTCCACCAAATTTACAAGAATGTGGTATTTTTTTTAAAACATTTAGTTGTTCTTTAATTCTCACACTAAAAACTTTAAACTCCTTTCCTAATCTCGTTGGACTTGCAGGTTGACCGTGAGTTCTAGCTAGCATTGGAATATTAGAATATTCCTCAACTTTATCATCGATTTCAGAAAGAACTAAATTTATTTTTTCAAAATATTTAGGAATAAAATCTTTAATTGAAAGAGGGATTGAGGTATTATTTATGTCCTGAGATGTTAATCCAAAATGAATAAATTCTGAAAATTCACTAATCTTCATTTCATCAAACTTTCTTTTAATAAAGTATTCAACTGCTTTTACATCATGATTAGTAGTTTTTTCAATTTCTTTTACATCAAGAGCATCTTCATCATGGAATTCAATGTATATTTTTCTAATTTTATCATTGAATTTATTATTCCAATGATTTAAGTTTTTAATACCTATTTCTGTTAAACTAATGAAATATTCAATTTCTACTTTAACTCTATATTTAATTAGAGCTTTCTCAGAAAAGTAATTTGAAAGTAATTCTGTTTGTTTTGAATATCTTCCATCAACAGGAGATATAGCATTGAGATTAAAGCTTGACATAATAAAAAAGCAAAGATAATATAAACTAGAAACTATTTTCTATTGAGTAACTTATATTCTGCGTAGCACTGACTTATAGCTTCTAAAATTTGTAAATCATTAGCTGAAATAATAAAATTTTCTGAGTAACTACAATTTCTTAGTATTTCATCAATATCTAACTTGTCAACTTGTAATAATTCAGTTAGAGTTTCTCTGTCAAATTTAGTCCCTAAAAGTTCTCTTATCCTATTGTCTTCTTTCATTAATTTCAGTTTTCTAAACTGCTTTGGTTTTTTACCGAACAAGTTATATAAAAAATCAAGCGGATTGAATATTGCACCAAAGACTTTTGATATTGCACCTGGATTTTTAGATCCTGCTTCATAACCTCTTGATGGTAATCCAGGTATGCTGTATCTGTAAGAGCTGCTTATTGGTACATTTTTAGCATCAATCTCCAAATATCCTGTTAATTGGTAAGGACTAACTATGACTTCCTCTAAAGCATAAGCAAGTTCAGTCAATCTTACTTTTGAATTTTTGAATTTAATCAAATCATTTGTTACTCTAATTTTTATGGATTTAAAGCCTAGGTAAGAAAAGTACAATGTATCATTAACTTCTGCCTGAATTTCATATTCTCCATCCTTATTTGAAATAACACCAACAACTTTATTTAAGTTTATTACATGAACGTTAGAAATAGGTTTCGAATCTGAATCATTTTCAATTACTCCCACAACTTTTTCTTGAGATGAAAGTGTAGTAGTAAATAAAGAAATTAATATGAGTAAAAACAATTTAATTTTCATCCGCGTAAACATACATTAAATTAAGGTTTTGCTGAAAAATTCAATCATAAACTTTTCTTAAAAAATCAACCAATTTATTAGTTGCTAATGCTCTATGACTAATTTCATTTTTTATTCTAATATCTATTTCACCAAATGTCATGCTATATCCATTTGGTCTAAATATGGGGTCATATCCAAATCCTTTTGACCCATTGATTTCTTTAGTTATTTCCCCATAAATAATTCCAGTAAATAACTTAGAAAAATCTTTTGTCATAAGTGAGAATACTGTTTTAAACCTTGCACTTCTATCTTCTAAATCATCCAATTCTTTTAGAACTTTATTTATATTATCTGCAGAGTTTTTATGATCTCCTGCATAACGTGCAGATCTTACTCCTGGTTTATTATTTAAAGCTTTAATTTCAAGCCCAGTATCATCTGCAAAAACGTTCAAATTATACTTTTCAAAAATGTATTGGGATTTAAATTTTGCATTTCCCTCAATTGTTGGCTGATTTTCTGGAATTTCCTCACAGTATCCAATTTCATTTAAACTTCTGATTTTAAATTCTTTTCCAAGTATTTTTCTAACTTCTTTAACTTTATTTTCATTATGGCTTGCAAAGATTAATTCCATTACCTAAATTTTACTAAAGTTAAAAAAACATCTAATTGAAATATTCTTATGCCATAAATGTTGTTGTTCCAATTCCGATTGATGGTTTTTTTACTTATTCACTCTCAAAATCAGAATTTTTTAAAATTAAAATTGGATCGAGGGTTATAGTAAGTTTTGGAAAAAAGAAATATTACACTGCTGTAGTATTTGAAAAACATGAAAATTTTGATATCGACTACGAGTTAAAAGAAGTTTCTTATTTGATTGATGAGCCACCTTGCATAACTAATGAGCAAATAATTTTTATTAATTGGTTAAGTGATTATTACCTTTCTCCAATCGGTATTGTTTTAGACGCAGCACTTCCTAGATCATTTTTAATTAAGAGTGAATCAGTTTTAAAAAAAGTTATTTGTGATAAATCATATAAGAATGAAGATTATGATTATGAAATTTTGCAACTTTTTGAAAATAATGAAGAAATTTTAGTAAATGAGCTTGTAAAGATTTTTGGATTCAAAGTTTTAAAAAGAATTAGTGCATTGATAGCTCAAGAAATTTTAGAGCTAAATGAGGAGATTTACACTAAATATAAAGAGAAAACTATCATTAACTATTCTCTTAATCAATCAGTAGATCTTTCTAAAATTTCTTTACGTTCTGACAATCAAAATAAGGTTTTAAATTATTTGAATGAAAATATAAACTCATCATTTTCAAGAATTCATATACAAGATGTTTTAGGTGTATCAGTTTCTGTTTTGGAAAACCTTGTAAAGAGGAATATTTTGTTAAAAAATAGAGTTCCTGTTAAAAGAATATATAATTCTACAGAAATTTCAAGAAATGAATTAGTGCTTTCAGATTCTCAAAAAGATGCTTTAAATGGTATAAAAAAATCCTTCCTGGCAAATAATGTTGTTAATCTTTTGGGTATTACTTCATCAGGTAAAACAGAAATATATGTTAATCTTATTAAAGAAGAAATTGTTAAAGGAAATAGTGCTCTTCTTATGGTGCCTGAAATTGCATTAACAACTCAATTAAGTTTACGATTATCAAGTTATTTCCCAAGTAATTTGATAGTCTATCATTCTTCTATTTCGCCTAATATGAGACATGAACTGTGGAGTGATATGGTGAACGATAATAAACCAAAAGTAATCCTAGGAGCAAGATCTTCAGTTTTTTTACCATTTAGAAACTTAGGAATAATTATAATAGATGAAGAGCATGAAAATTCCTACAAACAAAATGAACCTATGCCAAGATATAATGCGCGTGATTCTGCAATTTTTTTATCAAAAATCTTAAAAACAAAATGTTTGTTGGGTAGTGCTACACCAAGTATTGAAACATATTATAATTCTATTAGTAAGAAATATGGTTTTGTTGAGCTAAATAAGAGATATGGAAATTTCAAAGAACCAAAAATCGCACTAATTGAATCTCCAAAATTAGATAATGAATCTTTTTTATCACTTTCTTTAAGAAAGGAGATAAAAATATGTTTAGAAAATAATCATCAAATTATCCTTTTCAGAAATAGAAGAGGATTTTCAACATTTTTAAAGTGTAAAGCTTGTAGTAATGTAAATTATTGTCCTAATTGTGATGTTTGCCTCACATATCACATCTCCGAAAATTTAGAAAAATGTCACTACTGTAGTTTTTCAAGGGTTAAGCAAATTAGATGTTCAAGTTGTAATTTACCTTCAATGGAACTCAATGGTGTAGGAACACAAACAATTGAAAATGAATTAGAAAAGTTTTTCCCAAAGGTTAAATCACAAAGATTAGATTATGACACAACCAGATCTAAAAAAAAATTAAAAAAAATATTACAAGATTTTTCAATAAATAAATTTCAAATTCTTATTGGTACTCAGATGGTTTCTAAAGGTCTTGATTTTAGTGATGTTGGTTTAGTGGGAGTTATTGAATCAGACTTTTTATTAAACTATCCTGATTTTAGATCTCATGAAAAATATTTTCAATTAATCAAACAGGTTTCCGGAAGAGCTGGTAGGTCAATTTCTGACTCAAAGGTTTTAATTCAAACAAATTACCCTAATCATCATGTTCATAATAGGATTATAGATGGTAACACAAAAGGATTTTATCAATACCAAATTGATCAAAGAAGAGATTTTAATTATCCTCCATTTACAAGATTGGCAAAGGTTATTTTAAAATCAAAAAATATAAATCTATTAAAATTAGCTTCCAACTGGTTTTCAAAAGCCTTAAGAAATAACATGAAATCTGAAATTCTTGGTCCAGAGTTTCCGGTGGTAAGTAAAATTAAAAATAACCACATCATGAATATACTTATTAAAATGGAAGTCGAAAGTCTTAGAAAAGAGAAAATAAGGCTTTTTAAACTATCAAAAAAAATCAATAAATATCCTCAATTTAAATCTGTTAAACTAAGTGTTGATATTGATCCTTATAATTAAATATTAATTTATTTTGTAAGTAATTATTAAAAAACTATTTTTGCCCGACAAAATTTACTTATGAGTCATTATGAATCTATGTTTATCTTAAATCCAGCTCTGTCAGAGCCTCAGGTAAAAGATGCCATAAAAAAATATGAAGATTTTCTTAAATCTAAAGGATGCAATATTGTTGATGTTGAGAATTGGGGTTTAAAAAAGCTTGCTTATAAGATTCAAAATAAATTAAGTGGATTTTATGCACTAATAGATTTTGAGTTTGATGGTTCTTATGAAAATATCATAAACTTATATGAAACTGAGCTCAAAAGAGACGAGAGAGTGATGAGATATTTGAATGTTTCATTAGATAAGGATGCTAACGCTTGGGCCGTTAAGAGAAGAAATAAATTAAAAAAGGAAAAATTATAATCTGATATGGATTTAAATACAAATCAAGGAGAAATAAGGTACTTAACTCCATTGGACATTAATACAAATAGCAAGAAAAAATATTGTAGATTTAAGAGATTGGGTATCAAATATATTGATTATAAAAATCCAGATTATCTATTAAAATTTGTTAATGAACAAGGAAAAATTCTTCCTAGAAGATTGACCGGTACATCGTTAAAATATCAGAGAAAGATTTCTGTAGCTATTAAAAGAGCAAGACACCTTGCATTACTCCCTTATCAAGCTGACTTACTTAAATAAAACTAATGGAACTTATATTAAAAGAAGATGTAGAGAACCTAGGATTTAAAGATGACCTTGTTGTGGTCAAAAATGGCTATGGTAGAAATTTTTTAATTCCACAAGGTAAAGCTATCCTTGCGACCATCTCTGCAAAAAAAGTTCTAGCAGAAAAACTAAAACAATCTCAAGTAAAAGAAAAGCAAGCTATTGAAGAAGCTAGTAAAATTGTTAAAAATCTGGAAAAATTAGAGCTTAAAATAAGCGCAAAATCTGAAAATGATAAATTATTTGGTTCTGTAACCAATTCAGAAATTTCGAAAGAACTTTCTTCAGAGGGATTTGAAATCGAAAAGAAATGTATTCAACTATCCTCTACGATCAAAAAGACAGGATCGTATACTGCTAAAATTAGATTACATAGAGAAATTTATTATAATCTAAACTTTGAAGTTGTAAGTTCGCAATCATAGTTAACAATATATCTTTATCATTTTATTAACTTTGGGAAATGTCAATTAAGCCCTCTATTCCTAAAGGTACAAGAGATTATCACCCAAACTTAGTCTCTAAGAGAAACTATATAATTCAAAAGTTAAAATTTAATTTCATGAGATTTGGTTATCATGAAATTCAAACTCCATCATTTGAGAAAAGTAATATTCTTCAAGGGAATTATGGACAAGAAGGTGATAGACTGATTTTTAATATTTTGAACTCAGGCGAAAAAGTTAAAAAAGCTAACATTAATTCTCTAAAGGATGATAATTTAAGTGAATTTGTAAATTCAATTTCTGACAAAGCTTTAAGATATGATCTTACAGTCCCCCTGGCGAGATATGTTTCACAATATCAAAATGAAATTAAGTTTCCTTTTAAAAGATTTCAAATTCAAAATGTGTGGAGAGCTGATAGACCACAAAAGGGAAGATTTCAAGAGTTCACGCAATGTGACGCAGATGTTATTGGATCCGACTCAATTTTAAATGAAATTGAAATGATCAACATATATGCAAAATCATTAAATGATCTAGGTCTTAAGAATCTAGAATTAAAAATAAATCACAGAGGAATTTTAAACTCAATTTCAAAAAAAATTGAACTTAATAGTCAATTTAAAAAGTTTATGATAATTATTGATAAAATTGATAAAATTGGTCAAGAAAACGTGATAAAAGAATTGATTGAGAGTTTAAGTTTAAAGGATAAGTATATTGAAGATTTAAAATTTATTTT
>PAEO01000020.1 GCA_002703065.1 Flavobacteriaceae bacterium | reverse complement strand
TTTGAAAATATAATTCATTTTGCTGCCTTAAAGTCAGTATCTGAAAGTGTAAAATTTCCAAATCTATATCATGAAAATAATGTTGGGTCATTAAATAATATATTAGAGTGTATTAAGAGTAACCCTAGAAAGAACTTCAATTTAATATTTAGCTCAAGTTGTACTGTTTATGGTCAAGCAAATAAACTACCAATAACTGAAGACTCACCTGTTGTTAAACAAGAATCCCCTTATGGTGAAACAAAAAAGAAATGTGAAGAAATTATATCTAAATTTTGTAAAAAGAATACGAATCTAAACTCTATTTCGCTCAGATATTTTAATCCAATTGGGGCACATAAATCAGCTTTGATTGGTGAATTACCAAATGGAGTCCCTCAGAACTTAGTTCCATATATTACTCAAACAGCAATTGGTATAAGAGAGGAATTAATAATTTTTGGAAGTGACTATCCAACTAAAGATGGTACTTGCATTAGGGATTACATTCACGTTATTGATTTGGCTATTTCACACATTGATTCATTAAATTATTTAATCAATCTAAATGAAAAAAATCATTACAGTTTTTTTAATGTTGGAACTGGATATGGAACTACTGTGTTGGAGCTTGTCAATACATTTGAAAAGGTCAACAAAATTAAACTAAATTACAGTTTTGGGGGGAGAAGGGATGGTGATATTACTGTAGCTTTCGCTGATTGTTCTAAAATACATGATGAACTCAAATGGAAAGCTAATCTTACTTTAGAAGAGGCATTAGAGTCAGCTTGGAAATGGGAAAAAAACTTAAATTCTAAGGATTGATAAAAATTGAAGCACCCGGGAGGATTAATCTTATTGGAGAGCATATAGATTATAATGGAGGATACGTTCTGCCAGGATGTATCGACAAGAGAATTAAAGTTTCTATTTTTAAGCACAATAAAAAACACTGCTCAGTTCATTCAAAAACTTTAAATGAAAAGTTTAATTTTTATGCTAACGAAACAAATAAAAGCTCTGTTCATTGGCAAAATTATATTTTAGGAACAGTAGATTATTTCAAGAAAAAAGGCTTTAGTATATCACCCTTTCATTTAGAGATTACTTCAAATTTACCAATTGGTGCAGGTATAAGCTCTTCATCAGCACTAATTTCAGCAGTAGCAAAATCATTAATTAATCTTTTTGAATTCAAATTAAATAAAGAGCTTATAATTGATTCAGTGAGTTATGTTGAAAAAAAATATTTAGGATTAAATGGAGGTATTATGGATCAATTCACTATTAATCATGGAAAAAAAAATAATTTGATTTTTCTCAACTGTTTGGACAAAACGCATGAATTTATAAGGTTTGATTTAGATGAACATAGTTTATTACTCATTAATAGTAATGTAAAACACTCTTTACTTCATTCACAATATAACGATAGAGTAACTGAATGTAATAATTTAAGATCATTATTAAATAATTATCATAACAATCATAAGCACCTAGCTCAATATTCGTTGGAGGATTTAGATAAAGTAAAAGATTCAATAAATCAAAATGAATTCAACAGAGCAAAATTTGTAATTGAAGAAAACAAAAGGACAATTAATACTTTCCATTTAATAAAAGAAAAAAAATATAAAATAATTGGTGANATGATNTATAAATCACATTTAGGTTTNAGAGATTTATATGANGTTAGTTGTACTGAAATTGATTTCTTAGTTGATCAGATGATGAAGAATACTAATGTTTTAGGCTCACGAATGATGGGTGGAGGATTTGGCGGTTCNGTTTTAAATTTGATTAAAGGAACAATNAACGAGTCTGTATTAGAAACTTTGAACANTAAATATTNTAAATCATTTGGNAAAAAAATAACTCCNATNAAAATAAAAATTGTTGATGGTGTTAAAGAAATTAAGTAGCNACATTGACAGANCTGGTNTCTCTAATCACCGTAACCTTTACTTGNCCNGGATAAGTCATTTCAGTTTGAATTTTTTGTGATATTTCAAATGAAAGTTTTTTTGAAAGATCATCACTNACTTTCTCACTTTCAACCATCACACGTAACTCTCTTCCAGCTTGTATTGCAAAAGCTTTATTAACCCCNTNAAAACTNTAGGCTATATTTTCNAAATCNTTNAATCTTTGAATATAACTCTCCATAACTTGTCTTCTAGCACCAGGTCTAGCACCNGATATAGCATCACANACTTGANCTACAGGAGANATTANATTATCCATTTCGATTTCATCGTGATGTGCACCAATNGCATTACAAACATCTTTTTTNTCNCCATATTTTTCNGCCCATTGCATACCTAGTAGTGCATGAGGAGTTTCACTTTCCTCTTCAGGAACCTTTCCNATATCATGTAANAATCCAGCTCTTTTTGCNAGCTTAGTATTTAGACCTAATTCAGCTGNCATTATTCCGCATAGTTTAGCAACCTCTTTTGANTGTTGTAATAGATTTTGNCCATAAGATGATCTAAACCTCATTCGACCAACAGCTTTTATTAGATTTGNATGNAAACCGTGAATTCCTAAATCAATAACAGTTCTTTTTCCAATATCTATAATTTCATTTTCAATTTCTNTTCTAGTTTTTTTAACAACTTCCTCAATCCTAGCAGGATGGATTCTTCCATCNGATACTAACTTCTTTANAGATAGTCGAGCAACTTCTCTTCTAACTGAATCAAAACACGATAAAATGATTGCCTCTGGNGTATCATCAACGATAATCTCAACACCAGTAGCACTTTCTATAGCTTTTATATTTCGCCCCTCTCTTCCAATAATTCTTCCTTTCATATCNTCAGATTCAATATTAAAAACTGACACACAATTATCTATAGNTTCTTCNGTGCCTAATCTTTGAATTGAAGTAATTATTATCTTTTTAGCTTCTTGTTTTGCAGAAAGTTTAGCTTCATCGATTATATTTTGTGATATTTCTAGAGCTTGAGATTTGACTTCATCTTTTAAAATTTTAAGCAACTCTTCTTTGGCTTCATCAGCAGTATATCCAGAAATTTTTTCTATCTGCTGAACCTGATCTTTTTTAATTTTATCGATTTCCTTATTCTTTTTTTCAAGTGATTCAGTCTTTTTTGTAAAGGTTGAGATTTTCTCATCTAATTCAATTTTAAGCTTATCAACCTTTTTTGATTTTTGTTTGATTTCTGACTCTTGGTTCTTGAGATCTTGCTTTTTTTCATTATGCTCAGATTCTTTTGAAAGTATATACTTCTCGTGTTCTGATTTTAGCTCTAAAAATTTCTCTTTAGCTTGAAAAATTTTATTAGCTTTTAAATTTTCAGCTTCATTTTTAGCATTGCTAATAATTTTTTGAGCCTCAGTTTGGCTTTCACTAAGTAATTTTTTGTTTGATGCTTTTTTTAATAAATAGGTTACTNTAAATCCAATTGCAACCCCTATTACAATAAATATAATTTCATTCATAAGTTTAATTTAAAAACCTACAATCAGATTGATTGTATAAACTCCATTTATACAAGATTAAAGCTAACCAAGCATTCGAAAATCCCAAAAGATGAGGGCACGCTCTAGGGCTTGGACTCACTCTTTTTAATTAATTCGCGTTGAGTTTACCAAATTAAATCTGATGTAGGTAGTAAAATTTATTTTAATGAACGTTAAGATTTTAAACAATCAGAAATCATATTATTAATTTCATTTAACTCAATATTTATTTTGCTCATATCCTCTTCTTTTCTATTGGTTAAATCTTGTGATTGACTTGTAATCTGTAAAGCATACATTGCTAAACTATCTTGCTTATCTTGAACAGCATACTTTTCTTCATAATTGTTTATTGCGTCATTAATTTTTTTTGCAGATTTTCTTACTGTTTCCTCTTGATGTTCCTCAACACTTAAAGGGTAAGTTCTATTAGCTATATTAATTTTAATTTTTTGCATTATGATGTAAGTTCAACAAGACAATCATCAATTTGATCAATTAGTTTTTTTAATTTTCTTTTTGTTTTATTCTTTTCGTTACTACCAATAACAGCTTTTCCAATTTTTAATGCATCATATTTTACCTTTAATTCATCAAAGTCTTTAATTGTATTTCGATACAAAGTATTTAAAACATTAAAATCATTCGAAAGTTTATTATTCTCGATTTTAAGATTATCAACCTTTTTAATAAGGTTTCTTACATTGTCTTTAAAATCTTTAATTATCAAATAACTTTCTTTCAAAATTCTCTGCTATTATCTATTTTTAAATTTAGTTATTTTATTGATAAGTTGAAAACTAGAAATTTATATTACACTCTTCTCTTATTATTTTTTCTTTCTAATTACAAATTAGGATCAGCTCAAATAAATACTTCTCCAATCGAATATGAAATATTATTGAGTGGAAATTTTGGTGAACTAAGATCAAGTGGTTTTCATACTGGAATCGACATAAAGACAAAAGGTAGAGAAGGAGAAATTATAAAAGCTATAGATGATGGTTATATTTCTAGAATGCAAGTTTCAACTACAGGTTATGGAAAAGTGATCTATATTACTCATAATAATGGTTTGAAATCTGTTTATGGTCACCTCAGAGATTTCGAGAAAAAATTAGACAGCTCTGCTAAAAGAATACAATATAGTCGCAAAAGCTACACCTTTAACAAATACTTCAAAAAAGATGAAATAATTGTAAAAAAAGGTCAAATAATTGGGTATTCTGGAAATACAGGAACTTCATTTGGTCCTCATCTACACTTTGAAATAAGAACTGAAGAAGACATACCTGTTAATCCTTTAAAATTTAAATATGAAATTCCAGACACTATAAGTCCCGTAATAAGAAGTTTGTATGTCTACAACACAAAAAATAATATTAGAGCAAAAAAAAAATTAGCTTTAAATAAGGTTAATGATACTCTTTACAACGTTAATTTAAAAACAAACGATTCTATATTTTTTGGAATTGAAACTTTTGATAGACAGAATTTTTCTTATAATCGTAATGGGACTTATGACATTAAACTAATTGAAAATAATTCTAACTTATTTCATTACAAATTTGATAGTCTAAATTTTAACCAAAAAAGACTACCCATTGAATTTTATGATCANAAAGAATTCATAGAAAAAAATTCCAAAATTATAATATTACGTGACGAAAAAACTAATGATTATAATTTCTACAAAAACAACTCCAGAGGTATTTTTAGAGTCAATGAAAATGAAATAATATCCTTAAATATTGTTCTTTCAGATTACAATAAAAACAATACACATATACAAATTGAAATTGAACCTAGTGATAAGAATTTTATTTATGATTCANNTGAAGATCAGTTTGATAAAAAAATTGATAAGTCTTTGAATTATAATATCACATTAAATNATTTNAAGCTNAATTTCAATAAAAATACATTTTACCNTGACACATCAATTGANTTAAATTTTGAAAAAGATACNTTAACTGTTTANAATCCAAATATTATTTTAAAAAATCCATATAAAGTAAAATTTCCTNATAACAATAAGGGAAACTTTATTGGATCNCTAGATAAAAACAATAATGTNATTTATNTNAGCTCNAACAGNAAGNATGATTATTTNGAATANAAAACCAAAACATTAGGGAAATTTTTTATTAGTACTGATACGATTGGACCAATTATCAAAAAAATNAATAAAAAANATCGTACTAANAATAAAAAAATTAGATTACTAATTAGAGATGAAGANACAGGAATAAAAAAATACACTGCTAGAATTAACAATGAATGGGCANTATTTGAATATGANCCAAAGAAAAGTTTAATTCAATTTAANCCTGATGATTNTATACAATTAAAAGAAGAAAATNAACTTTTTATNNTTGTAGAAGATCTNTTAGGAAACAAAACAATTTATAATGAAACGATTTACTANAAGCCTTGATTCTCNCNTACAAAACTTTCTAAAAACTCAATTGNATAATCAATATCTTTTGTTGTATTATAGTGCGAAAAAGAANATCTAAGCGAAATATTATTAATTTCATTTTTATCAAGAATTTCTAAAAGAACATGTGATGGCTTATCACTTCCNGATTGACAGGCNCTTCCAGNTGANCATGCAATTCCAGCAATATCCATTTTAAAATTTAANACAGACTTTTTTTCAATATTNANNGGTAGTTGCAAGTTCAANATAGTATCACTTGATTGACCTANATCACCATTAATTTTNAAATTAATTTTATCACNNANAGANTCTATAAAATAATTTTTNAAAGATTTTATTTTTTCTANTCTNTTCTCTANATTATTATANGCATCATTAAATGCTTGATTNAGACCNGCTATATTATGAACTGATTCGGTTCCAGCTCTACATCCTCTCTCCTGNTCTCCACCCTCAATAAATGAGACAANTTTTGCGCCATTNAGTGCAACAGCAAAACCCACACCTTTNGGNCCATGAAATTTATGAGCTGAACATGTTAAATAATTNATATATNTATTTTCTAAATCAANNAAGTAGTGNCCTANAGTTTGAACAGTATCACTATGAAAAAGNGAATTNTATTTNTTACAAATTTCACCAACTNTTTTTAAATCTATGANTGTNCCNATCTCATTATTTATATGCATCAATGATACTAGAGTTTTTTTATTATCATTTNTTANANAATNTTCTAACTCTTTCAAATCGGGTTTTCCNGTTCNATCAACACTCAAATACACAGCATCAANATTTTTATTATTACAATATGTGTCAATACATTTTAATACTGCCTTATGTTCGATTTTAGTTGATATTATTCGTTCAATGCCATGAAAATAAATGGCTGAATGAAAAATCATATTGTTAGACTCTGTACCACCAGATGTAAAATAAACTTCATTAGCATTAATCTTTAGTTCATTGGCTATGTTTTTTCTTGTTAATTCTATTATTGATTTTGAATCCCTTCCAAATGAATGAGTTGATGAGGGGTTACCAAAGTTATTTTTCATAACTTCATTCATGACTTTTAGTACATTGTCAGAGATGGGAGTTGTTGCTGCGTTGTCTAGATAAATCATGTTCATTTGAATAAGTCAAAGATATGAGTTTTATATTGAACTTAAATAATTATGAAATTAATTTCAAGCGCACATAATAAGCTAATTAAAGAGGTTAAAAAGCTTTCAAAAAATTCTAGTTACAGAAGAAAAACTAATAGTTTCATAGTTGAGGGTTTAAGGGAAGTGAAACTTTGCTTTGAGTCTGATTATAAAATTGATCATCTTCTTTGTTTGAACGAAAAGTTATGTGATGATTTTAGTAATGCCAACAAATATTTTATTCAAAAGGAAATCATGAACATGATAACTTATAGAGAAACTTCTGAAATTTTGGCAATTGTTACAAAAAAAGAAAACTCACTAGAAAATTATATTTACAATGAAAATAATTTTGTTCTAGTTCTTGAGAAACCTGAAAAACCAGGAAATATTGGAGCAATATTAAGATCATGTGATGCTTTAGGCTTTTCAGATGTATTTATTTCTGATACAAAAACAGAACTTTATAATCCAAATACAATTCGTGCAAGTATGGGTGCTTTATTTAGATTAAATATTTATGAGGATAAAAAAGAAAGAATAATAAATTTTTTAAAAAAGAATAATTTTAAAATTTTTGGTAGTCTTATTGAATCCACTAAAAATATTGATGAAATAGACTTTAATTCAAAATGTGCTATTGTAATGGGAACAGAAGCAGATTCGATTAGCTCGGAATTTATTAAACAAAGTAACGAATGCTTTAAAATTCCAATGACAGGAAATGTTGATTCACTTAATTTATCAGTTTCTACAGGAATTATACTTTATGAGGTTATGAATCAAAGAAAATCTATTAATTTTAATAGATAATGGAAGTAGTTTCTAAAAAAAGTACAAATAGAAGAATAGCTCGTGAGTATAAAAAATTGCTAAAGATTAGTTATCAAGATCTAAGTGATAATGACGTTGATCTTATAAGAAATGCTCTCGATTTAGCTATAGATGCTCACAAAGACCAATACAGAAAGTCAGGGGAACCTTATATTTTTCATCCTCTTGCTGTTGCAAAAATTGCTGCAGAAAAGATTGGACTTGATTCCATTGGAATAGCTTCTGCACTTTTACATGATGTTGTTGAAGATTCTAAATATTCAATCGAAGATATTAAATCTAGATTTGGAGGAACAATTGCAAAAATTGTTTCAGGACTTACTAAAATTTCAAAAATCAAAAAAGATAAAATTTTTTCGATACAAGCAGAAAATTTCAGAAAAATGCTTCTTACTCTAAATGACGATGTTAGAGTTATTCTTATTAAAATAGCTGACAGGTTACATAACATGCAAACCATGCATTATATGCCATCGGATAAACAGACAAAAATATCCTCTGAATCCCTATATATATATGCTCCTATAGCTCACAGAATAGGTTTATATGAAATTAAGTCTGAACTAGAAGATTTATCTCTAAAATATATTGAACCGGAGGTTTATGTAGAAATTGATGAAGAATTAAAAAAATCAAAAGTTGATCAAAATCTATATATACGAAATTTTTCAAGAAAAATTTCTGAAAAACTGAGATCACAAGGAATATCATTTATTATTAATGGCAGAGGAAAATCAATTTACTCAATTAGAAATAAAATGTTAAAGAAAAATATTTCAATTGATGAAGTTTATGACAGGTTTGCAATAAGAATTATATATGATAGTGATAAAAAAAATGAAAAATTACTAGCCTGGAAAATTTATTCAATTGTAACGGATGTTTACAGACCTAATCCAGCTAGGCTAAGAGATTGGATATCAAATCCAAAAACCAATGGATATGAAGCCTTGCACACAACTGTTGTAGGTCCAAAAAAAAAGTGGATAGAAGTCCAGATTAGATCTGAAAGAATGCATGAAATTGCTGAAAGAGGTTACGCAGCTCATTTTAAATACAAAGAAGGTGAATCTAATGAAAGTGGAATTGAAGAATGGTTGAATAGACTTAAAGATGTTATGGAAAATCAGGAATCAAATGCAGTTGATTTTGTGGATGATTTTAAACTTAACTTGTATTCAGATGAAATTTTTGTTTTTACACCTGAAGGTGATTTAGTTTCTTTAAGTAAAGGTGCTACTGCTTTAGACTTTGCTTTTGCAGTTCATACAGGATTAGGGCTAAAAACAAGAGGGACTAAAGTAAATGGAAAAATCGTACCATTAAATTTTGTTTTGAAAAGTGGTGACCAAGTTCAGGTTATTAAAAGTAAGAACTCAAAACCAACTGCAAGCTGGTTAAAATATGTGGTCACATCTCGAGCAAAATCAAAAATAAGAGCTGCATTAAAGGAAAATAAAAAAGTTATCGCTGAAGAAGGAAAAGAAATTCTTAAAAGAAAATTAAAGCAACTTAAATTTTCATTTAATGATAATATTATCAATAAACTTCAAGTATTTTTTAATCTCCAAACTAATCAAGATTTATTTTATGGTATTGGAGTTGGCAACATTGACAATTTAGAGTTAAAAAAATTTGCAAAAGCTCAAAATAACAGAATAATAAAGTTTTTTAGAAGAAGTAGCAAAGACAAGAAAATCGTTGAAAAGACAAACTTTGATCAATTAGTTTTTGGTAAAGATGAAGAGAAATTGAACTATAAATTATCAAAATGTTGTAAACCAATTCCTGGTGATAACGTGTTTGGATTTTTAACTATTAATGAAGGAATAACAGTTCACAAATATAGCTGCAAGAATGCCATTAGTATGCAATCAAAATTTGCTTATCGTGTAATGATAGCTAAGTGGATAGATTCTTTAAATCATGAATATTCTTCAACTATAGAAATATTTGGCATTGACAATCATGGCCTATTAAATACAATTACAAAGGTAATTTCTGAGAATTTAAATCTAAACATGAAGAAAAGTGTGTTTACTACGGAAGGTGATACATTCAAAGGAGAAATCACATTGACAGTAAAACATAAAAGAATTTTAAATGAGCTTATTGATAAGTTGAAAAAAATTCCTGGTGTTGATAAAGTAGTAAGATTTTAATAATTAAATTTGAGTATCAATGACTAAAAAACTGAAAAATAACCAAGAATTAGTAAAAAAAGTTTTTTCAAAATTTTTAGATTCAAAATCTCATAGAAAAACACCAGAAAGATTTTCAATTTTAAAAGAAATTTATAATTCTGATGATCACTTTGACATAGAAACTCTACATGCAAAAATGTCAAATAAAAAGCACAAAATTAGTAGAGCAACCTTATACAACACTATTGAACTTCTGCTTGAATGTCGATTGGTAAGAAGACACCAATTCGATTCGAATATTTCTCAGTATGAGAAATCTTATTTTAATAATCAACATGATCATTTAATTTTAACAGATACTGGTGAAGTTATTGAATTTTGTGATCCAAGATTACACACAATTAAACAAAATATAGAAGAAATTTTTGATGTCAAAATCGATAGTCATTCACTATATTTTTATGGTAAAAAAAATAAATCTTAAAAATGAAAATTGATTTAATATTAGGCCTTCAATGGGGTGATGAAGGTAAAGGAAAAATTGTTGATGTATTAAGTAATATCTATGATATAATTGCAAGATTTCAAGGTGGACCTAATGCAGGTCATACTCTTGAATTTGACGAAATTAAACATGTTCTACATACTATTCCATCGGGAATCTTCCATGACAAAAAAATTAATGTGATTGGAAACGGAGTCGTTATTGATCCAGTTATTTTTAAAAAGGAGATTGATACATTAAAAAATCTTGGTATTGATGTAAGCTCAAAGCTTTTTATTTCTAGAAAAGCTCATCTTATATTTCCCACTCATAGACTAATTGATCAAGCATCAGAGCTTTCAAAAGGTAAAAAGAAAATTGGTTCTACCTTAAAGGGGATTGGACCAACTTACATGGACAAAACAGGCAGGAATGGATTTAGAGTTGGCGAACTTGAAATCGATGGTTGGGAAGATAAATTAGACAATCTTATAAGTAAACACGAAAGATTAATTAAGAATTTTAATGTAGAAATTGGCTACAACATAAGTGAATTAAAGGATGAATTTTTAGATGCACTTAAATTTTTAAAATCACTTACATTAATCGATAGTGAAAACTATTTTTACAGATGTTTAAAAACAAATAAAAAGATTCTTGCAGAAGGAGCTCAAGGGTCTCTCTTAGATATCGATTTTGGGACCTATCCATACGTAACATCATCTAATACAACTTCTGCAGGGGCCTGTACTGGTTTAGGAATACCGCCTAATAAAATTGGTGATGTTTATGGAGTATTTAAAGCTTATACAACAAGAGTTGGAAGTGGTCCTTTTCCCACAGAATTATTTGATGAAACTGGTGAAAGAATTGGTAAAATTGGACATGAATTCGGGGCAACAACTGGAAGAGCCAGAAGGTGTGGTTGGTTAGATCTGGTATCTTTAAAACATTCAATTAATATAAATGGTGTTACTGAACTTATAATGATGAAAGGTGACGTTCTCTCAGGTTTGGAAAAATTAAAAGTATGTACAAAATATAGATATAAAAATGAAATAATTGAACATTTACCATTCACGATTGATGACAGTTCGTTAGAGCCAATTTATGAAGAAATTGACGGATGGAATGAGGAAATTACTCAAATTAATAATTACCAACAACTTCCAGATAATTTCAAAAAATATGTTACTTTTCTAGAAAAGAATCTTGAATTAGAAATCAAAATAGTTTCAGTTGGACCAAACAGAAAACAAACAATCATTCGATAAAAAATTTTTATTAATCAATATTATATTTCTAATATTTTTTAAGATTAATTATTCACAAGAAGTCAAGCAGATAGAAATTATATCAGCTGGTTCTTTTGACAGAAATGAGGTGCTCTATCCAGATGGAAATATTTTGAAAAAAGATAAAGACGAAAGTGTTCACCTAAGGCATGAGGATTTAGATATATATTCAAATACATCTATTTTTTTTCAAAAAGAAAATTCTGTTATTTCCTATGGAAAAGTAAAGTTAATTCAAGGTGATACTTTACAACTTTTTTGCGATTCACTCAATTATGATGGAAAAACTAAACAAATGTTTGCATTTGGAAAAGTAAGACTTATTAATAGTGGTATGACCCTAGAAACAAACAAACTAAAATTAGATCGAATAATTGATGAAGCTTATTTTTTTAATGGAGGAAAAATAACAGATAAAAAAAGTACGATTTCAAGTATTGACGGAAAATATTTAATAGACAAAAATAAATATGAGTTTGAAAAAAATGTAAAGGTATTAAATGATAACAGAATTATCGAATCAAAAAAAATGGATTACTATTTAGAAAGTGAAAAATCATATTTTTTTGATCAAACAATTATTACTGGGGATGATTACAAAATAAATTGTGATGCTGGATTTTATGATCCTATTGGATTAATTGGAATATTCAATAAAAATGCAATTATAGAATCAAATGAGAGAATTGTGTATGGTGATAGTATTTATTTTGACGAAGAAAAAAAATATGCAAGTATTTCAAATAATATTAAAATAATCGACAATAAAGAAAAATTAGTATTAACAGGCGATTACGGTGAATTATTTGAAGAAAAAGATTCTGCTATTATTACTAAAAACCCTTTAGCAATAAATATTTTAAAAAGAGATTCACTATTTGTTAAGGCAGATACATTATACTCGATTGGAAAGGAAGCTAATAGAACTATGAAAGGTTTAAGGAATGTAGAATTTTTACAAGGAAATTTTAGTGGAAAGGCTGATTTTATTGAAATAAAAAAATCTTTAGGACTTACAATCATGGAAAGAAAAGAAATTTCAGAAAAAGATCTTCAAATATTTACTGAATCAGAAATTAATAAAAAAAATCCTGTACTGTGGGACAATTTTTCTCAAATAAGTGGTGATAAAATAATTTTTACTGAAAATTTGGACACTAATGAATTAGACTCAATTAAGATAACAAATAATGTTTTTATTGTTGAGAAAGACTCCATTTCAGAAAGTAATTTTAATCAAATCAAAGGCCTGAATTTAAATGGAAAATTTTTAGATAATAAGTTGAAAAATGCTGTGATAAATCAAAATGCTGAACTTATCTATTACATGTATAATGATAAAAATAAATTAATTGGAGTAGATAAAGCTATTTCCAGCTCAATTCAAATTTATTTTAATAATAAGTCTATTGATGAGATAATATTTATAACAGATCCTGAAGGCGTTTTGTACCCTGAGAATTTTCTTGATTCAAATGAAACAATCCTTAATGGTTTCATCGATAGATCGGATGAGAAAATTTTAAATAAATCAGATTTAATTGAACAAAAGATTTAAAAAATATCAAGCCCAAACAACAAGCAATCCACTAGGTCTTGAAATAAAAAAAGCTAAAGGCTCATTCATTTATTCTCAAAATAAAAAATACCTTGACTTTGTTGCAGGAGTATCGGTAAATAATCTAGGTCACTCAAACAGTGAAATTAATAAAGCCATAAACGAGCAATTAGATAAATATTCCCATGTAATGGTGTATGGTGAGTTTGTTCAAGAAAAAAGCATTGTACTATGCGAACTATTGTCCGAGTTACTTCCAAAAAAGTTAAATTGTACATATTTAACAAATTCAGGGACTGAAGCTATCGAAGCATCTTTGAAACTTGCAAAAAGAATTACTGGTAGACAAAAAATAGTTTCAATGAAAAACGCATATCATGGAAGTACTCATGGAAGTTTAAGCGTTTCAGGATATGAAAAGAGAAAAAGGAGATACCGCCCTCTCTTACCTAATATTTTTCAAATAAATTTTAACTCAAAAAATGATCTTTCTATTATTGATAATGACACTGCTTGTGTAATCATAGAGCCGATACAAGGAGGAGCTGGTTTTATTTCGGCTAAAAATGAATATCTAAAAGAAATTAGAAAATTATGTGATAAACACAATGTTATTTTAATTTTTGATGAGCTACAAACTGGTATTGGAAGAACAGGAAAAATGTTTGCATTTGAAAATTATAAGATAGTTCCTGATGTATTGGTGATCGGAAAAGCTCTAGGTGGTGGTTTTCCAATTGGTGCTTTAATAAGTAACAGAAAATTATTATCAAAATTTATTTCAAATCCTGAACTTGGTCATATAACAACATTTGGAGGCCACCCTGTAATTGCATCTGCAGGACTTAAAACTCTCCAAATTATCTTAAGAGAAAAATTACATTTAAAAACTATTGAAAAAGAAAAGATTTTTCGAGATAGATTAAAGCATAACTTAATTTACGAAATTAGAGGAAGTGGTCTTATGCTTTGTCTTATTATGAAGAATAGCTCTGTTGCATCACAACTTGTTTCTGAGTCATTGAATAATGGACTTATTTTATTTTTTTTACTTTATGAAAAAAGAGCTGTTAGAATTACTCCTCCACTTACAATTTCAGAAAATGAAATAAATAAAGGATGTGACATAATCATTCAATGTCTTAATAAAATTAACTAAAACTTGTTGATAAGTATTTGATAAAGTAAAGTTTCAATTTGTGGAGGCGACAGGGATAGTGTATAAATTTAATTTGTGCGTGATGAGAATAAAAATATCCTTAATGTTGTAATAAAGTTTGAAAGCATCATAAGAACTAATGAATCTTTTTTCTTTGATGTAGATGATTTTGAAGACATAATTCTGTATTATTTTAATGATGCAAACTACTCACTGGCCGAAAAGGCTTTATTTTATGCACTTAAATTATATCCTCACAATATTAACATCAATATTCTTAATTCTGAATTATTAATAATCAATAATCAAATTATTAAAGCAGATATAATTATTGATGAATTTTTAATAAAAAATGATAATAATCCAGACTTACTCTTTCAGAAAGCAAAAATTCTTAATCTGAAAAAAGAGTATTTGAAATCAAATTTAATTTTAAAAGATTTGGAATATGATAGCGCTCTTGAGTTTTTTGTAACTGACTTAAAGCTAAAAAACCATATGATTCTCGAAGAATACAAAAGTGCAATAAAAATTGCAAAAAAAATCATTTATCAATACCCTGATGATAAAATTATTTTAGATAAACTGATAAGTTGTTACAAACTATCATCAAATTTTGAAGGTGCAATAAGTTTTCTTAATAAATTTTTAAATAAAAATCCTTACTCAAAATATGCATGGTTTGAGCTTGGTAAAATCTATTTTTCTCAAAAAAAATTTAAGGAAAGTAAAACAAGTCATGAGTTTGCTACAATATGTGATGATTCATTTTCAGCAAGTTATGTAGAGCTAGGAAAAGTTCATGAAAAAATGGAAAATTTTAAGAGAGCAATCTACTACTATAAGATAGTTCATTCGCAGAAAAGCTCATCTCCATTCTCAATGTATAGACTTTCAAGATGTTTAGAGAAAATTGGAGATTATGAATCCTCAATAAAGTATTTAAATGAAATTGTTGAGATTGATCCGTTATATGAAAAAGCTTGGATATCAATTGCTAAATATCATCTTAGAAAAAATGATCATGACAAAGCAATTGAAAATTTAAATATGGCTCTAAGTATTATTTCTAAAAACTATTAAATTATTTTGAAAAAAGATAGTTACCTAATAATTTACCTCAAAGGGATGTTAATGGGTATATCAGACCTAATTCCTGGTGTTTCAGGAGGGACTATTGCTTTAATAACTGGGATTTATGATGATTTTATACACGCATTAAACAATATAAAATTAAAAAATACTATAAAATTACTTAAGGGAAATTTTTTAACTAATCTAACTTATTTCAAGTTTGATATACTATTAACGATAGTCTTAGGAATTATTTCAAGTATTATAATTTTTAGTCAAATAATTTCAAATGCAATTGATACTCATCCAACAAAAGTCTTTTCATTTTTTTTTGGATTAATTTTGGCAAGTATTCCTTACATCGTCAAAGGAATAAGTCTATTTAAAATCAAAAACTTTGTACTTTTTGTAGCTTCAATCATTCTCACCACTGTAATTCTTAACTTAGGCTATTTTGAAAATGAAAATAATACCATTTTTTATATATTTCTTAGTGGTTTTATTTGCTCATGTGCGATGATTTTGCCTGGAATATCTGGCGCATATATTCTTCTGATTTTAAATTCTTATGACTTTATACTTCAAAAATTAAATAATTTTCTGAGTAGCTTTGAATTTGATGATTTCAAGTGGATTTTAATTTTTATTATTGGAATCATAACTGGTGTTCTAACATTTTCAAAATTTGTAAAATTTCTTCTTCATAAATTTAAAGAAGGAACAATTGTGTGTCTGACTGGACTTATAATCGGTTCTTTACCTAAACTTTATCCTCACAAAATAGAAGATTTTAGAACTGTTTTTTTAATGGAAAATCTTACTGATTATATATTTATGATAATTGGATTGTTATTTGTTATTTTATTGAATAGATTTTTTAAAAAAAATGAGGCAAAATAAAAATTGGATTAATTCAAACTCAATTGAAGTATTCCTACATGGTCTTGTTATGGGCACAATAAATAAACTACCCGGTATTTCTGGTGGACTTTATGCAATTGTAATTGGCTTTTATAGTGATCTCATGTTATCAATAAAAAAAATAAATAAAGAAAGTTTAAAAGATCTATTAACATTTAGACTTTCTCTCTTTTCAGATAAAATTAATGGAAGTTTTTTGTTATTTCTATCCATGGGGATGATAGTTAGTTATTTTACCACCTCGAGACTTTTAGATTTTATGTTATACAATTATAAATTATATGTATGGTCTTTATTTTTTGGTTTGATTTTAGGAAGTTTGTATGTAATTATAAAAAGAACAAAAAACACTAACTCATTGAAAATAATTATTTTTTTAATAGGAATTAGTTTTGGTTTAATTCTGAGTTTTTCAGAACCAATGATAGAAAATAGAAGCCTAATTTTTATTTTCTTTTGCGGATTTATAAGTATATGTGGGATTACATTACCAGGTTTATCAGGAAGTTTTTTACTCATTTTACTTGGAAATTATGAGTTATTACTAATTGATTCAGTTAATAACCTCTACAACTTTATTATTAGTTTAATTAGCAATCAATCAACATATATTATTGATTATGAATTAATTAATATTTTAATAATTTTCTTTTTAGGATCAGTATTGGGCTTGATTATCCTTTCAAATTTTCTAAGTTTTATTTCTAAAAAATATCCATTACATCTAAATCATTTGATTATGGGTTTTGTAAGCGGCACTCTTCCTGTAGTTTGGCCTTGGAATAAAATAGATATTGAAATAAACAAGACTGAACTTTTAAATTTTCAAACGATTTTTGCATTTTTAATAATATTATTAAGTGTTATTTTAATTATTTATATAAACCATAGTGTTGACAAAAAAAACCTTCGGATTAATAGGTAAGAATATTGATTATTCATTTTCCAGATCCTATTTTTCCAAAAAATTTAAAAAACTACAATTATCTAATTGTGAATATGTCAACTTTGATCTAAAATCAATAGAGGAATTAAGTAAAATAAATTTAAAAGACGTTTATGGCTTTAATGTTACTATACCATACAAAACAGAAATCATTAAATTCCTTGATAAAATTGATCCAGAAGCTGAAAAAATTGGGGCTGTCAATACAATCAAAATAAACAGAAAAGGATTAATTGGATTTAATACTGACTACATAGGTTTTTTAAAAAGCTTACCCAATAGGAAGTTTAAAAGGGCTTTAATTTTTGGGACAGGAGGAGCATCAAAGGCAGTTCAATACGGGTTAAATAAAATTAATATTCCATTTGAAATAGTTTCTCGAAAAAATGACGAAAAATACCTTAGCTACAGTAATCTTCATTCTGAAATCTCTGGTTTTGATTTAATTATAAATACCACTCCGGTAGGAACATATCCAAATTTAAATTCCGTGTTAGAAATTCCATATGATTTAATTGACTCATCACATACTTGCTATGATTTAATATATAACCCAATAAAAACAAGATTTTTAATACAATCAGAAAAAAATGGGGCTCATGTTATTAACGGTCTTCCTATGCTTGAATTTCAAGCAGAAGCAAGCTGGGATATATGGCATAGTTGATAAATATTATTAACTTAAGAGTTTAATATTTTTTTTTTGAAAAAAAACAACTCAAATATTGATCACAAAAAAAACGTAGAAAGTAAGTCACTTATAATTGAAAAGTTAAAAAATTTAATTACCGAAGATTCTACTATAAAAATAAAATACAAGATATTCAACCAACTAAAAAAATCTTGGACTGAAATTGGTAAAACACCTGGCCACTTATCTTTTGGGTTAAACAACACTTACAGACATCACATTAAAGTTTTTTATGATTTCTTATACTTAGATAAGGATTTCAAAAAAAAGGATTTAGAAAGTAATAAAAAATTAAAGAAGGAAATTATTGAAAACTCAAAAAAAATAGAAAACTCCGCAGACAAATTGAAAGCATATAGAGAGTTATTAACACTAATTAAAAAATGGAATTATCAAATTGGTCCTGTTGAACCAAAAATTGAAGAAAGTTTAAACAATGAATTTGATAATATTATAAAAAAAATAAAAGAATCAAAAAAAGATTACCTGAAAAATAAGGAAGAATTTGATGAAAAAAATATTTTAAAAAAGAAAGAAATACTAGAAAATTTTAAAAATCTAACTAAAGAATACCCAAAAGAAAAAAATGAGTGGTTAAAATTGATTAATCAGATAAAAGCTTTAAAAGAAGAATTTATGAACATAGGACCAATCAAAGGAAATGAAAATAATGAGATTTGGAAAAGTTTTAAGAATATTAATAGAGATTTTTCGAAAGAGAAGAATTTATTTTTCAAAAATCTAAAAAAAGATTACTCTGATAATATTAATAAACAGCTAGAGATTTTAAGAGAGTTAGAGAATTATGTTAAAACTAACGTAATTGATAAAAAGAAGATTTTAGACTACAGAGATAAATTTAAAAAAATTAAAAATGTTCCTTTTAAAAGAAATAGGGAAAACTGGGACAAGTTTAATTTACTTTGCAATCAATCTTTTGGGAAAATTGAATCCAAAAGAAGTGAAATAAAAAAAGAAAAAATAGAAGTTTTTAATAAAAAAAGAGAGCTGCTAAAAAATTTAAATCTCAATAACATCGATTCTAATATAGAGGAATGGAAAAGCTTAGAATATACTGGCTCGATCAAAGAAGAAAAGGAATTTTTAACTATTATTAAAAAAGAACTTGAAAATAAAAATAAGAATAGTGATGAAATTGAAATTGAACTCTCAAAGATAAAATCTAAAATACTTGACAAAGATTCAATCAATTTTGAAAAAAATAAAATAATTAAGAAAATTGAAGATTATAAAAAACAAATATCTCAGTTAGAAAACAATTTGACATTTGTTTCCCAAAAATCTGATACTTCTATTTTTTCAAACGTTCACTCTAATATTAATTCTTTCAGAAAGGAAATTGAAAAATTAGAAAAAAATCTCGATTTAATTTCTAAGAGTTAATTTTTTTAGATTTTTCCCAAAAATCATTTAATTTTTTTTCAGTTATATCTTTAATTTTCAAACCATTAGCTTCAACTATTTTTTCAAGTGTATTAAATCTTTTCTTAAATTTTTCAGTTGAGGAATTAAGACTTTCTTCCGGATCAATATTATTATGCCTAGCATAGTTGATAAGAGAAAATAAAATATCGCCAAACTCATCTCTAATTTCAATTTTATTTTTTGAGCTAATTGCGGATTGAAATTCATTAAATTCTTCAAAAATTTTCTCTATAACAGATTCTGATTTTTTCCAATCAAAACCTACGCTGGAAACTTTTTCTTGTACTCTGTACGCTTTAGACATTGGTGGTAAGTTTTTAGGCACACCTGACAATAAAGATTTATTAGATTTTTCTTTTTTAATCATTTCCCAATTATATTTAACATCATTCTCATTACGAATTTTTAATTCACCGTAAACATGAGGATGTCTTTCAATTAATTTTTCACAAATTTTTTCAACTACATCATTAAAGTCAAAGTGATTTTTTTCAGAGGCAATTTTAGAATAGAATACAATATGCAATAAAAGATCACCTAATTCTTCTTTTATATTATCAAAATTTTTATTTTCAATTGCATCATTTAATTCATAGGTTTCCTCGACAGTTAATCTCTTTAAAGAATCTAAAGTTTGCTTTTTATCCCATGGACAATTCAGTCTCAAATCATCCATAATCTTTAATAATCTTGAAATATTATTTTGTGCTTTCACTTTTTAAAGAATTTCATGGAGTAGCCTATGTTAATATTCCCTTTACTAATTTTCATTAGCTTCTTTTCAATAATTTTTCTCTTAAAGCTGGATAATTTATCTGTAAATAATTTTCCCTCAATATGATCATATTCGTGTTGAATAACTCTTGAAATAATACCATCAAAAATAGATCTCTTAAAATTAAAATTTTCATCATAATATTCAATTTCAATGGTTTCTGGCCTCAATACTTCACCTCTTACATCAGGAATGCTTAAACATCCTTCATTAAAAGATGATAAAGATTCTGAAGATTTAACAACTTTTGGATTAATCATTACCATTTTTAATTTTTCATCAAACTCCTCTTTGTCGCTAAGTGGGTTAGCATCGACAATAAACAATCGTAAAGATTTACCTATTTGGGGTGCAGCTAAACCAACCCCATCGGAACTATACATTGTATCCCACATATCTTTTATTAATTTATCAAGATCTTTGTAAGAACTTTCAATGTCAATACATTTTGATCTTAGAACTGGATGGCCATATGCTAGAATGTGTAATATCATTTTTGATCAATATAAGTTTGCAAAATTAAAGATGCACTTATCTTATCTAAATTTTCTTTATTTCTTCTATTTTTTTGTTTATGTGAAGAAACATTTAGAAAGTATTTTGAAATTTTTGATGTGAATCTCTCATCAACTCTTTCAATTATGACGGATGGAATACTTTTTTTTATTTTTTTGATTACAGATTGTATGTCATGTTCTAAATCAAATATTTGATTATTCATTTTTTTTGGTAATCCTATTATAAGTTTAGATATTACATATTCATTATTAATTTCAATGAGAGAATCAATAAGAAGATTATTGTTGACAGTTTTATGTGGACTTGCAATCATATGATTAGGATCTGATATGGCAATACCGCACCTAACTTTACCATAATCTAATCCAACTAAAATATTCACTTTACAAAATTAAAATTAATTATTGTTGATAAAAATTTATATTGCTTCTTATAAATTATATTTGNACTAAAAAAAATAATGAAAGATATTATTNAAGAAATATGGAATAACAGAGAATTATTNAAAGACTCTAAATACATTAAAATTATTANTGACGTAATNNGTGATTTAGATTCAGGAAAAATTCGAGTTGCAGAAAAAAAAGATGGNAANTGGNTTGTAAATGAATGGATAAAAAAAGCNGTTATATTATTCTTNCCNATTTCTAAAATGGAGACAATNAAAGTAGGNCCNTTTGAGTTTCATGATAAAATAGCACTCAAAAAAAATTATGCAGAAATGGGNGTAAGAGTTGTTCCTCATGCNATTTCNAGATATGGATCTTTTATTGAAAAAGGTGCAGTTTTGATGCCATCNTATGTTAATATNGGAGCTTATGTNAGTTCAGGTACCATGGTAGATACNTGGGCNACAGTTGGTAGTTGTGCACAGATTGGNAAGAATGTTCATTTGAGTGGNGGTGTTGGNATTGGAGGNGTTCTTGAACCAGTNCAAGCNGCGCCTGTTATAATAGAAGATGANTGTTTCATTGGNTCAAGATGCATAGTAGTTGAAGGTGTAAGAGTTGAAAAAGAGGCTGTATTAGGAGCNAATGTTGTTTTAACTGGATCTACAAAAATTATTGATNTNACTGGTGATAAGCCTGTTGAAATNAGAGGATATGTTCCTGAAAAATCNGTTGTAATNCCAGGAACAATNCCNAAAAATTTCANTGCTGGCACATTTAATGTTCCTTGTGCATTAATCATAGGTAAAAGAAAAGAAAGCACAAACAAAAAAACATCATTAAATGATGCATTGAGAGATTATAATGTTTCTGCTTAATCAA
Organism: Flavobacteriaceae bacterium; assembly: GCA_002703065.1. GTDB lineage: Bacteria > Bacteroidota > Bacteroidia > Flavobacteriales > Flavobacteriaceae > Eutrophosalina. The sequence goes on along the minus strand of PAEO01000020.1, from coordinate 49,240 downwards.
AATANGGAATTAGATTTANGTCTNAAGGAACTAAATAAAAATGGNATAATTGTGTATCCAACAGATACCGTTTATGGAATTGGAGGNGATGCTACAAACANAGAGGTTTCATCTAGAATTAATAGAATCAAAAAAAGAGAAGAAAATCAGCCTCTAATTTTTTTAATGAATANTATTGACATGGTAAATCAATATGTTAATGATATATCAGANTTAGCAATCAANGANCTGGAATCAAAAGTTCCAACAACTGTGATATTTAATAATNTAATNAGTGAAAAATTAANTGGATANAATTCATTAGCTGTAAGAATTCCAAATAATGAATTTTGCANGAATTTAATTACTGAATTTGGNAAACCACTTTCATCTNCNTCAGCAAATACCCATGGAAGAGAGATACCATTTTGCTACGAATCTATTGAGGATGAAATTATCAGCAATGTTAATNATNTAGTTAAGTATAAATTCCCAAAAAAAGTAAAACCATCCAGGATTGTTGAAATTAATGGTAATTCTATAAAAATTNTTCGATCATAATGGATTTTGCTGGACTAATAAATACCAATCTATTAAAAGTAGTAAGTAATATTTCAGNNAAGAATGAAATTGAAACATACATAGTTGGTGGTGCGGTAAGGGATTATATTCTGTATAACAAAACAAAAAAAGATATTGATATTCTTGTCATTGGTGATGGAATAAAATTTTCTAAGTTAATTGCAACTGAACTAAATTGTAAAGTTCAGATTTTCAAAAATTATGGAACTGCAATGATTAAAGTCAATGGAGTTCAATTAGAATTTGTTGGTGCAAGAAAAGAAAGTTATGATGAAAATTCAAGAAATCCTTCAGTGAGTGATGGAACATTAGAAGATGATCTTTCAAGAAGAGATTTCACACTTAATGCACTTGCAGTAGGCTTGAGTAATTCAAACAAAGGAAAATTAATTGATCTATTTGATGGTATTAAACATTTAAATCAAGGCATTTTAAAAACTCCAAAAGACCCTCATAAAACTTTTTATGATGATCCTTTAAGAATGCTTAGAGCGATTAGATTTGCATGTCAACATAATTTCAAGATAGATATTGATGATTTTAAATGTATTACGTCAGAACACGAAAGGATAAAAATTATATCAAAAGAAAGAATCAATGAAGAGTTAAATAAAATTTTAATGACTAATTATCCTTCCATAGGATTTAAATTACTGTATGATTCAAAGCTTTTATCAGTTATAATTCCTGAGCTTTGCTCCCTGAAAGGTATTGAGGAAATTGAAGGAAAAAAACATAAAGACAATTTTTTTCATACTCTTCAAGTAGTAGATAATATCTCTAAAAACACAGATAATATTTGGTTAAGATGGGTTGCTTTACTTCACGACATAGGTAAACCAAAATCAAAAAGATTCAATGATGAAGTTGGATGGACTTTTCATGGTCATGAATTCATAGGCTCAAAGATGGTAAATAAGATTTTTAAAAGGATGAGATTGCCATTGAATGATAAATTGAAATATGTTTCAAAATTGATTCTATTGAGCTCAAGACCAATTGTAATCGCGGAAGACTCAACAACAGATTCCGCTGTTAGAAGACTTATATATGATGCAGGTGATGACATAGATGATTTGTTAACTCTGTGTGAAGCTGATATCACAACAAAAAATGAGTTTTTACAAAAAAAATATTTAAACAACTTCAATATTGTAAGGGAAAAAATCAAAATTGTTGAGGAAAGAGATAGAATCAGAAATTTTCAACCTCCAGTTACAGGTGAAGAAATAATGAGACATTTCAATATTAAGCCTTGTAAGGAGATTGGAATGATCAAAAATTATATTAAAGAATCTATTTTAAATGGAAAAATTCAAAATTCAAATGAAGAGGCATTAAAATTGATGATTGAAAAGGGAAAAGAATTAGGTTTATGAGCAATAAATCATTTAAAATTTCTGTAATAGTTTCTTTCATTTCAGTTTTTCTTGTGATTCTTGCTGGATCTTTAGTAAGAATGACTGGGAGTGGGATGGGATGCCCTGACTGGCCAAAATGTTTTGGTTATTTAATTCCGCCAACAAATGAAAAAGATGTTTACTGGAAACCAAACTATGAATATGAAAGTGGAATGATGATTCTACACAAAGAAAATTTTTATGTCGCACTTAATGACTTTAAAACAGGTAAAACCATTTCGTTAAACAATTGGAAGAAGTATACAATTCATGATTATAATGAATTTAGCGTGACTAATACTTGGTTTGAGTTTATTAACAGATTGATTGGTGCACTCGCAGGTTTGTGTACACTAATCATGCTTGGAATATCCTTAAAATTTATTCAATCAAAACCTGCTCTTCCAGCTTTATCACTATTAGTTGTGTTATCAATGGGTTTTCAAGCATGGCTTGGAAAACAAGTGGTTGACTCTAATCTAACACCNTATAAAATANCGATTCATATGTTTATGGCAATTTTGATTCTGGCTGTTATTATTTTTTTATACAATCAATCAAATGATAAAAAAAAGTTTTCTTAAAAATCTATTATTAGTTTCAATTTTTTTAATGCTTATCCAAATATATATTGGGACTGGCGTTAGAGAATTTATTGATGATCAATCTAAATTGTTTGGCAGGGAAGANAAGAATTTATGGCTCTCAAATGCCACATTTAAATTTTATTTTCATCGTTCATTTTCAATAATAATATTACTTGTCAATGCTCTTATTTTCTACATTTCATCACAGCTAAAAATTAATTTAATCTACATTAAATTGATTTTTTCTTTTATTATGATTGAAATTCTATTTGGAGCAATAATGTATTATTTTGACTTCCCGATTTTAACTCAACCAGCACATTTGATAATTGCTATAGGAATTTTTTGTATTCAATTTTACTGGTTGCTCAAATTACGTTAGTTCTAAGCATTTCGTGATTTTCATAATTGTTTATTAAATAATCAATCGTTGAATCCATAATTTCTCCCATATTTGAACAATACTTGAACTTATTATGCTTTGTTAAATGATATATTTGTTGAGAAAGTTGTTTGACATTTTCATCATTTGAAATAACATCATTTTTCATAGAGTTTAAAAGATTTTCAATTCTTTCTTGAGCACCGAGAATTCTTTTAACAATTATAGCTCTCTCCTCAATTTTATACTGATTTATAGAGTCTTGAAGTAACTTGTCTTTTATTAGACTAGTTACAGGAAAATTATCTTTAAACAATTGTGGACGATAAAAGATAAAATCACCTTCATAACATTGTTGATCAAAATCTATCGCTCTGATTTTATANACAACCTGATCAAAATCATGAGTNGGGACAATNACATAGTTATATGCTCTCATGTCTCCTAAAAGTCTAACCATGCATCTTTCACTAAATTTTACAAATTCTTTGGCTATCTGTGATTTTTCAATTTCATTACAATGAATAAGTTTTTTAGAAAAAAAATCATCACCTGGAATCCCTGAAATATGTTCCTCTATCAATGTGTTTTTACTTAAAATAAAATTTAAGTTATAAGGTGAAGTAATATGTTCTAGCTCTAAACCATATATTCTTGATGAGTCAATTTTTTTTATGTAGAAATAAGTAAAATTGTCATTTAAAATATTTCTAATTTTTATCCTAAAAGGATTAGAATTTCCAAAAGTACAATAATCAACTGCATCCACATTTAAATCACTTGTGTTAGTGTTACTTCCATCAGAAAGTAAAATGTTGTAAATTTTCTTTAAATTCTCATTTAACTCATTTGTTTCTGAATCACTATAATAAACTCTTTGCCATAAAGTATGATTATCTTGTGTATCTAATACATCAACAGACCCAACATATCTCATCAAATCATCATAATCAATAGAAATGTCTTCTACCCTATTGTATTTTTTTAGATAGTTTAAAAAAATATCATTTACTTTAAATGCAGGTTTTTTCTTCTGAATATTGATGTCTTCTATTTTACTCAATTAATTTAACTTTACAATTAGAAAATGAATTTCATAAAGTTATATAATTTGTTTCTATAATTTCAGCTTTAGGTTTTGTCAAATTTTACATTAAAATCAAGTTACAGTCCATCAGGTGATCAACCCAATGCTATAAACAGCTTGGTAAATGGCATAGAAAACAATGAAAAATATCAAACCCTTGAAGGAGTTACAGGATCTGGAAAAACTTTTACTGTCGCAAATGTAATTTCTAAAGTAAAAAGACCTAGTCTGGTTTTAGCTCACAATAAAACATTAGCTGCACAATTATATACAGAATTAAAAGAATATTTTCCTGAAAACTTGGTAGAGTATTTTGTTTCGTACTATGATTACTATCAACCCGAAGCATACATTCCAGTAACCAATACTTATATCGAAAAAGATTTATCAATTAATGATGAGATTGAAAAACTAAGGCTTAGTACAACCTCTAGTTTATTGAGTGGCAGAAGAGATGTTATAGTTGTAGCCTCAGTTTCATGTTTATATGGTATTGGAAATCCAATTGAGTATAAAAAAAATACTCTACATATTTCATTAGAATCTAATATATCTAGAACAGATCTAATGAAAAACTTATCCAATTCACTATACAGTAGAAGTCAAGTCGAATTAGAACCTGGAACTTTTAGAGTTCAAGGTGATGTTGTAGAAGTAAATTTAAGCTATANAGATTCTAAAATAAGATTCGATTTTTTTGGTGATGAAATAGAATCAATAATTGAATTTANNGAAGGATCTAAGACAAAAATGGATTCTGTTACTATTTATCCCGCTAACATGTTTGCTACTCAAAATGATGTATTAATGAAGGCAATGGATCAGATAAGAATAGATTTAGGACATCAAGTAAGTTATTTTAAAGAAATTGGTAAGCATCTTGAAGCAAAAAGACTCGAGGAAAGAACCTTATTTGATTTGGAAATGATGCAAGAACTTGGTTATTGTTCGGGTATTGAAAATTACTCAAGATATATTGATGGTAGAAATCCTGGNACAAGACCTTTTTGCTTAATTGATTACTTCCCTGAAGATTTTCTAACAATCATTGATGAAAGCCATGTTACAATTCCTCAAATTAAAGCTATGTATGGAGGAGACAGAAGCAGGAAAGAGAATTTAGTTGAATATGGATTTAGATTACCAGCAGCACTTGATAATAGACCNTTAAAATTTGAAGAGTTTGAAGTTCTTCAGAATCAAATAATTTATGTTAGTGCAACACCTTCTGAATATGAACTATCAAAATGCGAAGGAATAATTACTGAGCAAATATTGAGACCAACTGGACTATTAGATCCAATAATTGAAGTTAGAAAAACAAAAAACCAAATTGATGATATTATTAATGAGGTTCAAAACAGAATTGACAAGAATGAAAGAACACTAATCACAACATTAACTAAAAGAATGGCTGAAGAGCTCAATAAGTATTTTTTAAATATTAATATAAAATCTAGATATATTCACAGTGATGTTGATACATTAGAAAGGGTTGAAATCCTAAATCAATTAAGGGCTGGAAGTTTTGATGTTTTAGTTGGGGTAAATTTATTGAGAGAGGGATTAGATCTTCCTGAGGTTTCATTAGTANTAATATTAGATGCTGATAAGGAAGGATTCCTTAGAAGTAAAAAATCATTAATTCAAACAATTGGTAGAGCTGCAAGAAACTTAAATGGAATGGCTATTATGTATGCAGACAGAATTACAAATAGCATGAAAGANACAATAGAAATCACTGAAAGAAGAAGGAAAAAGCAACAGGAATTTAATGTTAAAAATAAAATTGTTCCAAAACAAATAATTAAAAATGTGAAAGAAGTGTTCGAGAAAGTTAACTCAATAGACTCTAAACAGGAATCAAATAAAAGAAATAAAGTTCATATTGACTTAAATTTACCAAAAGAGAAAAAAGAAAAAATTATAAGAGATTTGAGAAAAGAAATGGAGAATGCTGCTAAAGATTTAGATTTTATGGAGGCAGCCAGACTAAGGGACTTAATTTCAGAATATAAAAAAGGCGGGTAATACCCGCCTTTTAAAACATTATTTAATTTCAATACTCTTGATTTTATCATTTTTAATTTCTTTCACCTTAGGTAAAATAACTCTTAAAATCCCGTTTTTATATTCTGAACTAATCTTATCAAGATTAACTATCTCAGGAAGATTAAATGTTTTAGAAAAATTTGAGTAATTAAATTGTCTCTTATAATATTTATCAGAAACTTCATCTTCTGAAGTATTAGAGACCCTTAAAATATCATTTTCTATTTCAACTGAGAATTGTTTTTTATCAAAACCGGGAACAGAAAATTCAATTTTATACTCTTTATCATTTTCAAAAATATTGTATAAAGGAGTATTGTTTTGATTTATGTTTCCGAAAAAATCATTAATAAAATCATCAAATAAAATAGGTCTTAAATTGTGTGTAATTAAATTCATAATTTTTAAATTTTTTTGTTATACGATTAACAATAATCTAAAAATGAACCAAATTAATTTTTAAGCCATTATGTCATAAAAAAGTAATTTTTAGATGACAATATGTCATATATTATGAAAGGACTTCTTTTATCCTTAAAGGAACTTCGCTAAATTCTACAGCACTAAATATTTTTAATCCGCTGTTATCTATGATTTCTTTTGCTTCAACAGCATTAGTTCCTTGTAATCTAACAATGATAGGAACCTTGATTTGATCACCCATATTTTTGTATGCATCTACGATACCATTTGCAACTCTATCACAACGAACAATACCTCCAAAAATATTTACCAATACAGCTTTAACTTTTGGGTCTTTTAATATTAACTTAAATGCTGCTTCAACTCTCTTAGCATCTGCTGTGCCTCCTACATCTAAGAAATTAGCAGGCTCACCACCGGATTGTTTAATTAAATCCATAGTTGCCATCGCTAATCCTGCTCCATTAACCATACATCCAATATTACCATCTAAATCTACATAGTTAAGTCCGGCCTCTTTAGCTTCAACTTCAATGGGATTTTCCTCAGAAATATCTCTTAAATTTTCAAAGTCTTTATGTCTAAATAAAGAATTGTCATCTAATACCATTTTCGCATCAACTGCTAAGATTTTACTATCAGATGTTTTTAAAACTGGGTTTATTTCAACTAATGAAGCATCAGTTTTTACAAAAGCATTAAATAAGTTTTTACTAAAACTCACCATGTTTTTAAAAGCAATTCCTGATAAACCAAGATTAAAAGCTATTTTTCTTAGTTGATTAGGCATTAATCCTAACAGAGGATCTACTTCTTCGTAATAAATTAAATGAGGGGTGTCCTCTGCCACTTGCTCTATATCCATACCACCTTGTTTTGAATACATTACCATAAACTTTGAAGTATTTCTGTTAAGTAAGATTGAAAAATAAAACTCATCTGGCTCTTCATCACCTGGATAATAAACATCTTCGGTAATTAATATTTTTTTTACTAGCTTACCTTCAGGTGGAGTTTGAGGTGTTTTTAACATCATTCCTAAAATATCAGATGAAAACTTCTTCAATTCGTCAATATTTTTAGCCAACTTAACTCCTCCTCCTTTTCCTCGGCCACCAGCGTGTATTTGAGCCTTAACAACATACCATGAAGTACCTGTTTCTTTAGACAATGACTCTGAGTTTTTAATAAGATCATCTAAGTTGTCAACCACCCTTCCTCTCTGGATTGGTACATTAAAATCAGATAATAATTTTTTAGCTTGATATTCGTGAAGATTCATTCGATAAAATTACTTAAAAAAAGAAAAAAGCTTATTCAAGAACTAAATTATTTTGTTTCAAATTTAACTGTTAGTCATTAATTTATTACAAATAAAATATATCGTATTATTTAATGTAGAATATTCTACATTCGCATCGTGAATAATAAAATACTTTTAGAAGCAGTTGATAAATTTGGAACTCCTCTTTACATTTATGACTCAAACATGATTAAAAGTCAGTATAACAGACTTAAACAATCATTTAAAGATGTTAAAAACCTTCAGATTAACTATGCTGTAAAAGCTCTTTCAAATATTTCAATTTTGAAATATATGATAAACATGGGCTCAGGAATTGACGCCGTATCTATTCAAGAAGTTAAACTTGCACTTAAGGCTGGGGTTAATCCAAAAAAAATATTATANACACCNAATGGAGTATCAATNGAAGAAATAAAAGAAGTANCTGAACTAGGTGTTAGTATAAATATTGATAATCTNGAGGTTTTAGAACAGTTTGGNAATCTAAATCCCGATATTCCTGTNTGTATAAGGATTAATCCACATATAATGGCTGGNGGAAACTCAAAAATAAGTGTTGGTCATATTGACTCTAAATTTGGTATTAGCATTCACCAAACNCCACACATCTTAAGAATAGTTGAAAATACTAAAATCAATATCAATGGAGTTCACATGCATACTGGAAGTGATATTTTGGATGTTGAAGTTTTTCTAAATGCTGCAGAAATATTATTTNAAATTGCTAAAAAGTTTAAAAATTTAGAATTTATTGATTTTGGAAGTGGTTTTAAAGTACCATATTATCCTNGNGATTCTGAAACNAACATTGANGAATTAGGGGTAAAACTNACNGAAAGATTTAATTTNTTTTGTNANGANTATGGAAAAGAACTAAAATTAATTTTTGAGCCTGGTAAATTTCTAGTGAGCCAAGCTGGAAAATTTTTATGTAGAGTTAATTCCATAAAACAGACAACATCTACAGTATTTGCACAGGTTGATACCGGNTTTAATCATCTTATTAGACCTATGATGTATGGATCTAATCATCATATTGAAAACATATCAAATCCCGATGANATGGAAAGATACTATAGTGTAGTAGGATATATATGTGAAACTGACACTTTTGCTACAAACAAAAAAATATCATCAATTTCACCAGGTGACATCTTATCTTTCAGCAATGCTGGAGCATATTGCTTCAGTATGAGCAGCAATTATAATTCAAGATTCAAACCAGCTGAAGCTTTTTATATTGATGATAAAGTTTTACTTATAAGAGAAAGAGAGAAAATTGAAGATTTACTAATTAATCAAATAGAGCTTAGCTTTTAGTCAATTACACCTGATGCTATTAGTTCATCATCTTTATAAATAGAAATAAACTGACCACGCGCGATAGCTTTTTGTTTTTTAGTGAAATCAAAATAAAAACAATCCTTATCAGCCCTTATCGAAACTTCCTGAAGTGCTTGTCTATAACGTATTCTTGCCTTTAATTTATTTAAATTTAAAATATTATAGTAAGGATTTACTACATGAAAATTATCTGCATAAACTTTCAAAGATTTTCTGTACAAACCAGGATGATCACTTCCCTCACCAACGTATATTAAATTATTTATTGTATCAGTTGCAAGTATAAATAANGGCTCTTTCATTCCACCAATTGAAAGTCCTTTTCTTTGGCCAATAGTAAAAAAATGAGACCCAATATGATTTCCAATAATTTTTCCGTCTTGTTTTTGATAAGCATAATNATCATAACCAAAATCTTTTTTGTACATATCGTTATCTCTTGATATTAATATTACATTACCTTTCTTTCTTACAAGCTTTTGTTGTAAAAAATCTGGCAATTTAACTTTTCCTATAAAACATAAACCTTGAGAGTCCTTTTTCTCAGCTGTTATCAATCCTTGTTTTTTAGCTATTTCTCTTACATCATCTTTTTTAAGATTTCCAATTGGAAACAATGTTTTGCTTAATTGATATTGATTTAATTGACATAAAAAATATGACTGATCTTTTTCAACATCAATACCACTTTTTAAACCAAAATAAGTCTTATTAGATTTATCAATACTCAAAACTCTTGCATAATGTCCAGTAGCTATGAAGTCAGCATTTAATTGCTTTGCAGTCTCTAAAAAAACATCAAACTTAATTTCACGATTACATAGAACATCTGGATTTGGAGTATTTCCGCTTTCATATTCATTAAACATATAATCAACTATTTTTTCTTTGTATTGATCACTTAAGTCAATTACTTTAAAGGGTATGTTCAATTTCTGCGCAACCAGCATTGCATCATAACTATCCTCCAACCATGGACATTCTTCCGAAATTGTAACACTCTCATCATGCCAATTTTTCATAAAAACACCCAANACATCATAGCCTTTTTCTTTTAAAAGGTATGCAGCAACACTTGAGTCAACACCTCCTGAAAGAGCTATAACAACCCTTGTAGATGAGATAGACATTTAACGTTTTCTTTTAAGTTTTTGTTTTTTTTCAGCTTCTTCCATCATCTCCTGCATTTTTCTCATTCTTCTCTGAAATCTATTCTCTGTAGTGGGTTGTTTCTTTTTTTCTTCAATTGTAGNTAATATTTTCTTTTCATCTAGAATTAAATTCTTGATNGTGAGCATAATTAAGATCGTAAGAATATTAGAAACTGTATAATATAAAGAAAGTCCNCTAGCAAAATTATTGAAGAATATCAACAAAGTAAAGGGGATNACATACATGATAAATTTCATGTTAGGCATTCCTGGTTGTTGAGGTTGCATTTGTTGACTACCTGACATTCTAGTATAAAAGAACATTGCAATAGCTGCTGTTATTGGAAATAAACTAATATGATCTCCATAAAAAGGTATGTANAATGGTAACTCAGCAATCACATCATATGAACTTAAATCATCAGCCCAAAGAAAGGATTCTTCTCTTAAAGCAAATGCAACTGGAAAAAAGCAAAAAAGAGCATAAAAAACAGGAAGCTGCAATAAGGCAGGTACGCAACCAGAAAGTGGATTAGCTCCCGCTTGATTATATATTTTCATTGTTTCTTGATTCCTTTTCATGGGATCATCTTTATACTTTTCCGTTGCAGCTGTTATTTCTGGACGAAGTATTTTCATCTTAGCCTGTCCTACATACATTTTGTATTGAACAGGTGACATGGCTAAACGTGTAATTATAACCATAACTATAATTGCAAATCCAGCAGAAAGAAATGAACTTAAAAAATAATAAAGTGGAAAAAATATATTTCTGTTAATCCATCCAAAAATTCCCCAACCAAACCATATAGAATCAGAAATTCCNTCATATGTATCATTTAAAATATAATAATCATTTGGACCTATATAAAGCTTAAAAGAGTCAGAAAAATTTTCTAATGGAATTGTAGTTTCAAACTTTTTTAAATATTTTATTTCACCATCAATTTCATAAAGTTGTGAGTTTGAATTAGATGTACTTTCTAAGTTGAATGAAGAAAAACTAATATCATTTTTTAGTTCATTAAAAATCAATATAGAATTGAAAAGATGTTGACTGTATGAAATCCAGCTTGCATTACCTGACTCATCATCGTCAGAATATGCGCTTAGATCTCTTACATTGTTATCTTCATTTTTATAATTGATATATGTATATCTATTTTCGTAAGAAGCACTTCTTGAGTTATGAATTGAAAGCAAGTCCCACCTTAAGTTTAAGTTTGATANATCTCTGTTGTTTACATTTACTGTAATATCAACCATGAATCCNTCCTTTGGTAAAAAATATGTTAAACTCAATAATTCAGATCCATTTTCTNTATGAACTAAATTTAAACTATAACCTTCCGANTTTTCAGTTAATTGAGATTCAAAGATGATTTTAGAAGAATCAAAAGCTCTTAAAGATTTATTACTTGAAACTAGATTAAAAATTTGATTACTATCATTAATTTTTATTTTATTACCCTCTTTATCATAGTAATTTTTCAATACTGACTCAACTATTTCTCCACCCTTGTTCGAAACCACAAGTTTTAAATCATTATTCTCTAGTGTAATGAGTTCTTGTTGAATTTCAGTAATAGAAAATTCTAAATCATTAGATTGTATGTTCTCCTCAGGCTTTGAAGCTTGATCGTCACTGAATTCAATAGCTGAATCAGTTTCATCAATATTCAGAGCCTGCTCAGGTGTAAAGTAGAAAACCCATACAGCACAAGCAATTAAAAGTAAAAAACCTACTATCTGATAGGGGTCAATTCTATTTTCTTCCATTATTTATTTTTTTTTTGTAAGAAGCTTCGACAAATGATATAAAAATAGGGTGAGGGTTTAATGCTGTACTTTTATACTCTGGATGAAATTGAACCCCTAAAAACCATGGATGATTTTCTAATTCAATTATCTCAACTAAATTGGTATCTGGATTAAGTCCTGAAAAAACTAAACCTTTGCTTTTGAGAGAATCCATGTACTCAAAATTAAGTTCATATCTGTGTCTGTGCCTTTCTTTTATTTTACTTTTTGAATATATTCTCTGGGCTAAAGAATTTTCAATTAAATCACACTTCCATGATCCTAGCCTCATTGTTCCGCCCATTTCAGTAATATTCTTTTGATTTTCCATTAGAGAAATAACAGGATTTGAGGTTTCGGTATTCATCTCAGTTGAATTAGCATCGGAAAGATTTAAAACATTTCTTGAATACTCAATAACAGCCATCTGCATGCCTAAACAAATACCCAAGAATGGAATGTTATTTTCCCTGGCAAATTGTATTGCACATATTTTACCCTCAATCCCTCTTTCACCAAAACCAGGAGCTACAAGAATTCCATCTAAGCTAGAAAGTAATTCAATTAAATTTGATTTATTAATTTCTTCAGAATGAATTGGAATTACATTTACCTTAAGTTCATTTTCAGCACCTGCATGAACAAATGATTCAAGTATTGATTTATATGAGTCTTGTAATTCAACATATTTACCAATCAAACCTATATCAACAGTATCATTTGGATTTTTTACTTTTTGAACAAAAGTTTTCCATTTTTTAAATTCAGTTTTATTGGAATTTTTAATATTTAACTTCTTTAAAACTACTTGATCAAGTTTTTCTTCTTGCATTAAAATTGGAACCTCATAAATTGTACTTGCATCTATTGATTGAATAACTGATTCCACGTCAACATTACAAAACAAAGCAATTTTACTTCTCAATTCTTCATTCATTTCATGTTCTGTTCTACAAACTATTATATCTGCATTCACTCCTGATTCCATTAATTTTTTGACCGAGTGTTGAGTTGGTTTTGTTTTTAGTTCTCCAGCAGCAGCAAGAAATGGCAATAGTGTAAGATGAATTACAATACTATTTGCAATACCTACCTCCCACCTAAACTGTCTAACAGCTTCTATAAAAGGATAGGATTCAATATCACCTACAGTACCACCAAGCTCGGTAATAATAATATCATATTCCTTTTCTGATTCAATTAGCTGAATTCTTCTTTTAATTTCATTTGTAATATGTGGAATAACTTGAACTGTTTTTCCCAAGAAATCACCTTTTCTTTCCTTATTGATTACAGTTTGATAGATTTGTCCGGTAGTAGCGTTGTTAGAGTTACTAGTTTTAATATCTAGAAATCTTTCGTAATGACCTAAATCCAAATCTGTTTCAGTTCCATCATCTGTCACATAACACTCTCCATGCTCATAAGGATTCAATGTTCCAGGATCAATATTTATGTAAGGATCAAANTTTTGTATTGTAACATTCAAACCTCTTGATTGAAGAAGTTTTGCCAATGACGCAGATATTATACCTTTCCCAAGAGAAGAACTTACTCCTCCTGTAACAAAAACATATTTCGGTGAACTATTCAATTTTTAAAGATTTTCAAAAATACAAAAACTATTAATCTTCATTTTTAGAATTATAATCTAATACCTTCAGATCAACATGCTCCAATATAAAAAATGATTTATTTAATATTGAATTTGGCCCAATAACATAATTAAATTTATTTTGAAGATATTCAGTCTCACCGTGATTAAAAGAATTTTCAAGTCTTCTATAAACTAAAATTCTTAAAAATAAATCCATAGTTAAATCTCGAGCCCTGACTGAGATTCTATCAGGTTCATTACCAAACATATCAATATATGAATCATAGAAAATCTGGAATGAATTATTGTAATTAGGTTTAGAATTTGATGGATAAATAAAAGAAATCTTACCTAGTTTATCTAAACTACTATTTGGGTTTTCATAATTTTCACCAGAAACTGTAGAATATAATTTTATATCTCTTTCATTATTCTTTTGAGAACTTAACATTGAAGTTACACTTGAAATAACATTAGATTTTGAAGTTTCAAGAAAAACCCAATTTTGTTTATTTATACCCATTAAGGAATCTGTAATTTTTGGATCAACAAACAAATTTTCATTATCTATTTTTATATGCTCTGCGTTTGGAAATTTTTCTAGTAATTTATTAGCAGAAGAAATGTTATTCAAATCTGAAATAATTATGGCACATTGATCTTCTATTTCATTAATTCTATCATCAATCATTTTATATATTGATTTTCTTTTTAATGTATCTGGACCAATAGTCTGAATGACATTATTTTTTAATTTAATTCCATTATTTACTAAAGGAGAAACAATCAAATTATCAAAATCCTGAGCAAATTCATTAAAATTTCTATTTATAAATGGCCCAATAACTAAATCATAAGAACTAAAATCTTGAGCTTTTAGTTCTTTAATTTTATTGATGTTATTTTCAGTATCATAAATACTTAAATCAATCTTAACACCGCGTTCCTCTAGTTCTTTAATTGTGCTCTTTAGACCATTTAAAAAACTTATGGATATAGTTGTAAGATTAAGTTCACTTAAAGTTTTTTTTGTTAATTCAACGGAATCTAATAATATCGAATTTAATTTAAGTGGTGCAAGTAATGCAACATTTAAATTTTTTCTTTTAAATTTTTTACTAAACAATGAGTTGTCTTTTTCACTTATTACTAACACAGAATCCAACTCTTCATTTCTATCATTAATAGCAGTAATTTTTACTACTTTTTTCAAAGGAATATTTAATATGGATTTTCTTTTTAGCTTATCTGTTTTTATATCGGGATTAGCCTTCAATAAATCTACAACAGAGATACCATAAATTTTAGAGATACTAAATAATGTTTCTTTTTTCTGCACCTCATGACTTACAATTGAATCATATTGAATTTCATTTTCCTCAATTGTTTGTCCACATAAAAACAAAGAAAAAAGTAATACAAAAAATGAAAAAATA
The DNA here is from genome assembly GCA_002703065.1 of Flavobacteriaceae bacterium. Taxonomy (GTDB): domain Bacteria; phylum Bacteroidota; class Bacteroidia; order Flavobacteriales; family Flavobacteriaceae; genus Eutrophosalina. The sequence continues at coordinate 34,114 of PAEO01000020.1, read as the reverse complement.
TTTTTTACTCCCATTCTATTGTCGCAGGCGGTTTTGAGCTAATGTCATAAACTACTCTATTTATCCCCTTCACGTTATTTATAATTTTATTCGAAACGTCCTGTAAAAAATCATATGGTAAATTATACCAATCTGCTGTCATACCATCGGTTGATGTAACAGCTCTTAAAGCAACACAATTTTCATATGTTCTTTCATCCCCCATTACACCGACTGACCGAACAGGCAATAGCATAACACCAGCTTGCCAAATCTTTGAATAAAGATTATGTTTTTTCAACTCGCCAATAAAAATATCATCTGCATCCTGTAATATTCTTACTTTATTCTCATCTATATCACCTAGAATTCTAATAGCAAGGCCTGGTCCAGGGAAAGGATGTCTCATTAAAATTTTATTAGATATATTTAGCTCAGCTCCAACATTTCTTACTTCATCCTTAAAAAGCATTCTTAATGGCTCAACTACTTTCAGTTTCATGTAGTCTGGAAGACCACCAACATTATGATGTGATTTAATTGTAGCTGAAGGACCTTTAACTGAGATTGATTCTATTACATCAGGATATATTGTTCCTTGTGCAAGCCATTTAACATCATTAATTTTTGATGCTTCGTCATCAAAAACATCAATAAATATTTTTCCTATTGCTTTTCTTTTTTGTTCAGGATCACTAACACCTTTTAATTCATTGTAAAATCTTTGCTTAGCATCAACACCTATGACATTTAGACCCATACCTTTATATTGATCTAAAACAGAATCAAATTCATTTTTTCTTAACAAACCATTATCTATAAAAACACAATACAAATTTTCACCTATAGCTTTATTTAAAATTACTGCAGCTACTGACGAATCAACTCCACCTGATAAACCTAANATCACTTTCTCATCCTTGATTTTAGATCTCAATTCTCTAATAGTACTNTCAACAAATGAACTAGCANTCCAGGATTGCTTTATTTTAGAAATATTAATTAAAAAATTATATAAAATCTTTTTTCCATCAATTGAATGATAAACCTCTGGGTGAAATTGAATACCGTAGGTATTTTCATTACTGAACTTAAATGCAGCATTTTCTACATCAGCAGTACTTGATATTCTTTTTGAATTGGCTGGTAACTTAAAAATAGTATCTGCATGACTCATCCAAACTTGAGAACCATTTATCACTCCATCTAATAATTCACTTTGTATGATTGAAGTTAAATTAGCTCTACCATATTCCCTTTTATTTGAAGCTTTTACTTCTCCTAAATAATTATCTGCAANTAATTGAGCTCCATAACAAATACCAAGCAATGGTATTTTNCCNTTCACNGAACTCAAATCAAGCTTTAAAGAATTATCAGCTCTAACTGAATANGGNGATCCTGAAAGTATAACAGCCTTATATTGANTGAAAATATATTTTTTACTATCAAAAGGAAAAATTTCACAATANATATTTAATTCTCTAACTCGTCTNGCTATTAATTGTGTATACTGAGANCCAAAATCAAGAATTAATACCTTTTCTTGCATCCTCAAAAATACATCAAAAACTTAAAATAAAATTATATTATACAGACTTTGTATTTTGGTTCAAATGGATCTATAACTGAAAACAACTCATCAATTAATTCAGTACCCATGATTGAATAAAAATGTGAAAAATTAATATATCTCTCTTGTTGAACTCCATTAGGGAATATTTTATAATGTAATTTTCGAATTTGATTAATAGAAGTTTCATCCATTGTCTTCAAAGATTTAATAATTTTTTTATTCAAATTATCAAAATCATTATGATGACGCTTTTTTAAAGATGATAAAATTGGGTTTAAATTCTTATCAATTTTTAATAATTGACTAAACTGATTATCTAATAGAAGATTATATTCTTTTATAAAATTGGTAAAATTGTATTTACNTGTATTTTTTTTAGAAATATATTTTTTTTCAATAAAATCTAACTGTTCAAAAAAATCACTCACAGAAAGATTATTTCTAGAAATTTGATCAATATCTTTTTCATTTAAGAGTAACAGTGAACACCTTAGTGATAAAATAGGAAAAGGAATTTTATAAAAAATAAAAAGATCTTTTAACTCCAGCCAATAAGAAATTTCTGAACCACCTCCAACATATGCAAGATTTGGTAAAATTGATTCTTGATACAAAGGGCGTAATAGTACATTAGGAGAAAAATTTTCAGGATTAGATTCAACGATTTTTAAAAGGTCCTCCTTTGAATAATTTTTATTGAAAATCTTAAAAAGACCGTTTTTAAAATCTATTCTAAATCTTTTTTTATTTTCAATGTAAAATAAATTTACTTTTCTAGGATTTACTTGAGGTTTAAATTTTCCTTGATATGTTTCAGAAATCTTCCCAACTGTTTCGCTAACTATTCTATATGTACTGAAGTTTGAAATTTCATCAATTATAATCGATTTAAAATGTGTCTTTAGCCTCTTTTCATTAGGATCTAAAACAACAATGTCATAATCTTTGAATAGCTCATAAACGAGATGTCTAGTAGCAGATGAATATGTTTTTTTAGACAAATAAGATTCTTTAAAAATCTGAAGTAATTGATTTATATTTTTTTTATTAGAAAATTCAATTTCAAGATCCCGATAAACTTTATCTAGATTTTTAGTTTTAATATTTCCAGTACAAAGGTTTTCACTATTAATCTCATGAGTGAACTTTTTTTGATATGAGTTAAAAAATTTAATTTCCTCGAAATCATGATCATCAGATGCCATCCAATAAACAGGTATAAAATTATTTTCTGGATATTTCTTCTTTAAAGTTTTACTCAGTTTTATTGTTTGTAAAATTTTATAAATAAAATACATAGGACCTGTAAATAAACACAACTGATGCCCTGTAGTTACCGTGAATGTTTTTGAATCTCTAAGTTTTAATATATTATCTATTATATTTTTACTAAAACCCTTATTTTGATCTAATAAAACTTCGACTAGGGAGTTTCTTTTTTCCGTTGAAAAATTATTTCTTACAATAATTTGTTCGCTATAATTATCAATATTGTTTTCAAAGGAGTGAAATTCTTTAAGATTATTTTTTAAGACATAATCTTTTGTTATCAAAGGGAGATGATTAGAGGTATTTATTTCAATGGATATAGAATTTTTCATTTGATAGATCCAAATAAGTCATAATCTGATGCATCATCAATAATTACATTATAAAATTCTCCAATTCTCAAATGAATATGATCTGATTTAATCAAAATATTGTTATCGACGTCAGGTGAATCATATTCTGATCTTCCAATGTAATAACCGCTTTCAAATCTATCAATTAAGCATTTAATTTCATTTCCAATCTTTTTTTGATTCAATTCTCTAGAGATTTCTTTTTGAATAGACATGATTTTCTCCAACCGTCTTTGTTTTTCAATCTCTGTTACATCATCAACCAAATTATAAGCATGAGTATTTTCTTCATGACTATACTTAAAACATCCAAGTCTTTCAAATTTCATTTCCTTAACCCAATCACACAACTCTTTAAAATGAGTTTTTGTCTCACCGGGGTAACCAACAATTAAGGTTGTTCTTATTGAGATTTCAGGTATCTGTTTTCTAAGATTTGTAATTAGATTATTTGTTTTAAGTTTAGTTGAACCTCTCCTCATTGATTTGAGAATTTCATCTGAAATATGCTGAAGAGGGATATCTAAATAATTACAAATCTTTTCTTCATTTTTTATTGTATCNATCAATTCATTNGGAAAACCNGAGGGATATGCATAATGTAGNCTAACCCATTCAATTCCTTCTAAATCACATANTTTTTTTAGAAGCTTAGANATTGATCTTTCTTTATACAAGTCNAGACCATAATAAGTCAATTCTTGAGCTATCAAAATTAGTTCTTTNACACCTTGTGAAGNCATTTTTTTAGCCTCNTGAACTATATCTTCNATNCTTCTAGATTTNTGCTTTCCTCTCATAAGTGGAATAGCACAAAAAGAACATTTTCTATCNCATCCTTCAGAAATTTTTAAGTATGCGTAATTTTTNGGTGTAGATAAGAACCTCTCTCCAATTAATTCGCTTTTGTAATCNGCCCTTAAATGCTTTAGTAAGTGAGGTAAATCTGTTGTCCCGAAATACTTATCAACGTCAGGAATTTCTTTTTCAAGATCNTCTTTATATCTCTCNCTTAAACATCCAGTAACATATAGNTTNTCTATTTTNCCCTGATTTTTTTTATCTGAATATTCAAGAATTGTATCAATTGATTGTTGTTTNGCATTATCAATNAATCCACANGTATTTATTACAACTATATTACCATNACCTTCATGAACAACATTCTTNTTATTAGCTTTTAATTGTGAAATNAAAACCTCAGAATCATAAAGATTTTTAGAGCATCCAAGTGTAACTACATTGATTTTATTCTTATTAAATGTTCTTGTTCTCATTTAATTTTTTTTTTGAAAAAAGACTCGACAAATTGTTTCTTGTCAAAAATCTCTATATCATCAATAGATTCACCNGTTCCAATAAACTTGATTGGAATACTTAGCTGATCTGAAATTCCAATNACNACACCNCCTTTAGCAGTACCATCTAATTTTGTNACCATCATTGATGTAATTTCTGTTGCTTCAGAAAATTGTTTTGCTTGTTCNTATGCATTTTGACCTGTCGAACCATCTANAACNAGNAAAATTTCATGAGGAGCATTNANNTTTAATTTTTTTAGNACTCTTCCGATTTTAGAAAGTTCGTTCATNAGATTTACCTTNTTATGNAGCCTNCCNGCAGTATCAATNATAACNATATCATGATTTTTATTTATAGCTGAATTTANAGTATCATATGAAACAGAAGCNGGNTCACTACCCATCTCCTGCTTAACAATGTCAACNTTNGNTCTANNAGCCCATTCCTCTANCTGCTCAATTGCTGCAGCTCTAAAAGTATCCGCAGCACCTATCATAACTGATAATCCTTGATTTTTAAAAAAATTTGCTAGTTTACCNATNGAAGTAGTTTTTCCAACACCATTTACTCCAACAACAAGAATTANNTGNGGTTTTTCTTTAATTTCATATGNATCAGAATCNGAGTTATCAAATATAATATTTGAAATTTCTTCTTTGAGGATTGTATCTAGCTCTTGTGCATTNGTATACTTCTCTTTNTNAACTCTTTCTTCAATTGAATCAATAATTTTCAANGTNGTTTTTACTCCAACATCAGANGTTATTAAGACTTCTTCNAGNTCATCAAGAGTTNTAGCATCAACTTTAGTCTTACCNACAACTACTTTTTTGATTTTTTCTANAAAGGATGAACTAGTCTTTTCAAGGCTTTTNTCTAATTTNTCATTATTAGATTTTCTAAATATCTTCTTGAAAAAGTTCATTTAAGAAAGATAGTTATTAAAATTAAATAGAAAAAAAAGAGAAATCTACTTTTTAGACAACCAATCGTTAACTTGATCNGCTGACATAATTNCTTCAGAGAANGTATAAGNTCCTGTTTTTGNGCTTTTTACCATTTTAATNGCNTTAGTAAGCTTCTTNGANCCAGTTTGTAATGTAGCTACTGTTTTCTTTGCCATTATTTNATCTCTTTATGCAGTGTGTATTTTTTAAGAACAGGATTAAATTTTTTCAACTCTAATCTTTCAGGGGTNTTTTTTTTNTTCTTNGTAGAAATATACCTAGAAGTTCCTGGCATACCAGAATCCTTGTGCTCAGTACATTCTAAAATAACTTGAACTCTATTACCTTTCTTTGCCATTGATTATAATTTTATACCTTTTTCTTTAGCTTCTTTAAGGACAGCAGATATNCCTTTTTTATTGATAGTTTTTAAAACAGATGTGGAAACCTTAAGCTTAATCCATTTATCTTCTTCAGGAATATAAAATTTCTTGGAAATAATATTGGCATTAAATCTTCTTCTTGTCTTATTAATTGCTTTGGAAACATTGTTACCAAATTGAACTTTTTTACCTGATATTTGACAAACTTTAGACATAACTTTTATCCTTTCGGTGTGCAAATAAACAACATTTTACACTTATAACAAATTTATTTTATTAGATTTTTGTATAAAATTTTGTGTGCATTTTCCACTGTTTGCTCTATAATTTCTTTTCGAGTACCCTTGAAATTAAACTCTTCAGTGAAAATTCCGCTTTTTGATGCTACAGAAATAAAAACTTGACCAATATTAGAAACTGAATCATTTGTTTTTGGTCCCGCATTTCCTGTTGTAGATATTGAATAGGAGGATTTAAATAGTTTTTTACAAGATTCTGCCATATTCTTACTCACATATTCACTTACTAATGAGTTATTTTGTAAATCTTCAGAGCTAATATTTAAAATTTCTATTTTAGAATTTTTTGAGTAAGTAACCACTGAACCTAAAAAAAAACTAGATGCACCCGATTCAGAAACAAAAGAACTTGACAAGTTTCCACCAGTAATACTCTCAGCAACTGAGAGGGTTTGTTTTTCTTTTTTTAAAAATTGAATTATGTTTTTAAGCATTACTTAATCTTGATATTAAATACTTTTTGATCTTCAAGGTATCCCTCAAGAACATCATCAATCGAAACTTTACCAACACCTTCGGGTGTTCCGGTAAACATAACATCTCCAATTTTTATTGTAAAATAACTTGAAACCTCTGAAATTAATTCATCAATTTTCCAAATCATATTTGAGGAATTTCCAGATTGAACTACTTTACCATTTTTCTTTAAATAAAAATTAATATTAGATAAATTTTTGAATTTTTCTACATCAATCCAACTACCAATCAAGGCAGAGTTGTCAAATGCTTTTGCTTTTTCCCAAGGATGGCCATTACTCTTAAGTTTTTTTTGAAGGTCCCTTGCTGTAAAATCAACACCTAATGAAATTTGATCAAAGTATTCATATGCAAAATCTTTTGAAATATGTTTTCCTAACCTATTAAATTTTAAAATCAATTCTATTTCATAATGGATTTCATTTGAAAATTCTGGAATAAAAAATGGTTGATTTTTAGCGATTAATGATGAATCAGGCTTTAGAAAAATTACGGGTGAAGAAGTTTTTTTAGATTTTAATTCTTCAATATGCTTTAAATAATTTTGTCCAACACAGATAATTTTCATGAAAGTTTATTGTTGATTTTACTTAATCTTATTTTATTAAGAATATTCTTAGTGTATCTTGGAAAATCTGCATTTAATATCCAACTGAAATATCCAGGATCTTTATCAATTACAAAATCAAGTTCCTTTCCTTTGTATTTTCCAAAAGAAAAAGTAGGATTTCCATCACTGTTTTCATAAATAAATCCGGCTAAATCAAGGTTCTTTTTCTGCTTCGAAAAATTAGATAAAAAATCTATATTTTTCTCTAAATCATCATACTTATCAATTTGAGCACAAAAAACTTCGTAAGTAGCTCTAGTATCAGACATGGATGAATGAGCATTTAAGTGTTCCTTATTACAATAAAACTTGTAAGCAGCAGATAGTGTTCTCTTTTCTTTTTTATGAAAAATATTTTGAACATCAACTAATTTTATTTTAGATATATCAAAATCACAATCAGCCCTCAAAAATTCTTCAGCTAGAAGTGGAACATCAAATTTATTTGAATTAAATCCAGCAAGATCACAGTTGGATATAAAGTCAAAAATTTCTTTTGAGGTTTCTTTGAAAGTTGGTTTATCTTTTACCATTTCATCAGTAATACCATGAATAGCTGAAGTCATTGGTGGTATTGGAATCGTTGGATTTATTAGCCAAGTTTTTGACTCTTCAGTATTATCAATATTAATTTTGATAATAGAAATTTCTACAATTCTATCATTAACTATATTAATTCCTGTTGTTTCTAAATCGAAAAAACAAATTGGCCGTTTTAAATTTATAGATAAGGACATACTAAATCATTGTATTTGAATCCCAAGATTCTAAAATTTCTTTTAATCTTTTAATAAATAAACCACCAGTAGCTCCATTGATTATTCTGTGATCATAACTATGAGATAAAATCATTTTCCTTCTTACTCCAATAAAATCTCCTTTGTTAGTTTCAATAACTGAGGGTTTTTTTTCTATTGAGCCAATTGCTAAAATACCTACTTGAGGTTGATTTATTATTGGTGTTCCTGCCAGAGTTCCAAAAACTCCAACGTTAGTAATTGTGTAAGTGCCTCCAAAAACATCATCAGGACTCAAATTATTTGTTCTAGCATTTTGAATTAATTTGTTCATGGAATTTACAATCCCAACCAAACTAAGTTGGTCACAGTTTTTAATTACAGGAACAATCAAATTTCCATCTTTTAAAGCGGTTGCAACTCCAACATTAATTTCTTTTCTTATAATCACTTTATCATTAACTAGACTTGAATTAAGAATAGGAAATTCTGCTAAAAGTTCAGAAACTATCTTAGTTATNACATGAGTAATGGTAATCTTTTGACCAGTTTTCTCAAAAAAATCATTCTTCACTTTTTCTCTCCAATTCCATAATTCAGTAACATCAACTTCAATAAATGATTGAACGTGAGGAGATGTTTTTTTGCTATTAACCATATGTTCAGCTAAAACTTTCTCCATTCTTGTTAAATCTCTAGATGTTTGATTTGATGAATTAAATTCAACTTTAGATGCACTTGAATTGTCTAATTTCTTGTTTGAATCTAGATAGTCAAGTAAATCTCTTTTGGTTAGTCTATTGTTTTTTCCTGATCCAGCAATATTTTCTAATTCTTGGTCAGAAATATTTTCTTTATTAGCAATACTTCTAACAAGTGGGGAAAAGTAGGCCTCACTTTTATCATTATTTTCTTTTTTTTCAGANTTAGTANTGTTTTCTTGTTCTTCCTTTGGAATAATTAAATCTATATTGGGAATATTGTCAATTATTTTTTCTTCTACTCTTTCAACATCATCACTTAATTCAATTACACAAATTGTTTCACCAACTTTAACAACATCATTTACCTCAAAACATTTTTCAATAAGTTTTCCTCTTACATCACTAGGAACTTCAGAATCTACTTTATCAGTTGCAATTTCTACAACAAAATCATCAACGTTAATTTCATCGCCAACCTCTTTTAACCAACTTACAATGGTTGCTTCATCAACACTTTCCCCCATTCTGGGTAACTGTAAATTATATTTTGTTTTTGTAGACATTATGCAAAAATATCAATTATATATTTAGGATTACTAATTGCTTTGATTATATGGTATTCTGTTAATAATACTTTTGCCTAAGGTAATTTCATCAGCATATTGCAGATCATCTCCCACAGAAATTCCTCTAGATATTGTACTAAAACTAATATTTTCAGATTTAATTTTTTTGAAAATAAAATAACTGGTTGTATCGCCTTCCATTGTTGCACTCAATGCAAAAATCACTTCCCTTACTTCATCTCTAGAAATTCTTTCAATTAGCTCATTAATTTTAAGCTTATTAGGGCCAATCCCCTCAATTGGAGATATTTTACCACCTAATACATGATATAAACCATTAAATTGATTTGTGTTCTCAATAGCCATAACATCTCTGATATCTTCAACAACACAAATTACAGATTTGTTTCTTTTATTGCTTGAACAAATACTACATAAGTCTGAATCAGATAGATTATAACAACTGGAGCAAAGCTTGATATTTTTTTTTAATTGATTTAACGCCAACGTTAAGTTCTCTACTTCACTTTCTTCTCTTGAAAGAATATTTAAAGCAAGTCTGAGGGCAGTACTTCTTCCAATTCCAGGTAATTTAGAAATTTCATGAACAGCATTTTCTAAAATTTTTGAAGGAATTTCCATAGTGCAAATATAGAAGAATAAACAGTTTGATAAATTCTTATATTTACTATTATTGATTAGATGTCAGAAACGTTAATTATATCTATAATTATTTGTTACTTTTTGGTTTTACTGATTGTATCAAATCTCACTAAAGGTTCAGGCAATAATAAAACTTTTTTTACTGGTGATAAGCAATCTCCATGGTATGTTGTAGCCTTTGGTATGGTTGGAGCTTCTTTNTCAGGAATAACTTTTATTTCTGTTCCTGGTGACGTTGAAACATCTGGTTTTNCTTACTTTCAAGTTGTTTTAGGGTATCTCTTTGGCTACTTTNTCGTTGCTTATATTCTTTTACCAATTTATTATAAAAACAANGTTACATCGATTTATGAGTACTTGGGAAACAGACTTGGAACTATTTCTCATAAAACAGGTGCTCTTTTCTTTTTTATTTCAAGGATAATAGGAGCAGCATTTAGATTATATCTTGTTGCAATTGTTTTACAAAAATTCATTTTTGATTCCTGGAATATTCCATTTGAGATTACTGTGTGTTTTTCAATTCTATTAATATGGATCTACACTTTTAGAGGAGGAATCAAAACAGTTGTATGGACAGATACTATACAAACATTCTTAATGATCTTAGCAGTAGGCTTATCTATATTTTTAATTAATAAAGAAATTGGTTGGTCTATGTCTGATTTTATTAGATCAGAGGAATTAAAAAGCTATTCAAATATTTTTATTTTTGACAACTTTCTTGANAGAAATCACTTTGTAAAATCATTTATTGGAGGAATGTTCATTACTATATGTATGACTGGCCTAGATCAAGATATGATGCAAAAGAATTTGACATGTAAAAACTTAAATGAGGCTAAAAAAAACATGGTCGTTTTCAGCTTTGTTTTAACAATAGTAACGTTTATATTTCTTTTACTTGGTGCACTTTTATACATATATTCTAATAAAAACGGAATAAATATCCCGGTTTTAAATGGCGATATAAATACTGATTTACTGTTTCCAGAAATTGCACTTAACTCTGATTTAGGAATATTAATTGGAATTACTTTTTTACTTGGGCTNATTGCAGCTGCCTACAGTAGTGCCGACAGTGCANTAACNTCATTAACAACATCTTTTTGTATAGATTTTTTAAATATTAGTGAAAANAGTGAGAATGATCAAAAAAAACTAAGATTCAGAACTCANATCCTNATGAGTTTTATTTTAGTTTTANTTATNATTTCTTACAAACATNTACTAAACACAAATGTAATTGATGGATTACTTACAGTTGCNGGTTACACATACGGTCCANTGNTAGGTTTATTTGCTTTTGGNATATTAACTAANCATAAAATAAAAGACAAATANTCNATTATTGTATGCNGTTTGTCAGTAATTGCTGTGTTTTTATTANGTNAAATTCCCTCAGAGTTNNTAGGTGGTTANNTNATAGGATATGAATTACTTCCAATTAATGGATTAATCACATTTATTGGTTTACATTTTATNAAAAAATCACCATCTAATTAAAGCACTTCCCCANGTGAATCCACTTCCGAAGGCNGCTAATAAAANAATATCATTCTTNTTTATATGACCATCCTGATGAGCTTCAGCTAAAGCAATNGGTATAGAGGCTGCTGTNGTATTTCCATATTTCATGATNTTATTATAAACCTGATNATCANTAAGTTNAAATTTTCTTTGAATGANTTGAGAAATTCTTAGGTTNGCCTGGTGAGGAACAAGNAATTTTATATNCTTTTTAGTTAAATTATTTTTATTTAAGGCNTCATTAATNACTTCNNAAAATCTTACAACTGCATTTTTAAAAACAAATTGACCATTCATATANGGGTAATAGCTTTCATCATTTGGGTCATTATCTTCAACAATATCTGTAACCCATCTAGTTCCTANACCCGGTGAAATNAATGAAAGNTCTTTNGCATGTTTNCCCTCTGAATGNANATGAGTTGAAAGAATTCCTTTTGAATTNTTTTCNTCTCTNGAAAGNACTACTGCACCNGCACCATCTCCAAAAATTACAGAAACTCCTCTNCCTCTNGTTGTTTTATCTAATCCANGACTATGTGTTTCNGATCCAATNACTAAAACATTNTTGTACATTCCAGTTTTTATAAATTGATCAGCAGTTGATAATGCATAAATAAATCCAGAACATTGATTTCTNACATCCAATGCCCCTATNGTACCCATATTCATCATNTCTTGAANCATCACACCCCCACCTGGAAAAAAATAATCAGGACTTANAGTCGCAAANACGATAAANTCAATNTCNTCTTTTGTTATACCAGCATTTTTAATTGCCATTTCAGCTGCTTTNACTCCCATGACAGAAGTAGTATCTCCACTNTTCTTTTCAATCCAACGTCTTTGATGNATCCCTGTTCTTTCCTTNATCCAATCATCGGAGGTGTCCATAATTTTTGAGAGNTCATCATTTGTNACAATGTTGTNGGGAACATAATATCCTAGACCTGAAATTTTTGAATTATACATANTGATANANAATAAATGTCATTTTGTCATCAAAAAATATTTGGTATATCATTTGAATATTTGAACAAGATAATGGAAATTCACAATTAAATTCAATTAGAAATGAATTTAATAATAGAGTTAGTTCAACTAAATTTATGGGAAACTCCAAAAGAATGAAGTTTAATCAATACAGAAGATTTAGAACAATATAAAATACTATGAGTAAAGGTAAAATCAATGTTTCAGTTGAAAACATATTCCCGCTAATTAAAAAGTTTTTATATAGCGATCAAGAAATTTTTTTAAGAGAGTTAATTTCAAATGCAACTGATGCAACACTAAAATTAAAACACCTTTCTAACATTGGCGAATCAAAAGTTAATGTAGAAAACCCATTGATTGAAGTTAAGGTCGATAAAAAAGGAAAAAAACTACATATTATTGACCAAGGAATTGGAATGACTGCGGAAGAAGTTAAAAAATATATTAATGAAGTAGCTTTTTCAGGAGCTGAAGAATTTTTAGAAAAGTATAAAGATACTGCTAAAGACAGTGGAATTATAGGCCATTTTGGTTTAGGGTTTTATTCTGCATTTATGGTTGCTGATAAAGTTGAAATCATTTCTAAATCATACAAAGATGAAAGTGCGATTCATTGGTCTTGTGATGGTTCACCGGAATTTACTCTTAAAAAACATAACAAAAAAGAAGTTGGAACTGAAATAATTTTAAATATTTCTAAAGACTCTAAAGATTATTTGGAGGAATCTAAAATAAGAGATTTACTTAAAAAATATAATAGGTTTATGCCAATTCCTATAAAGTTTGGAACTAAAGAAATAACTAGAAATGAAGGTGAGGGTGATGATAAAAAAGAAATAAAGGAACAAGTCGATGATATTATAAATATTACTGAACCAGCTTGGACAAAACAACCTTCTGAATTAAAGGACGAGGATTACAAGCAATTCTATAGAGATTTATACCCGATGAATTTTGAAGAACCTCTTTTTAATATTCATCTAAATGTAGATTATCCATTCAATTTAACTGGTATTCTTTACTTTCCAAAATTATCTAATGATATTAATCTTCAAAAGGATAAAATCCAACTATATCAGAATCAAGTTTTTGTTACTGATAATGTTGAAGGAATTGTTCCTGAGTTTTTAACACTATTGAGAGGTGTTATCGATTCACCTGATATTCCACTTAATGTTTCAAGAAGTTACTTACAAGTTGATTCTGCAGTCAAAAAAATTACTAATTATATAACTAGAAAAGTTGCTGATAAATTAAATTCTTTATTCAAAAAGGATAGAAAAATGTTTGAGGAAAAGTGGAATGACATCAAAGTTATAATTGAATATGGAATGTTGAGTGAAGAAAAATTCTTTGAAAAAGCTGAAAAATTCTCACTTTATCCAACAACGGATAGTAAATACTTTACTTATGATGAACTGATTGAAGAAATCAAAGATAATCAGACTGATAAGGATGGTAAGACAGTAATTCTTTATTCTACAAATGTTAAAGAACAAGATTCATTTATAAGAATAGCTGAAGATAAAGGGTATAAAGTGTTACTTTTAGACTCTCCTATAATTTCTCACTTATTACAAAAACTAGAGACAACTAAAGAAAAAATTTCTTTTGCAAGAGTAGATTCTGATACAATTGAAAATCTTATTAAAAAGGAAGAGGAGAATATCTCTAAACTAAACGAAAAGGAAAAGGAAACATTAAATTCATACCTAGAGGAGATTATTCCAAAAGAAAAATTTACAATTCAACTTGAAGCTTCTGACAGTAATACTCCGCCATTTATGATAACTCTTCCTGAGTTTATGAGAAGAATGAAAGACATGCAAGCTACTGGAGGTGGTGGGATGTTTGGAAATATGCCTGAGATCTATAATCTTGTTGTTAATACTAATAGCGANCTTATAANGAATATTCTAAATACAAAGACAAAAAACAAGAGAGAACGATTGATTAATCAATCGTTAGATCTAGCTAAATTATCTCAAAACCTTTTAAAAGGTCAAGATTTAACTAATTTCATAAAAAGAAGCTTTGATCTTATCAAATAAATATACTTTTAATTAGTTTTGATAAATGTATTTNAGATTAATTCTGCTTAGTGTTTTTTTTATTTCATGTAGCTCAACCAATAATTTTGAATTAGAGCTTGAAATAAAAGGTTTAAAAAAAGGAAAAGTTATTTTATCAAAAGTTAATGATAGTACAGGTGTTATAATTGACTCTGTATTTGTAAAAGGTGATAATTTAGTAAAATTTAAAAGTAACCTTTCTGAGCCTCAAATTTTATATGTGGATCTAATTCTTAATGATGGTAATTCATACAAGACACTATCTTTTTTTGCTGAACAAAAAAAGATTAAAGTAGTCTCTTCATTGGATAAATTTGGGTATGAAATTAATGTTTCGGGNTCTAAAAACGATTCCCTATTACGAGATTATGTTGCTTTCAATCGCAAATTTAATGACCAAAAATTAGATCTTATTAAGACATCATTTGAAGTAAATAATCAAGTTGATGAAGATAGTTTAGCAAAAATTGATGAGATGTTGATCAGTTTGAATAAAAGACAATTTTTATATAATGCTAATTTTGCATTAAGACATTCTGATTTTGAAGTATCTCCTTATATCGCGATTACAGATTTAAAGGAATCAAAAAAGATAATGGATACAATATATAAATCTTTAAGTGATGATATTAAGAAATCTAAGTATGCTGAAAATCTGAAAAAATTACTTTCGATTTAGCCTCCAGAATACTCAACAAAATTTCTAGGTGTTTCATAAAGCACAATTGAAAGCTTACCCTCAAGCTCAATTGTATCATTTAGCTTATTCCAAATAAAAACTGCTAAATTTTCAGNTGATGGAATTTTATCTTTAAAATAATCTATATCGAGATTTAAGTTTTTATGATCTAAAACATCTTCAACTTCTCTAACTATAATTTTTTTTAGATCACTCAAGTCCATAACCATCCCAGTATCTTGATCTATTTCACCTTCAAATTTCACAATTAGTTCATAGTTATGTCCATGATAATTTTCATAACTACACCTTCCAAAAACATCCAGATTTTTTTCTTTAGACCAAATTGGGTTATACAGCTTGTGAGCTGCATTAAAATGACTTTTTCTACAAATTGTAATTTTCATAATTGTTAAAATATTTATAATGATCCTTAAATATAACTTTCAACCAAGCTGTAAAATTTTCAGGATTATTTGAAATTTCTACTTTAAGATTTTCAGCTGAAATCCATTTAAAATCAATTGCTTCATCAGGATTTAGAACAGGATTTTTAGAGTATCTACCAAAAATTACATGATCATATTCATATTCTGTAAGNCCATTATCAAAATCTTCTCTATAGACAAAGGAAAAAATTTCAGATAATTTAGTATCTATTCCCATTTCTTCAATTAATCTCTGGTTTGCACATTCTAGTAATGTCCTTCCCTCATAAGGATGACTACAGCAAGTATTGGTCCATAAATTCCCTGAATGATACTTGTGCGGTGCTCTTTTCTGAAGTAATATTTCATTTTTGTCATTAAAAAGGAAAATTGAAAAAGCTCTGTGAAGTAATTTCTTTTTGTGAGCTAAAATCTTTTCTTCGACTCCAATTTGATTGTTCTCTAAATCTACTAAAATTACATTTTTTGACATATTTTCAAATTTACTAGAATTAGATTTTAAACATACAAATAAGGTGCTATTTTTGCGATCNATAATGAATTTAGAATCAAATATAGATATAAGAAGAACTTTTGGTATAATTTCTCACCCTGATGCTGGTAAAACTACTTTAACTGAAAAATTACTTTTGTTCGGAGGTGCTATAAATGAAGCAGGAGCAGTAAAATCAAATAAAATTAAAAAAACTGCTACCAGTGATTTTATGGAAATTGAAAAACAAAGAGGAATATCTGTATCAACATCAGTTCTTTCATTTAATTATCAAGGAAAAAAAATAAATATTCTTGACACCCCTGGTCATAAAGATTTTGCTGAAGATACATTTAGAACTTTAACTGCTGTTGATAGTGTAATTGTTGTAATAGATGTTGCTAAAGGAGTTGAAGAACAAACAGAAAAACTCGTAAAAGTTTGTCAAATGAGAAATATACCTATTATGATATTTATTAATAAATGTGATAGAGAAGGTAAAGATCAATTTGACTTGTTTGATGAATTAGAAAAAAAATTAAANTTCAAAGTTTCTCCAATAACATATCCAATCGGTCTAGGATATGATTATTCAGGAATTATTGACCTTTTAAGTGAAACAGTTAAACTAAATGATGGTTCAGAATTAAAACTAAATGAAATTTATAACAAACCTGATTTAATAAATAAAGAATCATCAAAAAATATTAGTGAAGAAATTGATATTCTCAAAGGAATTTATCCAAAATTTTCATTTGATGATTATTTAAAATGTAAAATCCAACCTGTATTTTTTGGTTCTGCACTCAATAATTCAGGTATAAAGGTTATGCTTGATTATTTTTCTAAGTATGCACCACCTCCGGGCCCTAAAGAAACAAAAAATAGAATAGTTAAACCTAAGGAGACTAAGTTTAGTGGCTTTATATTTAAAATTCATGCTAACATGGATCCTAAACATCGTGATAGGCTTTCTTTTATCAAAATAGTTTCTGGTCAATTCAAAAGGAACACCATGTATTTCCATGTAAGAAGTGGAAAGAAAATAAGATTTAGTAGCCCAAATTCATTTTTTGCTGATAAAAAGGAAATAATAGATATATCTTACCCTGGTGACATTATTGGGGTACACGATACAGGAAATTTTAAAATAGGTGATTCATTTTCTGAGGGGGAAGATCTTGAATTTGTTGGAATACCAAGTTTTTCTCCAGAAAACTTTAAATACATAATTAATCAAGATCCAATGAAATCAAAACAATTAAGTAAGGGCATTTTACAATTAATGGATGAAGGAGTAGCACAATTGTTCACTCTTACTATTAATGGTAGAAAGATTATTGGTACAGTGGGAGTTTTACAATTTGATGTTATAAAATACAGATTAGAACATGAGTATGGAGCAAAATGTTCTTATGAAAACATTAATATAAGTAAAGCGTGTTGGATTGATGAAAAAAAATCAGACAAAACACAACTAGAGGATTTTATGAGACAAAAACAGAAATTTATAGCCCTTGATAAAGAAAACAAAAAAGTTTTTTTATCTGACTCCTTGTTTACTCTAGCTCACACCAAACAAAAGTTTGATAAGTTAGTTTTTCACGAAAAGTCTGAATTTTAGTTATGCTTCACCTTTTGGACCAAAATTTAAAGGAATAAATTCCTTTTTAAATTCTTTTACAGGACCATGGTTCATTTCATATTTATTTAAATTGTCAGAAAGAGCATTCAAAAACTTTTTTGTATGTTCTGGAGTTAAGATAATTCTAGATTTAACTTTTGCTTTTGGTGTTCCAGGCATAATATTTATGAAGTCTAAAACAAACTCGGTTGGTGAGTGATTTACAACAACAAGATTTGAATATGAACCTTGAGCGATGTTTTCATCAAGCTCAATATTGATATTCTTTTTATTGTCATTACTCATCACCAAACCTTATACGTTTACTTTCAATAAGTTCTTCATATTCGTCAGTATATCCAACAATTACATCATCAAACTCTCTGTTACCAGTACCAGCAGGTATCTTGTGCCCCACAATTACATTCTCTTTTAACCCATCTAAAGAATCTATCTTGCCATTTATTGCAGCTTCATTTAAAACTTTAGTAGTTTCTTGGAATGAAGCGGCTGATATAAATGATTTAGTTTGTAATGAAGCTCTAGTTATTCCTTGTAAAATTGGAGTTGCCGTAGCGTTAACAGCATCACGAGCAGTTACAAGATTTTTATCTTCTCTTTTTAAAATCGAATTTTCATCTCTTAGCTCTCTTGCAGATACAATTTGTCCTTCTTTTAATTTTAAGGAATCACCTGCAGACTCTATAACTTTTTTTCCGTAAAGATTATCATTTTCAACTATAAATTCCTTTTTATGAACNAGTTGNTTTTCCAAAAATGTTGTATCACCAGCATCCTGAACTTGAACCTTTTGCATCATCTGNCTAATGATNACTTCAAAATGCTTNTCNCTTATTTTTACNCCTTGTAATCTATAAACTTCTTGAACCTCATTAACAAGGTATTGTTGTACAGCTGAGGGACCTTTAATCTTTAAAATATCATTAGGAGTTATTGAACCATCAGAAAGAGGCATTCCAGCTTTTACAAAATCATTTTCNTGAACNAGTATTTGATTNGAAAGTTTAACTAANTATTTTTTNATNTCCCCAGTTCTTGTTTCAACAATTATCTCTCGGTTACCTCTTTTGATTTTTCCAAAAGAAACAACACCATCAACTTCACTAACAACAGCAGGATTAGATGGATTTCTTGCTTCNAANAGTTCAGTAACTCTTGGAAGTCCNCCAGTAATATCACCAGACTTAGCTGATTTTCTNGGAATCTTAACTAAAATTTTTCCTTGATNAACNGATTCNNCATCATCAACTATTAAGTGAGCTCCAACAGGTAANTTATANNTAATTAAATTCNTGCCNTTTTTNTCATTAATTAGAAGNGANGGTATTANTTTTTTNTTTCTAGATTCAGTAATTACTTTTTCTTTAAAACCNGTTTGTTCATCAATTTCNACTTGANAAGTAAGNCCTTTCTCAATATTTTCATACTGTACATTACCACCAAATTCNGAAATTATAACACCNTTNTAAGGATCCCAANTACAAATCACATCACCTTTTTTAATNTTCTTNCCATTCTTAACANAAANAGAAGATCCATAAGGGATTATATTAGANCTTAGAACAANNCCAGTTTTTTCATCTAAAATTTTAATNTCNCANGTTCTNGATAAAACTAAATCNATNGTTTTACCNTCATTATCTTTNGACTTTACAGTTTTTAAATCTTCAATTTCAGTAATACCATCAAATTTTGCAGACAAACTATTTTCTTCCGAAATATTACCTGCNATACCACCTACATGGAATGTTCTTAATGTTAACTGGGTTCCAGGCTCACCAATTGATTGAGCAGCGATAACTCCAACAGCTTCTCCAATTTGAACCATTTTACCANTAGCTAAATTTCTTCCATAACACTTTNCACAAATTCCTCTCTTNGCTTCACATGTTAAAGGAGATCTAACTTCAACTTTANCTACAGGTGAATCTTCAATTGCTCTNACAATATCATCATCAATATGTTNTCCTGCTTTTACAATAATTTCGTNATTAAGTGGGTTGTAAACATCATGAAGAGAAACTCTNCCTAAAATTCTATCGCCCAATGGTTCNACTATTTCTTCATTTTTCTTTAATGCTTCAACAGTGANNCCTCTTANAGTACCACAATCTTCAGAATGTACTACTACATCCTGNGCAACATCATGAAGTCTTCTAGTTAAATAACCAGCATCAGCAGTTTTTAANGCAGTNTCCGCAAGACCTTTTCTAGCACCGTGAGTTGAAATGAAATATTCTAAAATTGATAGACCTTCCTTAAAGTTAGATAAAATGGGGTTTTCAATAATTTCTCCACCACCAGAACTAGCTTTTTTAGGTTTAGCCATNAGACCTCTCATACCTGTTAACTGTCTAATCTGTTCTTTNGATCCTCTTGCTCCAGAATCAAGCATCATATATACNGAGTTAAAACCTTGCTGATCTTCGCTAATTCTTTTCATTGCAAGNTCAGTTAGNGAAGCATTTGATGAAGTCCAAACGTCAATAACTTGATTATACCTTTCATTNTTAGTAATCAATCCCATGTTATAGTTGGCNACAATTGCATCAACTTCTTTATTAGCAGAGTCAACCATCGTATTCTTTTCATCTGGNATAATNATATCACCTAAACTAAANGATAANCCACCTTTNAANGCAAAGGNGAATCCCATATCCTTGATCTTATCNAGAAACTCAGCTGTTTCAGGAACACTTGTTTTTTTGAGAATATTACCAATAATTCCACGAAGAGCTTTTTTATTAAGNACTTTATTAATNTANCCAGCTTTTTCAGGNACAACTTCATTAAACANAACNCTACCTACAGTAGTTTCNANAAGCTTAGTTTCTAATTCNCCAGAATCATTTAANTCTTTAANTCTTACTTTGATTGCAGCATTCAAATCAACTTTATTTTCATTNAANGCTATNTTAACTTCTTCAGATGAATAAAAAATNAAACCTTNACCTTTTACTGNGTTNTCTTTTGTTGANATTTTCTTTTTNGTCATNTAATAAAGACCTAAAATCATATCNTGAGATGGNACAGTAATTGGNGAACCATTTGCTGGATTNAGAATATTATGAGAAGCTAACATAAGTAATTGAGCTTCTAATATTGCCTCAGGNCCTAAAGGAAGGTGNACTGCCATTTGATCTCCATCAAAGTCAGCATTAAATGCAGTACAAACTAATGGATGAACCTGTATAGCCTTACCTTCAATTAATTGAGGTTGAAAAGCTTGGATNCCTAATCTNTGTAATGTAGGAGCTCTGTTCAAGAGAACAGGATGTCCTTTTAAAACGTTTTCTAAGATATCCCATACAATTGGTTCTCTTTTATCAATTATTTTTTTTGCAGATTTAACAGTTTTTACAATTCCCCTNTCAATTAACTTTTTNACNATNAAAGGTTTNTATAGTTCNGCTGCCATNTCCTTNGGNATTCCNCATTCATAAAGTTTNAGAGTTGGCCCNCCAACAATAACTGATCGAGCAGANTAATCNACACGCTTTCCTAACAGATTTTGTCTAAACCTACCTTGNTTACCTTTCAANGAATCTGAAAGTGATTTNAGAGGNCTNTTAGCTTCAGTTTTAACAGCAGANGATTTTCTTGTATTATCAAATAGTGAATCAACTGATTCTTGNAGCATTCTTTTCTCATTTCTTAAAATAACTTCAGGAGCNTTNATTTCCACTAATCTTTTNAGCCTATTNTTTCTAATAATAACTCTTCTNTATAAATCATTTAAATCAGANGTAGCAAACCTACCNCCATCAAGTGGAACTAANGGTCTTAGTTCNGGTGGNATNACAGGAATTGCTTTTAATATCATCCANTCAGGNTTATTCTCTCTNTTATCATTTCCTTCTCTAAAAGATTCAACCACTTGTANCCTTTTTANNGCTTCAGTTTTTCTTTGNTTTGANGTTTCATTATTAGCCTTATGTCTNAGTTCATATGAAAGTTCNTCTAAATCAATTCTAGAAAGTAACTCNATNANACACTCAGCCCCCATTTTNGCNATAAATTTATTTGGATCACTATNCTCNAAAAATTGATTTTCNTGAGGNAGAGATTCCATNATATTTAAATATTCCTCCTCNGTNAGAAAATCCATTTTNTTTANAGGGNTACCNTCNGNATCAACNGCAAGACCAGGTTGAACNANAACATATCTCTCATAATATATNATCATGTCCAATTTCTTAGTNGGTAATCCTAATAAATAACCNATTTTGTTTGGAAGTGATTTAAAATACCANATATGAGCAACAGGGACAACTAAATTAATNTGTCCAACTCTATCTCTTCTTACTTTCTTTTCAGTTACTTCAACTCCACATCTATCACANATAATTCCTTTATATCTAATCCTCTTNTATTTTCCACAAGCACACTCATAATCTTTAACAGGACCAAAAATTCTTTCGCAAAATAATCCATCTCTTTCAGGNTTGTGAGTTCTATAATTAATAGTTTCAGGNTTNAAAACCTCTCCTCTTGAAGCAGATAAAATTGNTTCAGGNGATGCTAANCCTATAGAGATTTTATTAAATTTTTTTNTTTTNTTAATTTCCATAAATGATTTTGTATTTATTCTTCTAATCTAATATCTAATCCTAGTCCTTTTAATTCATGCATTAAAACATTAAACGATTCAGGCAATCCTGCATCAGGCATTTTTTCACCTTTTACTATCGCTTCATATGCTTTAGCTCTTCCNATTACATCATCTGATTTAATTGTTAAAACTTCCTGNANTGTACTNGANGCACCGTAAGCTTCNAACGCCCANACNTCCATTTCACCAAATCTTTGTCCACCAAANTGNGCTTTACCACCAAGTGGNTGCTGNGTNATTAATGAGTATGGACCAATAGATCTTGAGTGCATTTTATCTTCAACCATNTGACCTAGTTTTAGCATATANATTACACCAACCGTGGCAGGTTGATCAAACTTTTCACCAGTACCNCCGTCGTATAAGTAAGTATGACCAAATCTAGGAACACCAGCTTCNTCNGTNAATTCATTAATTTGATCTAAAGTAGCACCATCAAAAATTGGTGTTGAGAATTTTCTNCCTAAGTTNAGACCAGCCCAACCAAGAACAGTTTCATAAATCTGACCAATATTCATTCTTGANGGTACACCAAGNGGATTNAGAACAATNTCTACAGGTGTTCCNTCTTCNAAAAANGGCATATCTTCTTGTCTNACAATTCTNGCAACAATACCCTTATTACCATGCCTACCTGCCATTTTATCNCCAACTTTNAATTTTCTTTTNTTNGCNATATAAACNTTAGCTAACTTCATNACCCCTGCAGGCAATTCATCACCTACAGAAATTGTAAACTTCTCTCTTCTTAACATACCTTGTAAATCATTTTCTTTNATTCTGTAGTTATGTAACAACNNAGANGCCATTTCAGTAGTTTTTGAATCTACANNCCAGTTAGTTTCAGTTAANTGAATATAATCGTCNACCTCNTTCAATAGTTTNTGNGAATATTTTTTTCCTTTNGGAATAACNTCTTCACCTAAATCATTAAAAATTCCTTGNCAAGTCTTNCCACTTAAAATCTTNTAAAGTTTATCAANCAANANAGATTTTAATTCANTNAACTGAAGATNATATTTNANCTCAAGCTGTTTCAATAATTCTTTATCATCNGCTCTTCTTCTTTTATCTTTAATTGTTCTTTCAAACAATTTTTTATCAATTACAATTCCTTTCAANGATGGAGATGCTTTNANTGATGCNTCCTTTACATCNCCAGCTTTATCACCAAAAATAGCTCTTANAAGTTTTTCTTCAGGTGTNGGNTCTGATTCACCTTTNGGNGTNATTTTTCCAATNAAAATATCACCTGCTTTTACTTCTGCACCAATTCTNATCATTCCATTTTCNTCAAGNTNACTAGTAGCTTCCTCACTAACATTNGGAATATCACTNGTTAACTCCTCCATNCCNAATTTNGTATCTCNNACATCAATAGANTATTCATCTATGTGAANNGATGTAAAATAATCATCTCTNACNACTNTTTCAGANATAACAATAGCATCCTCAAAATTNTAACCTTTCCATGGCATGAAAGCAACTTTTAGNTTTCTACCTANTGCCAANTCACCATNTGATGTTGCATAACCCTCACAAAGAACTTGNCCTTTTGCTACCTTATCGCCTTTTTTNACAATAGGCTTAAGNTTGATACATGTACCTTGGTTTGTTTTTCTGAATTTAATNAGNGAGTANGTTTTTTCATCAGANNCAAAAGATGTAAGTTTTTCATCTTCATTCATCTTGTACTTTATNNTNATTTTTTGAGAATCAACGTATGTTACAACACCATCTTTATCTGCATTTAANANNACTCTNGAATCNGATGCNACTTGATTTTCTAAACCTGTTCCAACAATNGGNGATTCAGGTTTCATTAATGGAACAGATTGACGCATCATATTAGAACCCATNAAAGCTCTGTTNGCATCATCATGCTCCANNAAAGGAATTAATGANGCAGAAATTGAAGCAATTTGNTTAGGNGCAACATCAATATAATTTACATCTTTNGGACTNACNACAGGATAATCTGCTTCAAGCCTAGCTATTACTTTGTCAGCTAATATTTTACCNTCTTTACCTTTTTCAATATTNGCTTGTGTAATTAATTTACCTTCTTCTTCNTCAGCAGATAGGTANTTNTAATTNTTNATATCTATAACTCCATNNTTAACTTCCCTNTATGGTGTTTCTATAAANCCAAGNTTATTTACCTTAGCAAANACACTAAGTGATGATATTAATCCAATGTTAGGTCCTTCAGGNGTTTCAATTGGACATANNCTNCCGTAGTGAGTGTAATGTACATCTCTNACTTCNAANCCNGCTCTTTCTCTTGATAAACCACCTGGCCCTANAGCTGANAGTCTTCTTTTNTGAGTTAACTCAGCTAATGGATTTGTTTGATCCATAAATTGTGAAAGTTGGTTTGTACCAAAGAANGTNTTAATCACNGANGANAATGTNTTAGCATTAATCANATCNATAGGNGTAAANACNTCGTTGTCTCTNACATTCATTCTTTCTCTNATTGTNCGAGNCATTCTTGAAAGNCCNACTCCAAATTGTGATGATANCTGCTCACCAACAGTTCTAACTCTTCTGTTTGAAAGNTGNTCAATATCNTCAATTTCAGCTTTTGAGTTAATTAACTCAATTAAAAACTTNATTATNGTNATNATATCGTCTTTAGTCAAAACAAGATTCTCCATATCTACATCAAGACCNAGCTTCTTATTCATTCTATACCTACCAACNTCTCCAAGATTNTATCTTTGATCGGAAAAGAANANTTTATCTATAATTCCTCTAGCAGTCTCTTCATCAGGNGGTTCAGCNTTTCTAAGTTGTCTNTANATATGCTCAACTGCNTCNTTNTCAGAATTCGTAGGATCTTTTTGTAANGTATTTAAAATAACAGAATATTCATTACCATCACCTTCTTCTTTNTTNAGAAGAATTGTNTTNGCATTNNTTTCNATNATAACTTCAATATTTTCCTTNTCAATAACAGTATCTCTATCTAATANAACTTCATTTCTTTCAATTGAAATAACNTCTCCAGTATCTTCATCAACAAAATCCTCAAACCAAGTNTTAAGAACNCTNGCTGCTAACTTTCTTCCNATTACNTTCTTTAANNTTGCTTTTGTNGCTTTAATTTCTTCNGCAAGNCCNAAAATTTCAAGAATNTCTTTATCTCTTTCATAACCAATTGATCTAAGAAGTGTTGTNACNGGCAACTTCTTTTTTCTATCAATNTAAGCNTACATTACNCCATTGATATCTGANGCAAANTCAATCCATGANCCTTTAAAAGGAATTACTCTAGCNGAATATAATTTNGTTCCNTTAGCATGNAAAGATTGACCNAAGAAAACTCCAGGTGATCTATGCAANTGNGAAACAACAACTCTTTCAGCACCATTAATNATAAATGTTCCACTAGACGTCATNTAAGGAATAACTCCNAGNTAAACATCTTGNACAATAGTTTCAAAATCCTCATGNTCAGGATCTGTACAATANAATTTCANTCTAGCTTTAAGNGGAACNCTGTAAGTTAGACCTCTTTCTATACACTCNNGTANACTNTANCTAGGNGGATCAACAAAGTAATCCAGAAACTCTAAAACAAATTGGTTCCTAGCATCTGAGATTGGAAAGTTTTCTAAAAAAGTTTTATATAGACCTTCATCACTTCTTTCGTNAGANTTAGTTTCTAACTGAAAAAAATCTTNAAAAGANTTGATTTGAATATCTANNAAATCTGGATANTCTAANCCNTCTGATGAAGNTGCAAAGTTAATTCTGTTTGATAGACTCATTAAATTTAAATTAAGTTNAAGAACAATTGATCAGNANTTTCCTGNAATANAGGATTGAGCTAAGTNGNTANTACTTNAGCTCAACCTCAGCNCCAGCTTCTTCNAAAGATGATTTTAACCCTTCAGCTTCNTCTTTAGCTACANCTTCTTTGATGTTACTTGGNGCATTNTCAACAAGTTCTTTAGCTTCTTTTAAACCTAATCCAGTAAGTTCTTTAACTAGTTTAACAACTGCTAATTTTGAACCACCAGCTGCTTTTAATACAACAGTNAATTCTGATTGNTCNNAAGCAGCTGCNTCTCCGCCNCCTCCNGNTGCAGGANCNGCAACAACTGCNGCNGCAGCTGCAGGCTCGATACCATANTCNTNNTTNAGNATATCNGCAAGCTCGTTAACTTCCTTTACTGTTAAGTTTACTAATTTTTCTGCAAANTCTTTTAAATCTGCCATTTTATNTTATTTAAGTTATTTTATTAATTATTTTCATTTTTTTCAGAAAGTGTTTTTAGAACACCACTGATAGTTGATCCACTCGATTTTAGAGCGGAAATTAAGTTTTTAGCTGGTGATTGAAGAAGTGAGATTACTTCACCTAACAATTCTTCTTTAGACTTAATATTTACTAATGTTTCAAGCAAATCATCACCTAAATAAATCGATTCTTCAACAAATGCACCTTTCAAAATTGGTTTTTCAGATTTTTTTCTGAAATCTTTTATAACCTTTGCTGGTGCATTTCCAACTTCAGAATACATTAAAGCTGTATTCCCTTTCAATACTGATTTTAACTCGCCAAAATCCTTATCACCCTCATCCATAGCTCTTGTTAAAAGTGTATTTTTAACAATGGAGAGTCTGATATTGGACTTAAAGCATGCTCTACGTAATTTAGATGTAGTTGTAGCATCTAGACCAGAGCAATCAGTAATATAAATAGATGAACTAGCATCTAGATCAGTTTTTATACTTTGAATAATATTCGCTTTTTCTTCTCTAGTCATATTAAATAGTATTAGTGTCAATTTTTATACCAGGACTCATAGTACTGGACATAGAAATACTTTTCATGTAAACACCCTTTGATGATGAAGGTTTGATTTTAAGAAGATGGTTAAGAACTTCTCTTGCATTATCTAATATTTTATCAGATTCAAAAGAAATTTTACCAATTGAAACATGTACTATTCCATTTTTTTCAACTTTAAAATCAATCTTTCCTGCTTTTACTTCTTCAACAGCCTTACCAACATTCATAGTAACAGTNCCAGTTTTTGGATTAGGCATTAATCCTCTAGGTCCTAAAACTTTACCTAGTGGACCTAACTTACCCATGATGCTAGGCATAGTAATTATTACATCGATATCAGTCCATCCACCTTGAATTTTCTTGATATATTCATCTAATCCAACAAGATCAGCTCCCGCTTTTTTTGCTTCATCCTCCTTGTCAGGTGTTACTANTGCAAGAACTTTAACATCTTTACCTGTTCCATTTGGAAGTTTCACAACTCCTCTAACGTTTTGATCAGCTTTTCTAGGATCAACACCAAGGTTGACAGCAATATCAACCGATGAATCAAATTTAAGTGATGAAAAATCCTTGATTATGTTAGACGCTTCTTCTAAACTATACAACTTATCNTTATCAAACTTTGATAAAGAATCTTTTCTATTTTTTGTCAATTTAGCCATATAAATAAATTAGAAAGGAGCTTGTCCTTTTACGTTTAACCCCATTGATCTAGCAGTTCCAGCAATCATTTTCATAGCAGATTCAACTGTAAAAGCGTTTAGATCAACCATTTTATCTTCTGCAATAACTTTNATCTGTTCCCAAGTAACAGATGCTACTTTATTTCTGTTTGGTTCACCAGATCCTTTTTTAACTTTTGCTGCTTCTAACAGCTGTGCAGCTGCAGGTGGTGTTTTAATTACAAACTCGAAAGATTTATCAGCAAAAACAGATATAACAACAGGAACAATTTTACCTGGTTTATCTTGAGTTCTAGCATTAAACTGCTTACAAAACTCCATAATATTAACACCCGCAGCTCCTAATGCAGGACCTACTGGTGGTGATGGATTTGCAGCACCGCCTCTAATTTGTAATTTTAAAACTTTTTGTACTTCTTTTGCCATTTATAAATAATTTATTTCTAAGATTGGAAGCTTCTTAAAAATGATTTATATGTAACACTTATATTTTTTCAACTTGCATGTAGGATAACTCCAAAGGGGTTTTCCTGCCAAATATTTTAACCATTACTTCTAGTTTTCTCTTTTCCTCATTAACCTTTTCAATACTTCCATTGAAACCATTAAAAGGTCCATCGATCACTTTAATATTTTCACCTACTGTAAATGGAATAGCAATATTTTCACCTTCCATTGACAGTTCATCAACTTTACCTAGCATTCTACTAACTTCAGTTGGTCTTAACGGAACTGGATCTCCACCTTTAGTTTCACCTAAAAAACCTAAAATATTTGGGAATGATCTAATAATATGTGGAATTTCACCAGTAAGATTAGCCTTAATCATAATATATCCAGGAAAGTAAACCTTTTCCTTACTAATCTTCTTACCATTACGAATTTGTATTACCTTTTGTGTTGGAACAATAACGTCCTCTACAAAAGATGAAATGTTAAGTCTATTAACTTCACCTTCAATGTAGTCCTTAATCTTATTTTCTTGACCACTAATTCCTCTGATCACATACCATTTCTTTTCAGCAGTATCACTCATAATTATACAAATTGAAAATAAATTTCAAAGATTTCACCTAACACTGTATCTGCTAACCAAATAATTAAAGCAAATATCACAGAGAAGACTAATACTACTAAAGTTTTGGATTGTAGCTCTACTAGAGGTGTCCACGTAACATGGTCTCTGAGCTCACTAAATGATTCCTTTATGTAGTTAATTATGCTTCCCATCTTTTAAAATTGCACGGGTTGAGAGACTCGAACTCCCGACACCTGGTTTTGGAGACCAGTGCTCTACCAACTGAGCTAAACCCGTGTGTTGTGAGTCTTACCTGTCAACCATATTATTTGAGCGGGCTAAAATCACCCACTCAAATAAGATAATATTAATCTAAAATTTCAGTTACCTGGCCAGCTCCAACAGTTCTACCACCTTCACGGATAGCAAATCTCAATCCAACGCTACAAGCGATTGGCTGAATTAATTCAACTGTTATGGTTAAGTTATCACCAGGCATTACCATTTCTACTCCNTTAGGAAGCTCAATATTTCCAGTAACATCAGTNGTTCTCACATAAAACTGAGGTCTGTANTTATTGTGGAATGGAGTGTGTCTACCACCTTCTTCTTTCTTTAAGATATAAACCTCAGCTTTAAATTTAGCATGTGGCTTAACAGAACCTGGCTTAGTAATTACCATACCTCTTCTAATGTCAGTTTTTTCAATTCCTCTTAATAGGATACCAACATTATCACCAGCTTCACCTCTATCTAATATTTTTCTAAACATTTCAACACCAGTAATGGTAGAAGAAAGTTTTTCAGCACCCATACCAATAATATCAACTGTATCACCAGAATTAGCAACACCAGTTTCAATTCTACCAGTTGCCACTGTACCTCTACCTGTAATTGAGAAAACATCCTCAATTGGCATTAAAAAGTCTTTTTCAACATCTCTTTTAGGTAATTCAATCCAAGTGTCAACTGCTTCCATTAGTTCAGTTACAGTATTCACCCATTTCTCTTCACCGTTCAAAGCTCCAAGTGCAGATCCTAATATAACAGGACCATTGTCACCATCATACTCATAGAAGTTCAATAAATCTCTAACTTCCATCTCAACTAGTTCTAATAACTCTTCATCATCTACTTGATCAGCTTTATTTAAGAAAACTACAATTCTAGGGATACCAACTTGTCTTCCTAATAGGATGTGTTCTCTTGTTTGTGGCATTGGTCCGTCAGTTGCAGCAACAACTAAAATTGCTCCATCCATTTGAGCAGCACCAGTTACCATATTCTTTACATAATCTGCGTGACCAGGACAATCTACGTGTGCGTAATGTCTGTTAGCAGTTTGATATTCAACATGTGATGTGTTGATTGTAATACCTCTCTCTTTTTCTTCAGGAGCATTGTCAATCTGATCAAAACTTTTAGTTTCAGAAAGACCNTGNNNAGCTAATACNGNNGTAATAGCAGCTGTAAGAGTAGTTTTACCNTGATCTACGTGTCCAATTGTACCAATATTTANGTGGGGTTTGGAGCGATCGAAAGTTTCCTTAGCCATAATTTTAGATTTTTAGGTTTTTNAATGCGNGCAAATATAATAATTTATAATAAAAAATATCATAATATTATCATTTTTTAAAAAAAATATTTTCTCGAGGTGTAATTCGTTCTAACTAATTTGATTTTTTCACAATAAAAAGGCCAGAGTTAATATCACTTATTATGATATTTTCNCTNTTNAAAAATGGATAAACACTCCAGGCTCCGTTAAANGCNTCTATTTCTTGTCCTTTTTTACCANNATGTTCACNTGGNTCTGNTTGTCTNTTACTAAAATCANNTNTNATGTCATGACTGTGACNATCACCTATGTGAGTATCAAAATAACCAACTTCAANAATATTTTTTTGNTGAATATTAGAAATNTCAATAACTCTAAGTCCTGAGGTGTAGCTTGCTAAATAAAATTTTGAGTCATGTACATAACCGTTATGATCAATAGCTTTCGTGTCTGAATTATAATTGAAGTATAAAATTGGATTATCCAAATCTCGAATATCGATTACTAAAGTTCGAGTTTTTACATTCTCCTTCAAAACAATNGGATTAGATGTTAAATCTAACTCATCTAATTCATCACCCACCAAAGCAAAAGAATGGTCTTCAGTTAACCATGACTGATGAGTGTATTGATGATTGTAAAAAAATTCACTAATNAATATAGGGCTGGATTTGTCAGTAACATCAACAAATACAACTTTATTTTCATTACTTCCCACATATATTTCTTTTCCAAAATGATCAGTGTCTGGCCCATTGTAATTTACTATTTGAGCATCATGAGAATATCCAAAATCTGGATATTCCAGCACTAGCTTTGGATCAATTGGGTTTTTAACATTTAAAGCATAAATACCTACTGGGTTACGCGAGCTACCAATCCCTGCAATATATGCATATCCAGTTTGAGTATTAATGGCAATATTGTGCGCACTACCNTGATTTGAATAAACAAATGATGGTGTTAGATTTTTAATATCATTAATAACTCTTAGCTGTTCTAAATCATAAACTTGCATTCCATGATTTTCAGCTTCACTTACTATGAAGACGTGGTTTTCAAAAGTCTTTAAATCTCGCCATGAACTAGGAACTGTTTCAGTTGGGATTTTTCCAAGATAATTGGGATTAGTTGGTGTGCTTATATCGATAATAGCTGTACCGTTATCTAATCCCATTAGAGCATATTCTTTTTTGGTTAAAGGATCTGTCCAACCCCAACAATCATTGCCTGATTCAGCATCCATTTCTTCTAAAGAAATAAATCCAACTAAATCATAATTTTTACAATCATATTCATATTCAACATCATCTACAACAACCATTGCATGACCATCAACGCATTTAGACAAGGGATTTTCTTCTTCAAAAACATCACTATTATCTAATTTACACGAAAATATGAGCAATAGGATTAATGTATTAGTTATTAAGTTCTGGATCTTCATCTTCCAAGGTTTCTTGAATTTTATTTTGAGTTGAAATAATATAAACCAAACATCCAAGATAAATTGAAAAAATTATAAAACCTATAATGAATATTAATTTGTCCATCTTATTTTTGCTTAGAATCACTTCTTCTTTGTCTTATTGCTATTGAGAAAGACAGGATAGAAGGCACCCAAATCCCAACAAAGATTCCTTCAAGCTTGTATCCAGAAAACCATAATGAAACAGAAAGCAGAAATGAAATAAAAGCTAGAATTATTGGATAATAAGTTATTAAAAATTTTCTCATGTTTTAATTAATCCAAAAACCATGCAAAGTTTGGCATTAGCTTTGGTTAATGTATTAAAGTGAATAATTTAATAGTTATAGGTCACCCAAATAAAAAGTCATTTTGCTACAATGGTATTTTCAAAACAATAAAAGAAAACTTAGCTAAAGATTCCACCCAAAAAATAGATATTATTGATTTGTACAGGGATAGTTTCACAATACCTAGAAATAAATTAATTGAATCATACAAGAAACTTGTTACTTGGTCNAATAGAATATATATAGTTTCACCTGTATGGTGGTTCAGATTAACCCCTAGAATGGAAATATTTTTTGATGAAGTATTTGAACCAGGCTTTGCTTACAGGTTTATAAATATCACCAAATTATATGCATACCCTAAGCCAATGCTTTCAGATAAAAAAGTTAGGACATATGTTACTCATGGAGCACCTGCACTTCCTGTTGTAACCTTATACGTTAATTCTGTTAAGCTTAGATTGGTGATGGGTGTTTACACTTTTGTTTTTGGTTGGAGATTATCATTATTTACTAAAACTAAACAATTTTGGTCAGTACCTTTTGTTTCTGAAAGTAAGAGAAAAAAGTACCTAAACAGAGTTTTAAAAGATATTAAATCAGATCTGAAGGAAGGCTAGTAAAGAGCCAATGCGGAGAGTTGAACTACGGACCTTTTCCTTACAAAGAAGATATAAGGATTTAAATGAAAATATTTAAAAGGAAAAGGTTAGCTTTTTTGCTTCTTACATTTATTACAAAATGGAACCTTATTTGTTTATAAAGACAAAAAAAACCTTTTTTTCGTAAGAAAATAATTTAATTAATTAAAGATTACTGTCTTATTCAAATGAACTAATATTTTTTTTTCAATGTGTAATTTAATTGCCCGTGATAGCACTACTTTTTCAAGATCTTTTCCTTTATTAATCAGAGATTCAATATTATGAATGTGTGAAATTCTAATTATATCTTGCTCAATTATTGGTCCCCCATCAAGTTCATTAGTAACATAATGACTTGTTGCACCAATAATTTTAACCCCTCTTTCAAATGCTTTGTGATAAGGCCTTCCACCAGGAAAAGCGGGTAAAAAAGAATGATGAATATTAATGATTTTATTCTTAAAATTACTAATAACTTTATCCTCCAATATTTGCATATAGCGCGCTAATATAATCAGATCTGGATTATACTTATTTAATATATCCAATTGTTTTTTTTCAGCATCTAATTTATTTGATTTTGATACGGGAATATGATAAAAAGGGATTGAGAATTTATCTGCAATATTTTTTAAATCAATATGATTACTTATAATGAATGATATTTCAATTTGAAGCTCATCTGATTTTGTTCTACTTATAATATCATATAAACAATGATTATATTTTGAAACATATATTCCAACCTTAGAATTATAATATTTTAAACTAATATCATAATTAATATTATATTTTTTAACAGGGCCATTAACAAAAAATAAATTAAATTTTTTAAAGTCACTTTTGTTATTAAATTCAATCTCAGTTCTCATAAAAAAATTGTTGTTTTCTTTATCAACATATTGATCTATGTATGTAATGTTTCCGTTATTTGAATAAATTGATTGGGTGAAATCAGCAATAATACCTTGCTTATCTTTGCAAAAAATAAGTATTATGTATTTTTCCATTAATTAAATTTATAGTAAAAAAATTGATTCTTTCAATTATAAAATTTAAAAGATGAAAGTAAGTGTATAATAAATTAAAGATGTTTTTGATTTGGCTATGATTTATTAATAAAAGTGATTAAAAAATATCAGATCCATAAAACATGTGTTTTTTCAAATCTTTTGCTTTTAAAATAGCCGATTACTATATAATTTATATATAAAATAATTCAGGATGAAAAAAATATTTACACTTTTAGCATTAACCATCTCATTTAGTATGAATGCACAAATGAGCGACAATAGCAGTGGCACTTCAGCAACAGGACCTAATGCC